>CALMOM010000170.1:0-4546 GCA_937873305.1 uncultured Terriglobus sp.
GATAAACGCAGCCATCTTCAGCCGCTGCACCGGTGTGCGCTCCCCCAGCAGCAGCAATCGCCGGAATGCCTGTGAGCGCGCCAGCGAACTGCTTACTGCCGCCGCCACGCCCAATTGCACGAGCAGCGAGATGAGAACCAGCTTGGGCTCGAGTGGATTCATCACCCCCAAGTCTACTGTTCTCATTGCGACCTGAATCGCAGCAAGGCCTCGCGCATCTGTACCATCTGACATATGCAATACAGCAGCATCAGCAAGGTCGCGGAAGCCGCTCTGCCCACGCGCTGGGGCCAGTTCCGCATCCTGGGTTTCGAGGGCCACCTTGCTCCCGGCGTTGAACCCGGCCCACAGGGCAAGCTCATTGACGAGACCGTGGCGCTGGTCTACGGCACACCAGGCGACAATCCCATCGTCCGCGTGCACTCACAGTGCCTTACCGGCGATGTCTTCCACTCGCTTCGTTGCGACTGCCGCCAGCAGCTTGAACTCGCACTCGACACCGTGACCGCACACGGTGCCGGCATCATCGTCTACGAGGCGCAGGAGGGCCGTGGCATTGGTCTGATGGCGAAACTGCGCGCCTACGAATTGCAGGACCATGGCCGCGACACCATCGAAGCCAACCTTGAGTTGGGCTACCGCGCGGACCACCGCGACTTCGACCTACCCGCCGAGGTCATCAAGCAGTTGGGCTTCCACAGCGTCCGTTTGATCACGAACAATCCAGAGAAAGTCGCCGCCCTCGAGAGTCGCGGCGTGCGCGTCACGGAGCGCATCAGCGCAGAGGTTGCGGCGGAGTTGACCGCCGAGAAATACCTCGAGGTCAAGCGCGACAAGATGGGCCACCTCATTGGCTCCCTGACATCCCGCTAACGAGGCGCAACACTAAAACGGGACGGCGTTAGCTGTCCCGTTTTCTGCCCTCCGAGACTTTCCTAGCTTGGGTCCGCAACGCGTGGCGCGGCAGCCACGGTATCTTCCTGCTGGTTTGCAAGCACGCGGACTTCGACCCGCCGATTCTCTTTGTGGCCCCCGGCTACCTGCTTGTCCTTGCCAATACCCACCAGATAAAACCGATGCGGCGCAATGTTGTACCGCGTCTGTAGGTATTGCGCGACAGCATCCGCGCGCTTCTGGCTCAGCGCGTAGTTGTACTGCGCGTTCCCCGTGGAATCGGTGCCGCCGGTCAACTCCAGAATGTAATGCTTGGCGGCAGACAGGTTGGTCGCCATCGTGTCCAGATCGCGCTTATCCGCAGCTGTCAAAACAGCCCTGTTCGTAGCAAAGGTCACGCTCACGTCAGCAAGCGGCTTGTAGCTGTCCAGCCCGGCCACGGTACCCGAGAGGGAGTCCACGCGGTTGTAGGCATTCTGTGCCGCACCCTGCGCCACGGTGGCCTGCTGACCGGCCGCACCCGCATGTTGATCGGCAGCATCAGCCGCACTCTGTGCGGTGGCAATGCCCTGCTGTGCGCGCTGGTCAGTGTCCGTGATGTTGCGGTGGTCCTGCGCGGTGCGCGCGTCCAACTCGTTGGTGTTCTGAACGATGGGTGCCGCCTGCGCGCGAACGTAGCGCTTTGAACTACAGCCGGTGCCAAGCAGCAGCACAACAGCGGCGGCACCGACGGAGAGCGCCGCCCTGGGTACAGACTTGAGAGAAACAACCGTCATGCAAATTCCTCCAACTTCTATGTTTCCTGCCTACTTCATCAGCATGTTGCGGGCCAAAGTATGATACTTCCTCGTAAGTCTCACGATCGAAAGGGTTTCGAGTCACTTCTCCAGCGGAATGGTTAGTTTCCTCTGCCCTCGCTCCGTGCAGGAGCGGCAGAAACTTCCTACCCGCTCTTCCATCTAAACTGGGGGTAACCAGTCAGTCACTCGTCAGCAGTGGCGGCCTGCACTGTTCGCATCATGGACCTCCAGCAAAAAATCCGAAGCTTGCCTCAGCGTCCTGGCGTGTACCTGTACAAGAACGCTGAAGGCGAGGTCATCTACGTCGGCAAGGCGAAGAATCTGCGCAGCCGCGTGGGTTCGTACCTGCTGGAAAGCTCGCAGGCCAACCGCAAAACTGGTTCGCTCATGCGCGAGGCCGTGGATGTGGACTACATCCAGGTAGCCAATGAGCACGAGGCGCTGGCGCTTGAAAATAACCTGATCAAGCAGCGCAAGCCGCGCTTCAACATCCTGCTGCGCGACGATAAGACCTACCCCTACGTCAAGCTGACGCTGGGCGAGCGGCACCCCAAGGTCTTCGTCACACGCCGCCTGCGCAAGGACGGCAGCCAGTACTTTGGGCCATACTTCCCCGGCAACCTGGCCTACCGCATCGTGGACCTGATTCACCGGTCGTTCCTGATCCCCAGCTGCAAAGTGGACCTGAACCGCTACCATCCGCGACCCTGCCTGGAGTTCTACATCAAGCGCTGCATGGGGCCGTGCGTGGAGAACAACGTCGCGCCTGAGACGTACCGCGAAGCCATCCGCGATGTGCAGCTATTCCTAGAGGGCCGCGAGAGCGAGCTGGAAGACCGCCTGAAGGGCCGCATGGCTGATGCCGCCATGAACGAGCAGTACGAACTCGCCGCCAAGTTTCGCGACCAGCTGGTCACCGTGCACCAACTGCAGGAGAAGCAGCGTATCGCCTCTGCCGACGACGGTGACGCCGACGTGTTCGGCTACCACTTCGAAAAGGAAATGCTCGCGGTCGGCCAGTTTCACATGCGCGAAGGCAAAATCGTGGACAAGCGCGACTTCTTTTGGGAGGACCTGCCGGAACTCATCTTTGAGAGTGGCGCAGAAGAGACAGCGCCTGAACCCGAACCGGGCGTAAGCCTGAGCGAGCACGACGCGCCGCCCTCCACCTCAGTCAACAGTGCTCCCGCAGGCTCGGAGCCCTTCTCACCCGCCGTCTTCTTCGCCGCGTTCCTCAAGCAGCTGTACATAGACCAGCCCTACGTGCCGCGGACCATCCTTGTGCCGCTCGAGTTTCCGGACCGCGCCGCGCTCGCCTCCGTCCTGAGCGAGCAGAGTGGCCGCAAGGTCGAAATCCTGGCACCGCAGCGCGGCGACAAGCGCTCCTTGGTAGACCTCGTCGGCACGAACGCAAAGCAGAGCTATGACCAGCGCTTCCGTACGCTGCAGCCGTCCAAAAACGCCATCGCCACCGCTCTGCAGGACGCGCTCGGCCTCGCCGAAGTGCCCACCCGCATCGAGTGCTTCGATATCTCGCACATTGCCGGCGCGGAGACGGTGGCGAGCATGGTGGTGTGGGAAAACGGCGACATGAAGAAGGCCGATTACCGCAAGTTCAAGGTCAAAACCGTGGCAGGCGTGGACGACTTCGCCAGCATGCACGAGGTCTTGGTGCGTCGCTACAGCAAGCTGCAGGCAAACAACGAGCCGTTTCCCTCACTCATCCTCATCGACGGCGGCCTGGGCCAGCTGCACGCCGCGTACGCCGCGCTGGAGAGCATCGGCGTGGTGCTGCAGCCGCTGGCCTCCATCGCCAAGCGCGAGGAGGTCATCTATGTCTACGGGCAGGAGGACGACCCGGTCGTTCTCGACCGCCGCAGTCCAGTCCTGCACCTGGTGCAGCGCATCCGCGACGAGTCGCACCGCTTCGCCATCAACTACCACCGCAAGCGCCGCGAAATGCGCGACCGCGACAGCGAACTCCTCGAGATTCCAGGCGTGGGCCCCACGACGCGCAAGCGCCTGATCGAGCACTTCGGCAGCCTGCGTGGCATCAAGGCCGCAGGTCCTGACGCCCTAAAAGCCGTCGTCAACGCAGCGACCGCAGAGAAAATTCGTGCCTACTTCAACGGCGAACGAGAGGCGGTGATCGACGGCGCAGGAACCCCGACATCAGCAGCAGGGGCACCCGCGATGCGCATCCTGCAGTAGCTAGCCGCCGAAGCCGTCCGCACCGGCCTGGAAGGTGTTGCAGGCACTTACCTGTCCGGTGCTCAGGCCACGCTTGAACCAGCCTTGCCGCTCCGCGCTGGTGCCATGGGTAAAGTTCTCCGGGCTCACGGTGCCGCGCTGCATCTTCTGGATGTGATCGTCCCCAACGGCGGCAGCATTGTTCAACGCCTCATTCACATCCTTGCCGTCGATAATGTTGCGCTGCTGCGTGGTGTGCGCCCACACGCCCGCGTAGCAGTCCGCCTGCAGCTCAAGATCCACCGAAGCGGCAGACCGGGTAGATGGGTTACGCATTAGTTGCTGCGCTTTGGCCTCGGTGCCCAAAATATTCTGCACGTGGTGGCCCAGTTCATGCGTAATGACATACGCCTGCGCAAAATCCGAATCGTTACCGCCGAGCCGCTTCAGCTCGTCCCAGAAATCCAGGTCGACATACACGCGCTCGTCTTCAGGGCAGTAAAACGGCCCAGTCGCAGCCTGCGCGTCGCCACAGCCCGACTGCGTCTCATTACGGAACAGCACCAGCTTCGCCTTGCGGTAGTTCCGCCCGGCTTCCTCCGGCAGGAGCGTCGCCCAGGTTTTCTGCGCATCATCCAGCACAAACGAGACCAGCTGCACGT
>CALMOM010000170.1:4556-6826 GCA_937873305.1 uncultured Terriglobus sp.
AACCATCCCCAGCCCACCACCACCGCCACCCCGGCTAAAACCGCCGCCACCGCCAGAGTCGCCCCGCCTGTCCTCGATGTCACCGCTTACTCCGCCGGGCGTCCACTCCATGTGCTGTCTCCTGTGCTGCCGTTCTGTCCCGCTGTAGGATGCAGCTTCGCACCTGCCAGTATGTGGGAACTTCAGCCCGGAAAACTACGTATGCTTGCCGCATGATGGAAAGCGGCACCGAAGCCGACGGGATCTCACTGCGAGCTGCCGTTCAGTTGGCCCTTGCCTTTGCTGTCGCGAAGTTGCTGTTTCACATCGCGAGCACCCTATGGCAGCGGCACATCGGCTACGGCTACTTTCGCGACGAGTTTTACTACATCGCCTGCGGCAGGCACCTGGCGTGGGGCTATGTGGACCACTGCCCGCTGATTGCTATCCAGGCGCGCCTGTCGGAAGTGCTGTTCGGCGACTCGCTACTGGGCATCCGTGTGCTTTCCGCTGTGGGCGGGGCTATCCGCGTCGCACTGACTGGCCTGCTATGCGCGGCGCTGGGCGGCAGGCGGTCCGCACAGGCCCTGGCGATGTTGGCCGTGCTGACGGTGCCGCTGTACCTGGGCGCGGACGGCTACCTGTCCATGAACAGCTGGGAGTCTGCCTTCTGGATGCCGTGCCTGCTTGCACCACTAATGATCCTGCGCGGCGGCTCCGCTTGGCGGTGGTGGACAGTGCTAGGCGTCTCTGGTGGACTGGGCCTGCTGAACAAGCCGTCAGAAGTCTTCTTTCTGCTTGCCCTGGGCGCAGCCCTGCTGCTGATGCCACAGCGCCGCCTGCTGTTCACGCGACAGGCCGCGTTCGGCATGGCACTGCTCGTACTAATCGCATTTCCAAATGTCCTGTGGCAAGTGCACCACAACTGGCCCACGCTGGAGTTCCTACGCAACGGCCGCGCTGGCGGCAAGAACCTCCGCTTGCCGCCGCTGGCATTTCTCTCCAACCAAGTCCTCGTGCTCGGGCCGTTGGCCGCAGCGGTGTGGATTACGGGGCTGGTGCACCTGCTGCGCCGCACAGACCGCCGTTGGCTGGGGCTGACGTACCTGCTGTTCCTCGTCGGCATGATGGTGCTGGGAGCCAAAGACTACTACGTTGCGCCCGTCTACCCCATCCTGTTCGCCGCGGGCGGAGTCGCCTGGCAGCAGCGCTTCCTGCGATCCCGGCGCGTGCAGCAGGACCGACTTATTGCCTTCCCGCTGTTCGAGGCCGCCGTCTGCCTCGTCGCGGTTGTCTTTCTACCGGCCAGCAATCCGCTACTGCGCCCACAGACCTTCCAACGCTATGCCATGGCGCTGCACTTACCCAGCAGCGACTCTGAAAACGCGCACGCGGCCCTGCCGCAGTTCTTCGCCGACCGCTTCGGCTGGCAGGAGCAGGTGGACACTGTCTCTCGTGTCGTTGCGCAGCTGCCGCCCGCGGACCGTGCCCGCGTGGGTATCTTTTGCGGCAACTACGGCGAGGCGGGAGCCATGGAGTTCCTGGGCCGCAACCTGCCGCCCGTCATCAGCGAACACAACAATTACTGGCTGTGGGGCACGCGCGGCCTGGACGCGGAGGTCATGATCATCGACGCCCACACCACGCCAGAAAAACTGCACCACTACTACGAACAGGTGGAGATTGTCGGAGAGGCAGACCACCCGCTGGCCATGCCCTACGAGCACCACTCCATCTTCCTGGTGCACCACCGCAGGGTGCCGCTGCAGCAGGATTGGGCCGCGAGCAAGTTCTACTACTGAGCCGGTCACGCATGTCCGTGATGACAGCATCAGGTCAGGTATTTTCGGAAGGGCATGGCTTCAGCCATGCCAACACGCCTAAATCCTGTCCCGTGGCTTAGCCCCTGAGGTCTGCTGTTGAAGCTGACCTCAGGGCTAAAGCCCTCCTGTGAACACTCTTTCCGGCACAGCTAAAGCTGTGCCCTTGCGATTGCAGAGACCACTCACTTGCGCCATGGCTGTGACCTTCCGAATGCAAAGAGTGCTCGATTTCGCGTGCTGGCCGTGCGCTTCCAGACGCAACGCGGGTACAGCCGGAAAGAGATGCTAGGCTGCAAGCACCGCATGAGCACGGAACCGCAACCCGGACAGGAACTGCCGCGCGTGCTGGGTGCTCGCCACGCCACGTCCATGGTCGTGGGGATCATCATTGGCTCCGGCATCTTCCTGGTGCCGCGCGAGATGATTGCCGCCGTGGGCAGTTCCGGCAAGCTCTACGCCGTGTGGATG
>CALMOM010000171.1:0-6779 GCA_937873305.1 uncultured Terriglobus sp.
TCATCGTCTTGGGCAGTGCCTCCGGATACAGGAGGGGGATAAGAATCATGACCGCGACAATGGCCAGGTTGAAGGCCGCCGTCACCCACATCCAACGGCTGGACTTCGACTTGAGCTTGCCCGACGACTCAACCAGCGAATCTTCAAACATGGTGAACCCCAATTCTGCGAGAGGTAAAGCTGAGACGGTAGACACCGGGTCTGTTTCGTTTGTTCCCGGCAACTGCAAAGATTTTCTGCGCGCCCCTTGCGAACGTCTGCGAGAGGTTCCTCATGCAGAATGCGCGAGACGCCGATAGTACAGCGCGCGCGGAACGGATGGCAACTGCGGCGGACATACGCCGGTGAACGGAAGTGACACACAACCGCACTTCGCGCGGAGCCGGTGTGTGCCGCGGTTTGGTACTGTAGTGGCGGATTGATGCCGATGAACCGCCGCTTGTTCTGCCAGACCGGAGCCGGTGCCCTGGCTGCCGCCGCCCTGTCCTCCAATTTACGTGGACAGACCGTATCGTATCCGCCGCACGCTGCGTTTGCGGTGCTCCCGCTGGGCGAGTTGCTGCCCACGGGTTGGTTGCGACGACAACTGCGGCTGCAGGCGGACGGCATGGGCGGCCACCTGGATGAGTTCTGGCCGGACGTGGGCGCAAACAGCGGCTGGTTGGGCGGCAACGGCGAAAGCTGGGAGCGTGGGCCGTATTTCCTGGACGGGCTGCTACCGCTGGCATGGCTGCTTGACGACACCGTGCTCAAGGCAAAGGCGATGCGCTGGGTGAATTGGACGCTGGACCACCAAGCAGCCGACGGCATGATCGGTCCCACGAGTAACGATGACTGGTGGCCGCGCATGGTCATGTGCAAGGTGCTGATGCAGTACCACGAGGCGACGCAGGACCCGCGTGTCATTCCGGTGCTTACGCGCTACTACCACCACCAGCTGGCAGCGCTGCCCGCGCGCCCGCTACGGGAGTGGGGCAAGTATCGCTGGCAGGATGCGGTGCTGGTGATCGAGTGGCTGCACGGGCGCACCGGCGATCCGCTGCTGCTACAACTAGCCCTGCTGCTGCAACAGCAGGGGCACGACTGGACGGCACAATTCGGCAACTTTAAAACAACGGAGCCAGTGACCCGCGCCGTGCTGGGCCGCAAGGATGCCAAAGGCGAAGAGGCCGAGGCACTCTCGACCCATGGCGTGAACAACGGCCAAGCGCTCAAGGTCGCAGCAGTGCGCTACCGCCTGAGTGGCGACCCTGCGGAGCGCACCAACTTTGCGCATCAGCTTGCGATGCTGGATACGTACCATGGCATGCCCAACGGCATGTTCAGCTGTGATGAGCACCTGGGCGGCCTGGACCCGAGCCATGGCACCGAGCTTTGCACCGTGGTGGAAACGATGTATTCGCTTGAGGTTGCGCTGGAGACGTTCGGCGATGCGTGGATTGGCGACCGCATCGAAGCGGTCGCTTACAACGCGCTGCCCGGCACCTTCACTGACGACATGTGGGCGCACCAGTACGACCAGCAACCTAACCAGATCCAGTGCGGCCTGAACTCCAAACCGTGGACGACCAATGGCGTGGAGTCGAACCTCTACGGGCTGGAGCCGCACTTCGGCTGCTGCACCGCGAACTTTCACCAGGGCTGGCCCAAACTAACGGAGCACCTCTGGATGCATACGCCGGACGGAGGCTTGGCGGCCACTGTGTACGCGCCGTGCGAGGTAAACACGACCGTACAGGGTGCGGTGCCGGTACACCTGCGTGTGGAAACGGAGTACCCCTTCCGCGAGACGGTGCGCATCACCGTCTCCCCTGCACAGGCCACCAGCTTTCCGCTGCTACTACGCATTCCAGCGTGGACACAGGCTGCTGCCATCACGGTGAACGGCAAGGCGAGTGACGTGGCCTGCATACCCGGCAGCTTTACTCGCCTGCAACGAACATGGACTGCAGGCGACGTGGTGGAAGTACGGCTGCCCATGCAGCCCCGGGTAACACGCGGGTTCCACCGCAGCCTGACCGTGCACCGTGGCCCGCTGGTGTTTTCCTACAGCCCGGGCGAGACGTGGGTGAAATTGCGCGACCGCCCTCCGACGGCGGACTGGCAGGTGTTTCCGCAGCGCACTTGGAACTATGCCATGCGCGTTGATGAGACGAGCGCCCCGAAGCTGAAAGTGATGGAGCGACCCGTGCCCGCCCGGCCCTTTGCGGCGGAAGGTACGCCCGTGCGGATCGAGGTCGAGGCAAAGCTGTTGAACGGCTGGCGCTCCGCGGATGGCGTGGCCGGCCCAGTGCCGGTAGGTCTGCAGGAAAGTGGCGAAGCTGAGGAGACGCTGACTCTGGTACCATACGCGGCCGCCAAGCTGCGCATCACGGCGTTTCCGCAGCTTGGAGCCTAGCTGGAGACGGGGCGTGGCTGACAGCTGGCCGCACACTCACACTGCCGGCAAAATGTGTGGTTGAGCCGGTGTGCGCAGATCATAAGTGCGCTCCCCATAAAGGTGATGCCGACCTCCCACGCGTGCGACGGCAACCGGTCACCGAACCATGCCGCGCCTGCAATGCAGAGGAGACCGCCCGCCATCATGGCGATGACGCGTCTGCGCCCGTGCAGGCGGAAGCCCCGCAGGAGTGCCAAAGCTCCAAACAACGCCGCCATCATGGCCAGGCTGCGATGGGTCGACTCCTCACCCGGCAGAAAGTGTGCCGCCACGGCAGAAAGCGAAAGCAGCATCGGCGTCAGCAGGCAATGGACGACGCACAGTACAGAGGCCCAGATACCCAGCCGGTCTGCCAGGTAACGTGGACCTGCGGTTATGCTGCTCACCAGGGAAGCCATAGCGGTAGCTTATTGCGAATCAATATGCGGATGCAACTGAGTCGGTCGAAACGCCGCTTACAGCCGTCAGCAGCAGCCGCAGGTGTGGCCCTGACGTGCGCGCCGCGCTTCAGTGACCAGGATGGGCACGGCAAGCAGGGCGGCAAGCGGGTCAAGCCAGCGAACGTGCAGCACCGTATGCAGGAGTTGGCCGGTGAGCGTGATGGCGGCAAGGTAGGCGCAGGTGGCGGATTGCACGGCGTCCGCACGCAGCGCCTGGTTTCCCAGCCGGTCTGCGGCAGTGCGCTTGCGGCGCGCCAGCACCGGCATCAGCAACAGCGCACACGCGGTAATGGCCATGCCCAGGCGGCTGGTGTCTGCCTCTGTGCGTCCCAGCAGGCCAGCAACGGCAATGACGCAGACCGCGCCTGCCAGCACATACAGCAGCGTTCCACAGACCCGTGCGGCACGTGCCGGTGAAATGTGCGCCCCTGGCAGAAACTGCAGCAGCACCACCGCCGCGGAGATCAGTTCGACAAAACTGTCCGAGCCAAACGCCAGCAGCGAGACACTGTGCGCGCGGTATGCCGCGGTCAGCGCCACGCTGCATTCCACCACCATCCATACCAGCGTGACGCACTGCAGCACCACAATCTCGTGGGAGCTTACCCGTGGTGCATGAACGTGTGCGGCGGTAGCCATGGAATGATTTTACGCCGGGCGGCGTCGCGTCACACTCGTCTTGGCGTTGTCTTACCGGAAGCCCGTCAACGGCGATTACGCCGTAGCCTTGCGCCCGGCTGTTAGCTGTGTGCTCTTGCCCTTGCGCGCGCGGTAATCCTGGTAGGCCACCAGCATGGGCGCGGCCACGGCGATGGAGGAATAGGTGCCGATCAGGATGCCGATGACCAGCGCAAATGAGAAGCCGTGCAGCACCTCGCCACCGAACAGGTAGAGCGCCAGGACGGTCAGGAACGTGAGGCCTGAGGCAATGACTGTCCGCGAGAGCGTTTGGTTGATGCTCTTGTTCACGATCTCGCTCAGCGTGGCACGCCGCATCAGCTGCAGGTTTTCGCGCACGCGGTCGAACACGACTATGGTGTCGTTCATGCTGTAACCCACCAGCGTTAGGATGGCCGCGATCACGGTCAACGTAATCTCCTGATTCGTCAAAGAGAAGAAGCCGATGGTGATGAGCGTGTCGTGAAAGACTGCAATCACGGCCGCCACGCCGTAAATGAGCTCAAAGCGGAACCACAGGTATGCCAGCATGCCCAGCAGGGACCACAGCACGGCCCAGCCGGCCTGCCGCGTCAGCTGCTTACCCGCGGTGGGGCCGACGGTGTACGCATCCTGAATCCTGTAGCCGCTGTCGTGGTAGTTGGCCTGTAGCGCGCTGAGCACCTGTGCGCGGCCCGTGTCGGCGTGGCTGTCGGAGCTCTGCGGCAGTGTGATGAGTTCCTCATTGTCGTTGCCGCCACCCAGCCGCTGAAAGCTGGCATCATGCACCCCGGCCTGATCCATCACGCGGCGCAGCGCGTCCTCATTGGGCTGCTGGTCAAAGGCCACGCGCACCTGCGTACCGCCCTTGAAGTCGATGCCCACCGGCACATGGTGCCAGAACAGCATGCTCAGTACGCCCGCCACAGAAAAAATGAGCGAGAAGCCAAGAAAAAACCACTTCTTACTGAGCCAGTCGATATTGATGTCTCGGAACAGTTCCACGTTAGGTCCTTTACGGCAAACTTCCGATACTCACTGCTTGAGCAGCGTAGCCCAAATGGCTTTCGGAAGGACATGGCTAAAGCTGTGCCCTTCCGAAAACACCTTCACAAACGCTCAGGTACTCGCCTGACCGTGCACCAGCATTAAATTGACAGCGCCTCGCCGCGTGTCTTGCGCTGCAGCACGCTGTCGAAGATCACACGCGAGACAAACACCGCCGTAAACAAGTTCGCCAGCAAACCGAACGTAAGCGTCACCGCAAAGCCACGCACCGGCCCGGTGCCCACAAAGAACAGGATGATGGCCGACACAATGGTCGTCACGTGCGTGTCCAGCAGCGTGATCCAAGCATGCGAAAAGCCATTGGTCACGGCAGCACTCGCCGGCTTGCCCATGTGCAGTTCTTCGCGGATGCGTTCGAAAATCAGCACGTTCGAATCCACGCCCATGCCGATCGTCAGGATGACACCTGCAATGCCCGGCAGCGTCAGCGTCTGGCCGGTAAAGCCCATAAAGCCAAGCAGGATCACCAGGTTCAGGAAGAGCGCAAGGTCCGCGTTGATACCCGCGCCACGGTAGTAAATGAGCATGAACGCCATCACCGCGAGCATGCCCACAACCGATGCCACCACGCCCTGCCGAATGCTGGCGGCGCCCAGCGACGGGCCGACCGAGTGCTCTTCCAGGTACACGAGAGAGGCAGGCAAGGAACCGGTGCGCAGCATCAGCGACAGGTCGCCCGCGGCCTGCTTGTCAAAGCCGCCGGCGATCTCACCCTGGTCGCGAATAGCACCATTGATGCTCGCCACTTCTTTCACGCGGTTATCCAGCACAATGGCCATGCTTTTGCCAATGTTGGTGCTGGTGTAGTCGTAAAAGCGGTCACCCGCAGCCGTGGTCAGGTTAAAGTTCACGCTGGGGCGGCCACCCTGGTCCTGGCCGGGGCGCGCGTCGCGGAAGTCAGGCCCCTGCACAATGGCAATGCGCTTGAGCGAGTAAAACGAGTTCTCGCCGGGCCGGTTGCCACCCTGCACCAGGATGCTGTCGTCCTGCGGCGCAAGCTGTGCGTCCTGCTCCGTGTTGTAGGGGCCGCCCAGCACCTCGTGGATCTCGAGGCGTGCCGTGCTCTGGATGACGTTATGCACCTGGTCGGTGTTGCTGACGCCGGGCAGTTCGACCAGAATCTGGTCCTCTCCCAAGCCGTACTTCTGGATGACCGGCTCCGCCACACCCAGCGAGTCCACGCGGCTGCGGATCGTCTCGATCGAGGTGTCCAGCGTGCGCTCGCGCAGATCCTTGACTGCAGCCAACTTCATACCGAGGCGGAAGCCGTCGTTTGTGTTGCTGACGTCGTAGTTCGAAAAGTCATTGCCGTCGAGCGCCGTCCTGACCGCATCGCGGCCGGCTACGGGCACGCCGGAGATCACCAGCACGGGCTGCGCCGGGTCGGGCTTGGTCACGCGCGCAGCCGTCGCCGCCTTGGCCACGGCAGCCTGCAGGCGCTGCATGTCGGTATCGCTCGTGGAGGCTACCGCCTCCGCCGTCTTCACCTGCAGCACCAGGTGTGTTCCACCGCGCAGGTCAAGGCCCAGGTGGATGCGGTCCGTCAGCGTCTTCTTCAGGCCGCCGTGCGGTATGCCGAAGATGCCGTACAGGAAAATGACGAGGATAGCAATGATTGCGGCAATGCGGGTGTTGATGGTCTTCTGCATGTCTTGATCCGGGAAGAGTGGGTGCCCACCTCTCGACGAGAGGAGGACTCGCGTGACTACTTTTCCGCCTCGTCCTCCGTGGTCACCGATGCAATGGCCGTCTTCAGGAACTCGAGCTTGACGCCATCGGGCTGCACACGCAGCGTCACCACGTCATCGCGCAAACTCAAAATTTGGCCTCGCAGGCCGCCCGTGGTGCTCACGCGGTCGCCCGGTTTCAGCGCGGCCAGCATTTCATTCCACTTCTTCTGCTTGCGTTGGTTAGGAATGGCGGTAATCAGCACCATGCCAATGAGTGCGACGGGCAGCACGAGCCCTAGGCCGCCAAAACCACTGCCGAGGGACTGGAACGCTAGAAGAGCGAAAACTGCGAGCACGGGAACGTCCTTGCCTGGTTCGTCAGAGGGGTGCTCTGCGGAGATCTGGCACCACGGGTTCTTCGCGCGGCGGCGTTCCCAGGCTGCGCCACAGGAACCTCCAACCAGCAAACAAGCGGAACGGTGCTAGACCAGTATGGTCAAGGAA
>CALMOM010000171.1:6789-8125 GCA_937873305.1 uncultured Terriglobus sp.
AGTGTCAAGGCGTCGTGTTGTCGTTCACGAACTCGCGAGCCGCTTCCACTCAAAGTGGACCCAGCCGGAGTGCCTCACGAAAATCTGATGCCGGACGATCGTGTACGCAGGCCGGTAAAATGGCTCTCGCCGCCACCGCCAGCCCTGGAGACCACCGCACACAATGAAGCCCTGCCTCGCCGCCCTGCCTGCCCTGCTGTTTGCACTTTCAATGACTGCGCAGACCACACTGCGGCCGCCCGCCACGCCGCTGGTGGCGCACGATCCGTACTTCAGCGTGTGGTCCACCACGGACAAGCTCACCGACTCGCCCACCAAGCACTGGACCGGCCACAACCAGCCGCTGAACAGTCTGGTGCGGATCGACGGCACGCCCTACCGCATGATGGGCAATGATCCGCGCGACGTGCCCGCGCTGGAGCAAACCGGCCTGGAACTGACACCCACCCACACCCGTTACCACTTCAGCGGCGGCGGCGTGGCCGTGGACCTCACCTTTTTCACGCCCGCCTTCCTGGACGACCTGGACCTGCTTTCACGGCCCGTCACCTACCTGACGTGGACCGCACACAGCACAGATGGCGCACAGCACCAAGTATCTGCCTTTCTGAATGCGAGCGCTGACATGGCCACCAGCTATGGCAGTCAGCCTGTCAGCTTTAGCCGACAGCAAACGGCCGGTGCAACCGTCTTGTCTGTTGGAACGAAAAGCCAGGACGTGCTGAATCGCGCGGGCGACGACCTAAAAATCGACTGGGGTTACTTTCACATCGCAGTGCCGCAGAACCAGGCAGCCAGCAGCGTGGTAAGCACGCACACTGCACAGGGCTTTGCTCTGGATGGAACGCTGCCCTCCACGGACGACATCGACGGTCCGGCCGCTGGCGTCAAAGAAATCGAGGAGATGGCAGTCATGCTGCCGCTGGGCGCGGTTGGGGCGCAGCCTGTGTCGAAGTTTGTCATGCTCAGTTACACCGAGGGCTTCGCCCTGGAGTACATGAACCGTCGTGTTCGGCCCTATTGGCAGCGCGATGGCAAAGCCGTAAGTGCCATGCTGACAGAGGCGCAGAACGACTACGCGAAGCTGGACGCACGCGGCGACGCCTTTGACAAACAGCTGACCGCAGACCTGACCAAAACTGCCGGCGAACACTATGCCTGGCTCTGCACGCTGGCCTACCGCCAGAGCATTGCGGCGCACAAGCTGGTGGCGGATATAGACGGCCAACCCATGCTGTTTGGCAAAGAAAATTTCTCCAATGGCGACATTGGCACGGTGGACGTTTTGTACCCATCCGCTCCCATCTTCCTGTTCTTCAACCCGGCGCTCCTGCAT
>CALMOM010000171.1:8135-19248 GCA_937873305.1 uncultured Terriglobus sp.
GGAATACGGCGGGGGTGAAAAAACCGAAGAAAACCAGATGCCGGTGGAGGAAAGCGGCAATCTGCTCATTCTGGTGGACGCGCTGGCCCGACTGGAGAAGAACCACGCCGGAACGGACCTTGCCGCGCAGTACTGGCCTACGCTGACGAAGTGGGCCAACTACCTGCACGAGCACGGCCTGGACCCGGAGAACCAGCTGACCACCGACGACTTTGCCGGGCATGTGACGCACAATGCCAACCTGTCGCTGAAGGCTATTGACGCCATGGAGGCCTACGCCGACTTAGCCAAGCTGCTGCACCACGACGCCGAAGCAAAGCGGTTCAGCGCCGACGCGCACAGCTATGCCAAGAAGTGGATGGAGATGGCCAAGGAGGGTGATCACTACCAGCTCGCCTATGACAGCCCCAACACCTGGAGCCAGAAGTACAATCTCGTCTGGGACAAGGTGCTGGACTACAACCTGTTCCCCAAGTCCGTCCGCGACAGTGAAATCGCGTTCTACAAAACGAAGCTGAACGTCTACGGCCTGCCGCTGGACAGCCGCAAAACCTACACCAAGCTGGACTGGGAGCTGTGGACCGCTACACTGGCTGACACCAAGGCGGACTTCGACGCGCTAGTAGACCCGCTGTACAAGTGGGCTAACGAGACCACCAGCCGCGTGCCCATGACCGACTGGTACGACACGATCACAGGCAAGCAGGTCGGCTTTCAGGCCCGCAGCGTGGTCGGCGGCCTGTTCATCAAGGCGCTCAGCGACAAGCCACTCGCTGAGCGCTACCGCAAAGACGCGAAATAGCCGCTTAGATTAACGAATGAACATGAACGACCCCGGTAGCATTTGCTGTCCGGGGTCGTCGTTTGCTCTCGCGTTTAGCTCGCTAGAAGCTCACCTTGAACGCAAACTGTATGTTGAATGGCTCGCCGAGCCCGATGCCGGGTGACGCTGCGTTGTTCCGGGTCGCCGTCGTTTGCCCGAAGGATGAGCTGGTGGTCGTCGCGCCTATGCCGGACACCGTGGGCTGGGCGAAATTGTTGAAGTTGAAGATGTTGAAGATCTCCGCCCGGAACTCCGTCATAATCTTTTCTGAGATCGGCGTGTGCTTGAACAGCGAGAAATCCACGGTGCGGAAATTTGGTCCGTAGATGCCGTCGCGGCGCGCGTTGCCGTAGGTACCAATGGGTGCCGCTGTGTAGTACTGGTTTGTTGTGTTGGCCTGGAGGAAGCGGTAGGTACGGCCACCGGTGTTCGTCGGACTAACGTAGGGCGTACTTGTCAACAACTGCGTGCCGCCCACGTACACCTGGCTACTGACTACGTTTGGCCGATCCTTGAGCTGGCTGGTTACGCTCCTGTCACCAGAGACCAGTGGGTTTAGGGGCTGCCCGCTGGAGTAGGTGAGCAGAGCATTCGTCTGCCAGCCCTTCGTCAGGCGGGGAGCGAAATGGCCGAACTGCGGAACGTTGTAGAACACCGTGCCGGTCACCGTATTGCGATTGTCAAAGGTGCTTGGGCCGTAATCCTGCTTGAGGTTATAGCTGTTGGAGGGCGTGGTGGGCGAGGACACCTCGTCCATGGACTTGCTCCATGTGTAGTTGAGCGTGCCGGTCAGACCCTTCCATGAGGCCTGGCGCAGGCTTACCTGCATGGAGTTGTAGTTCGACGTGGCACCCGACTCTAACTGGTTAATGCCGAGCGGCGCCTTGCCCGTCAAGATGCTCTGGTTCGGAAATGCCGTTTGCGTGTATGGACGGACCGATGCCACCGACGTTCCATTTGCCGCTGGCTGGTTCAGGTCGCGCAGCACCAGCAGATGACGGCCATTTGATCCAACATAGCCAATGCTGAACAGCGTGTACTTAGACATCTGTTGTTCCACGCCAAAGCTGTACACGCTGGCGTATTCCATCTGAATGTTCTTGTTGACGGATGCTATGCCGAGTTGCGGCGGGTTTGCCGTCGTGAATGGATTGACGTTGGGCTGCCAGGCTACGTTGGTGGCGTTGTAGATCACCGCGGCGTCGGGGCCGGCTGGATTGTTTTGCAGGTAATTTGCGCCACCGTTGCCCGTAGAACCGGACACCATGGACACCATGCCCGGTACGTCATAGAAAATACCGTACTGGCCGCGAAGAACGGTCCGGTCCGTGTCGAACGGCGAATACGAGAAGCCCACGCGCGGTGCGGCGGCACCATAGTAGTTGTTGTACGTGCCCAGGGCAAAGCCCGGTGTCGACCCTGGAATGAAGTTGTAAATGTCGTTGCGCTCCGCATTCACGACGCCGGGCACCGTGTAGCGCAGACCGATACTCAGGTTCAGCTTCTTGCTGACCTGAAAGCTGTCGGACGCCCAGAAGTCTTCCGTATTTAGGATCCACACACGCTGCGCATTGCCCTGCAGCAGGCGCGCACCCGAGCTGCCTGTATTGGTCGGTGTGCCGCGGAGGAAGTCGGCAATTTCAATGGTGCGGGCGCAATCCGGCGAGCCTACCGCTGTGCACACATCGGTCGCGTAGGTGCGTCCGGCAACGCGACCGGAGGCGGGGACCTGAACCGGTGCCTGGGCGCCTGTGGCGTAGGTCTGCGCAAGGCCAAGGGCGGCACTATCAGTGCCACGCTGACCATCAAACGTGAAAGTGCCGCGGGCGCTTGAGAAATAGAGCTGATTGACATTGCCGCGGCGGTACTCCGCACCAAACTTGAGGGAGTGCTTGCCTAGCGTCCAGTGGAATGAGTCCGCGATGTCGCCCGTAACGTCCGTACGCCCGGATGGCTGCGTTGCACCTACCTGGTCGAAGCCGGTACCTGTGCCGCCGCCACTGAAGATGATGGACGGCGAACCAGCCGCAATGATGCTGCCCGAGGCAAGACCGAGGTTCAGCCCATCAGCAGTACCAGGATTGAAATTCTGGTTGGCATCGTTGAACGTCTGCAGAAAATAGTTCATCCCGAGCGAAAGCTGGTTCAGCATCTTGCTGTTCAGGATGTATGTATCCACAATGGACGCATTGTGGATGTGCATGGGCGCTGTCTGGAAAAAGTCAGGGTATAACGATACCGTCGGCGCAGTTTGCTTGCCCGTGGTTCCCAGGTATCGCATAGAGAGCGAGTGCTTATCGTTGAAGTGATGGTCCAGCTTGATAATGCCGTTGTAGCTGTTGTAATTAGCCGTGCCGTTCGCCGAGTAGTTGCCAATGGAAGCCGGCAGACCCTTTGTGCTGGCGGGGTACAGAGTCTTGTATAGGTTCAGGCTCAACTGGTTGGGCGCCAACCCGTAGCTCCTGAGGAAATTGGTGCCCTGGGTGATCCATGCGTCGGAAAGTACGGTATCGGACGCGGAGGTATTTGCCTTGGCTACCTGGATTTCACCGGCCAGGAACAGAAAGGTATGGTCTTTCCAGATGGGGCCGCCCAGCGCAAAGCCACCCTGGTGGTTGCGGATCAGCTGCTTGCGCGCATTGGTCGCCTGGAATGGATTGAGCGCGGCAAAGAACTCATTGCGGTCAAAGTAGAAGACATCGCCATGGATGCTGTTGGTGCCGGAGCGAAGCACCATGTTGCTGTTGGCACCGGCATTGCGGCCCTGGTCCGCTTCGCCGGCGGCCTGCATGGAGAACTGGTCAATGGCCTCGATGGGGATGAGGCCGCCGGGCACGCTTGCGATGCCGCCCTGATTCGAGGCCACGATGCCCAGCCAGGCGTCCACATTGTCCACGCCGTCCACCTGGAAGTTGATCGCGGTCGTGCGTGAGCCGTTGACCGAATTGCTTAGCGCGCTCACGCCAGGGGCAAACTTTGTCATCCGGGTGAAGTCGCGGCCGTTCATCGGCATCTCCTGTACCGACTTCGAATCGATGACCGCAACCAGAGCGCTGGTCTGAGTGTCGGTCGCAACGGAGGCGGCACCCGCCGTCACGTCAATCATGGTGCTTTCCGAGCCCACGCTGAGCTGTACGTCCACGGTCACAACTTTTGTGACCTGCACATCGATACTGCTGAACTTGCGGGCTGCAAAACCCGGAGCTGTCACGGTCAGGTCGTATACGCCAGGCGTCAGCTCTGGGAAAGAGTAGTCACCAGATTTGTTCGATTTGCCGTTGATGGTGACGCTGGTAGCCGGATTCGTCAACTGGAGAGCGGCATCGGTGATGGTTGCACCCGATGCATCGGTCACGTTGCCGGAGACGGTGCCACGAAATGTTTGCGCACCCGCGAACAGGGTGGATACGGCGACGGCTGCGGCAACGATCGAGACCCGGCCGGGTCTTGCGAATACAGTCATGAGGCTCTCCTTCGAGTGATGCAGGAACACGCCGGGCGCAGGCAGCACGCCGCTAGGCTGCTGGTGGAGCATCGGATCGCACAGCACATGTGCGGCGAGGCTCAACAGCAGGTGGTTCATTTGTGTGATTTTTACGAAACTTACACAAAGGCGGCGCTCAATGCAATCAAAAAGTGCAAAGAGGATTAGGTTCGCAACCTAAGTAGTGCAATTTGAGCAAAACGACAGGCCGGGCAACATTCGCCCGGCCAGCTGCGAGATAAGTGCACCGTTCGCTTAAAAGATGAGCTTACCGGCCAACTGCACATTGAATGGTTCTCCCGGCCCAATGCCAGTGGCGCTGCCGGAATTGCGTGTGGACGTGCTGCGTCCAAAGCTGCCGGACGAAAACGTGGTGGTGGGATTGGCCAGGTTGATGCGGTTGGCGATGTTGAACATCTCTGCGCGCAGCTGCAGGTTGATGCCCTCGTGCAGTTGCGTATTCTTCACGACGGACGCGTCCACGGTAAAGAACCCGGGGCCGCGGAAGTCATTACGGCGGCTGGTGCCAAAGGTGTTGGGCGCGGGGTTGGAAAATGGCGTGGCCACCAGCACCTGCGCATAGGGCACGCCGGAGCTGGGCGTGATGAGGCCACTGCTGCCCTTGTACGGCAGGTAGTTGTAATTCACGCGGTCCTGGTTTTCGCCGGTGCCGGAGACGTCCGTGCCCGTTTTGATGGAGAACGGCGTCCCGGTAAATGCGGTGGTAAACAGGTTGCCCTGCCAACCATTGGTGAGCGCCGACAGCCGGGAGTTGAACTTCGGCACTTCGTAGACGATGTAGCCGTTGAACGTGCTGCGCACGTCGTAGTCGGAATTGCCGTAATCGCCCGCCAGATTGAATGAGTTCTGCGGTGCCAGGCCGCGCGTGGACGAGATCACGTCCAGCGAGTGACCCCAGGTGTACGACGCCTGACCAGACAGCCCCTTGTAGGCACCGGTGCGGATGGTGGCCAGCAGCGAGTTGTGGTTGCTGTAGCCGTTGCTCTGCACTTCGTTAATAGCGCCGATAATTTGGCGGCAACGGTTGACGACAGTGCCCGTGGAGGCCGGCAAGGTCGTGCAATCCGGCAGCCGGGTATCGGTGGCGTAGGGCCTCCGGCTCTGCACGGAAGGGGTGGTGTTCTGAGAAACGGCGGCAAGCGGCCCGGTGTACGGCACGGCCTGGTTAATGTCGCTCAGGTTGAAGAGCCGCTGCCCCACCGCGCCCACATAAGCCAGCGAGAAGATGGTGCCACGGCTAATCTGGTATTCCGTGTTAATGCCGAAATTGTGTGAGTACGCGGTCTTGAAGTCGGGCGTGACGGTGGCGATGCCATATACCGCAGGCGCGCCCTTGCTACCGTCAAATGGGTTCACACCGGTCTGCCACTGATAGAAAGTGGGCGACACGGTGCGCACCGGGTTCGCCGCGATGAAGTTGGCTTGGGTGCCCACCGCGCCGCCATTGCCGGGCCGGTTGTCGAAGAAGCCGTTGAAGTTGGGCGCGTCGTAGTACAGGCCCCACTGCCCACGGAAGACCAGCCGCTCACTGGCCTGGAAGCTGGCACCCACGCGGGGGGCGAAGTTGAATTTGGACGCGTTGAACAGCGAGGGTTTGCCGCTGTTGCCTACTTGAATCAGGCCGAAGCCGTCCGCGCCGCTGGTGCCCGGGCGAAAGTCCGACAGCGTGCCCGTAGAGGAGAGCGGGCCGTTGTACTCGTAACGCACGCCGTAGTTGAGCGTCAGCTTGGGCGACACCTTGAAAGCGTCGGAGATGAAGGCGGAGTAGGTGTTCTGGTAGATGTCGCGGCGAAGATTGCCCTGCACAAACGAGGACGACGCAACGTACCCGGACAGGTAGTCGGCCAGCGCGCGCACCTCGGCACGACCGTAGGTGGAGTCTGTGGTGTACGGTGTGGCACCTGCCGGGGCTGCGGCCATGATGGCCGTGTTTGCGGAGGCCGAGCCGTTGAAGTTAAACGTGCCGCGCACATTGCGCTGGTACTGCAGGTCCATGTAATTACGGCGGAACTCGCCGCCGAAGCGGAACTCGTGCCGTCCCACCACCAGGGTGGCCACATCAGTGATGTGGCCGGTGTAGTCCTTGCGGCCCAGCGGCTGCGTGGCACCGGTCTGGTCGAAGGACGTAATGGTGATGGTGGGTGCGCCGAACAGGCTGGGGTTGGTGACGCCGGTGTTCAGGCCCAGCGCGGGGATGTTCTGGTTGTGCACCGCATCGTTGAACGTCTGGTTGAAGATGCCCACGGCGACCAGCAGCTGGTTACTCAGGCGATTGCTGATGGCATAGTTGTGCGACAGCGAAAAGTTCTGCGTAATGTCCGGCGCAATTTCGTAATACGGAAAGATGTTGCTGCCCACCGGTGCGGTCTGGCGGCCGGTTCCCACAAACGCCTGCAGCTTGAGCGACTGCTTCGGCGTCAGGTTATACAGCAGGTTGCCAATGGCGTTGTCGGAGTAGCCCGTCTGCGGCGTGGGCTCGAAGTAGTTGCCGATGGCGGCGGGGTAGCCAGGCGCGTTGCCCTGCGGCCACAGACTCAGCACGTTCAGCGACAGCGGGTTGACGCGGTGACCGTGCGCCGTCAGGAGATTCGTCGCGGCCGTTACGTACGACGCCACGGGCAGCGTTGCCGCGCTGGTGGCCTGAATAACGAACTTTTGCCGCTCATAGTTGGCAAAGCCGAAGAGCTTGTCCTTGATGAGCGGGCCACCGAACGAGCCGCCAAACTGCTGGTTGCGCAGCTTGGGCTTGCGCTGCGAGGCCACCAGGAAGGGCGAGCGCGCCGCGAAGAACTCGTTGCGCGTGTAGTAATACGCCGAGCCGTGGATCTGGTTGGTGCCGGTCTTAATGGCCAGCGAGATCAGTGAGCCGGAGTTGCGGCCCGCCTCGGCATTGCCAGAACTCTGCACGGTGAACTGGTCAATAGCCTCCACCGGGATCGTCACGCCCGCAATGCCGTTGACGCCGCCCTGGTTTGCCGCCGCAGCGTTTTGCCAGATGTCATTGGAGTCCGCACCGTCAATCTGGTAGTTGTTCTGGTTGACACGCGCACCGTTCAGCGAGCCCGCGCCATTGTAGCCGGGCGTAATCTTGATGAGTTGCGTGTAGTCGCGGCCGTTCAGCGGGATGTTCTGCACCGCCGCGCCGGGCACCACGTTGTTGTTAGTGCTGGTCTCGGTGTCCAGCGCAATGGATGCGGCGTTGACCTCCACCTGCTCTGACGTGGAGGAGACGGCCAGCTTGGGATCGAGGCCGTACACCTGGCCGGGACGCACTGCGATTTTTTCCACCTTCACCGTGCCGAAGTTCGCCGCGGTCACGGCAACGGTGTAGTTGCTGCCGATGGGCAGATCCTGAAAGGAGTAGTCGCCCGCGCCCGTGGCGTGAATGGTGCGAGTGTAGCCGGTATCCACATTGGTCAGCGTGATGCTTGCGTTTGGCACGGCTGCGCCGCTGCTGTCCAGCACGGTACCCGCAATGCCACCACGGTACGTTTGAGCGCCTGCAACAGCAGTGGAGACAAGAACCGCAGATGCGATCAGGGAAAGCCTTGACGGCCGGCTTGCAATGCCCAAAACATGCTCCTTATGTTCTACGGGTACACGCGGAGCAGCGTGGCAACAGCAACGCCACCGTCCATTCGCCGGACCGTGCTCCCCGCAACGGGAGTACGGACGCACAATCGCAGAACAACCAAGATGTGGTGATGGGCTTGAGCCTAGACGCAAACCGCCACTTTTGCAAGACCGTGAAAGTTGTTGTGCGTAGCCTAACTAACAAGTTGCAACAGGATCTGTGCAGGACGTAGACGGCAGCCGGATTAGAACGATGCGACACTAATCCGGGAGGACGGTGGCGATGAAGCTGCTGTTTCGATTGTTTCTGCTGGTGGCGGTGCTGGTGGCCGGGGGCGCTGCCGCGTTCATTTGGTACCTGCGCCATGCCCACGCTGGCGTGAGCGCCCGGGCGCAACCGACCACGGTGGAAGCATCATTGGCAACCGCCATGCGCTCCGCCGCAACGCCCGCTGCGGTGCGCAACCGCACCAATCCCGTGCCCGCCACAGCCGCAGCACTGCACGAGGGCATGGAGCACTATGCGGACCACTGTGCGGTGTGCCACGGCAACAACGGCTCTGGGCAGACGCTGCTGGGTGCGGGCATGTATCCCAGGCCGCCCGATATGCGGCTGCCCGCAACGCAACGCAAGAGCGACGGCGAGCTGTTCGGCTACATCGAAAATGGCATCCGGCTCTCCGGCATGCCGGCCTTCGGTGGTGCGGCGGGTAGCACCGAGGACGAGAGCTGGAAGCTCGTGGTGTTCCTGCGCCACCTGCCACAGCTGTCGGCCGAAGAGGAGCAGGCGATGGAACGCCTCAACCCCAGGTCTCCCATGGAAATGGACGAAGAAAAGAAGGAAGCCGACTTTCTGAAGGGCTCCGGCACTCCCTAGCTGACGCTCCGTTCTCCGGACGAGCTCACCAAGCGAAACCTGTCTACACTGAGTCGGAGGATCACACTGTGAAACGTTTGCTGCTGTCGCTCGCCCTGCTTTCCTCCACTGCCATCGCCTTTGCCCATGGCGGACTCACGCATGTGATGGGCGTGGTTGCTGCCGCATCGGCAACTACCCTGGACGTGAAGACCACGGACGGCAAGCTGGCCACGGTGGCGCTGGATCCTTCGACCAAGTGGATGAAAGGGACCAGCAGCATTACCGAAGGCGACGTGCACACCGGCGACCGTGTGGTCATCCATGCCAAGCCTGTCAATGGTAAGTTGATTGCGGTTGAAGTGGCTGTGGGTGCAGCCAAGCACTAGCGCAGGCCACGCGGTACCGTTGGCACTTCACCCGCGCGCATGCTGTCGATGAACCCGCTAGCCTGCGTGCAGGCCGTCCAGCAGGGCGTTGCGGTAGGCGCGCCATGCGGGCAACAAGCCCAGCAGGCCGGCGCTGGTGATCGTAATGGCCACGTAGGCCAGCACGCGGTGCGAGGGCGCTGCCAGCACCAGCGGTACGCCCGCCGCTGACTCGATGGCGGTACGAAAGGCAAACAGCACCACGTACAGCCCGGCAAGCCCCAGAGCACAGCCCGTGGCAGCGATGAGCACCGCCTCTGCCGTAAACAGCAAGAAGATTTGCCGGGTATGCACGCCCACCGCACGCAGGATGGAAACTTCACGCCGCCGCTCGTTAAGCGCGGTGTACAGGGCGGCCACCATGACCAGCAGGCCGACAACGACGACGGCTGCGGCGACGAACGAGAGCGCCGCGTCCGCGTAGTCCAGCAGTACCCACAGCTGTTGGAGGGTGTACGCAGGAATCGCCGCGGTCAACGGTTCCGGCTTGTACGTGGCGATCTCGCGCTGCAGGTACAGCGTGCTAACGCGCGACTTTGCGCCAAGCAGGAATGCGGAAATCTCGTCCACCTTGAGCTTCGCGGGATCCAGTTTCGGCATGGCTTCGCCGATGGCGGGTGGCGTACCGTCTGTCCAGCCGAAGTGCATGGCTTCGTCGCCCAGCAGGGTGATGTAGAGCGCGTTGTCAACGGGCGTAAACGTGCGCTGGAGCACGCCACACACGGTAAAACGCAGATTGTCGTGCTGGATGATGCTGTGCGCCGCAATGCCGTGGGCCAGGGTGAGTTCGTCACCCAAACGCAAGTGCTGGTTGCGCGCCACGTCTGCACCCACGGCCACCTGCAGCATGTCTTGCGGCGCGGCACCCAGTGCAAAGGCGAGCGCGTGACCTCCACGGTACTGGTAATGGTGGTAAAAGTCGTTGTCCGTCGCCACCACGCGGTAGCCGTGAAAGCTGTCGCCCAGCGAGATGGGAATGGTCCATCCCACGGCGGGATGGTGCGCGAAGTGCTGATACGTCTCCCACGAAATGCTGTTCGCCGGGTCGCCGATGTGGAAGACCGTGGACAGGAGCAGTGGCAGGTCGCCGCCACGCGCGCCCACGACCAGGTCGGTGTGCGAGATGGTGCCTGCAAAGCCCGCACGCGCGCTGCTGCGCAGAGTATCCACACCGGCCAGCAGCAGCATGGACAGCGCAATGGAAAACACCGTGAGCCCGGTGGTGACGGCGCGGGCGCGCAGCGACTTCCAGGCCAGCCGCAGCAGCATCCTAGGCTGCCGCCTGCGTGGCGCGGTTATGTTCGGGCAAGGAGAGCATGCGGTCGAAATGGGTGGACAGCCCGCGGTCGTGCGAGACGAACAGCAGCGTCGCGCCCGCCTCCTTCGTCACCTCCAGCAGCAGGTCCAGAAAGGCGTCGCGGCGGTCCGTGTCAAGCGAACTGGTCGGCTCGTCGGCGATGAGCAGTTCCGGTCTGCCGATGACCGCGCGGGCTATGGCCACGCGCTGCTGCTGCCCCACGGAAAGCCGCGTGACTGGGCTG
Organism: uncultured Terriglobus sp.; assembly: GCA_937873305.1. GTDB lineage: Bacteria > Acidobacteriota > Terriglobia > Terriglobales > Acidobacteriaceae > Terriglobus. The sequence goes on from CALMOM010000171.1 coordinate 18,862, forward strand.
TTCAGGTGCGCGTGGATGTCGAGCCGCCGAGCGAGCCGGTTGGCCTCGGCAGCCAACGATGGTGCAGAGATGCGCTTCCTGCGCGAGGGGTGCAGCTGGCACGGCAGCACGATGTTTTCCTCGGCAGACAGGTACGGAATCAGGTTAAACACCTGAAAGATATAGCCCATGTGCGCACCGCGCAGTGTGTCGCGCGCCGACGCGGACAGCTGCTCCAAGTCGTGCCCAAGCACTTGGACTGAACCCGCCTGTGGCTGTAGAACGCCGGAAATGAGCGACAGCAGCGTGGTCTTGCCGCTGCCTGAAGGACCGTGCAAAAAGACCCGCTCGCCGTGCCCGACCTGCAGCTGGTCCAAGTCTAGTACCGGCCCGCCGTGCGGGTAGGCG
>CALMOM010000171.1:19258-50084 GCA_937873305.1 uncultured Terriglobus sp.
AGGCGAAGCGGACAGACCGCAGAGAAACCGCGCTGTTTTGCGCGCCTTCGATCATGGCTGCGCGGCCTGCCGTCATTGCGCGTAGAGCTTTACGGAATCGCCGTCCATGTTGAACGACACATCGCCATACGGGCTCTGCACGGTGGTGACATGCAGGGTGCCGGTGACCACGATCGGCTCGGAAAAGCTCATCTTCGCCTTCTGCCCGGGGCGAAGTTTGATGTAGACCATCTGGTTGGGCGGGGGCGGCGGCACGTGGATGCATGCACCGGAAAACGGTACCAGCAGGAACTCCGTGACCTGGTCCGCGTCATCTTCGAGCGGCACCATGAAGCCCGGAATCGCGACCTGTTTATTGTTGAGCGCGGTGGCGGGCGAGGCGGTCTTAACTGAGGTCAGCGTCTTGAGCGTGGACCAGCCCACCGCCATCGGCGAGGGTGCCGCAGCCAACACCGTTGCTGTTGAAAGCAGCACCGCGAATGTGGGCCCAAACCGTCTCATGGTGCCTCCTTTCCGCCAGTTCTACACTTTGCGCAGTGTAAGCGGTCAATAAGCGCAATATAAGGCACTTAACTGTTGCCTTTAGCGAGCAGAACTGACGTGATAAGTGCCATTTCGATCACTTTCAATACGTTAGACGGTACAGATGTGTTGCTCCAAAGTACATTTCTGCACCTCAAAACACGCTTTCTTCACCCGGGACACGTTCCGGCCCTTTCCAGAGCAAATCGACCATCGAGCGGCCCTATTTTTTCGGGCTCGCCTGGTCCACCGTCTCCGGCTTGGCGGGCTTCTCCGACGCACCCACCGGTGTCGAAGTCGGGAAGCGCTGCCCGTGCGAAGCACCGAAGGGCCGCTCGTTGAACGTGGTCCAGCGGCGCGACAGCTTCTCGTCGGCGGAGTGCTGCGTGGCGTCCCACAGGTCGGCGGAGATGCCGTTCAGGTCGTAGACCACCTTGCCATCCTTCAGCGTCAGTTCGCAGACCAGCTTTTTGTTGCCCATCATCTTGGTGTTGTACATGTCCACAAAGCCATAGGTGCCGGTCTCCATGGAAAACACCGCCACATCGGCAATCGCGCCGACCGAGAGGTTGCCGTACTGCTCCTGCTTGATCTCGTGCGCGGGGTGCGAGGTCATCTGCGCGATGACCTGCGGCACACTTTCGCCCAGCACCATCATCTTGTCCGCGACGTTCAGGATGTCCTTCATGCCGTTGTTCATGGAGCCAACGTGGAGGTCGGTGGAGATAGAGTCCGGCAGGTAGCCGCTCTTCATGATGGGCGCGGCCACCGTCCACGCGAAGCTGCCGCCACCATGGCCCACGTCGCAGTAGATGCCGCGCTTCTTCATGACCAACAGCGCATCGGACGGGCCACCGGTCTCTGGATTCTGCTCGCCGCGCAGACCGCTAAAGCAATGGGTGTAAATGTCGCCGGGGCGCAGATGCGTGCTGACCAGGTCGAAGAGGGTGCGCTCAATGCGGCGCGCGCCGTAGTCGATCATCACCGGCACGTCCGCGATGTTGCCCGCAATCACGGCCTGATCGAACGGCTTCCACTCCGGCCCGGTGAAATGCGCGCTTTTGATACCGACGACCACGCCCGGAAACTGCTTTGCCTTATCGCCGGTCAGCTTGCCGTCCATATCGTCGAGGTTGTCTTCGAACTTGGCCCCACGCATGCCCGAGCCAACGATGTTCAGTTCAGCCAGCACACGCGTCCGGCTGCGGTCGATGATCTTGTCCTTGAAATCATCGAAGTTGCGCCAACCGCTCGAGCCCGCGTCCACTATGGTGGTGACGCCGTTGCGCAGCGTGAAGCCGTCTGGATAGATGCTCAGGTCGCCCGCATAGCTGTTCTTTTCGCCGGTGCCCGTGTACACGTGGGTGTGCAGATCGATGAGCCCGGGCGTGACGTAGAGCCCTTTCACGTCGACGGTTTTCAGCGCGTCTTTGGGGTTGAGGTGCGCGGCCACGGCTACCACCTTGCCATCCTTCATGGCCAGATCGCGGTCCGCGTCGATGCCGTTCTTGTCGTCCAGCAGGTGGCCGTTCACCAGCAGCAAATCGTACGGCAGCGGGTTGGGCGGCAAGGCTCGGGGGACGCCGCCTTCCTGCGCGGCGGCGGTGAGGCATGCAGCGGTAAGACAGGCAGCAAGTGCGAGTGCAGCGGTGCGGAACGCCATGGTAAGTCCTCGAGCAGTCAACCAGGTTGTGGTTACGGCGGCTTCAGCCGCTGAGATAGATACGTTGGCACCGGGAGGGCGGCTTCAGCCGCTGAGAGTTTGCATCTCGGCGGCTAGAGGCTTCCGCTTCGTCCCGTTTGCTATCCCTGCGGCTGAAGCCGCGACCACGCTTCACGTTCGCTTACGCCTTGACCGCCGTGAACTTCGCCGTGCCGTACTCGCCCAGGTTCACGTCGCCGGAGTAGCCGTTGCCCGCCACCGTACCGCTGAAGGTAAAGTTGATGGCGGATCCGTTGGCGGGCATGCTGCTGCGCAGTTCCACGCGGTCGCCCTGCACATGGCCCTTCAGGTCGGCGCTAAAAATTTCGCCTGCCTGCTTGCCCGTGATGCTGTTGCCGTTCTGCTCCAGCGTCAGTTGCTGATGACCGGTGCCCACGCTGTAATCGATGGTGACGCTCCAGCTGCCTGCAATCGAAACGTCGGGCGCGCTGGACGTGGATGGATTGGCGAACGTACCGGGCTTGCGCAGGAGTTTGGAGAGCGTGTCCGCGACAATCTTCGCGTCTCCGGGCTGCATCATGTACGGCATGATCGTGATGGACGATGCCATGTTGTCTGGCCGCTTGCCCGCACCACCCATCACCAGGATGCGCGGCGTGCCCTCGTCCAGCCTTTTCACCAACTCAGTGCCGGTGATGCCCACCTGCGCGGCATCCCACTTGATGTTGAGCAGTGGTGCGCGATTGCTGAGGTCCGCCGTCGGCATCTCCACCTCCGCAGTGAGCGACGGAATGCCCTTCAGCGCGTTGCCGATGTAGTTGTCCCAGGCGAGCCACTGCTTCTGCTCGGCCTCATGGTCGCGCCGGTACCACATGCGCACGGCGGCCAGCATGCCCATGGCCTCTTCCTTGCCCACCTTCAGCGCGCGGCCCCAGTTGTGGTGCGGCGCGGCGTTCCAGAAGGCAGCCTTGACCAGGTCTGGCGGCCCCAGCAGGATGCCTGCGGTCTGCGGCCCGCGCATACACTTGCCGCCGCTATAGCCGACGAACGTGGCACCGGCAGCCAGGTGGATGTTGGGCAGCAGCGGCTCTTCCGCCGCGGCGTCCACAAACACCGGCACATTCTTCTCCTTGGCAATGGCGCAGATGGTTTTGATGGACAACGGCTCCTGGAACGCACGCGGGCCGCTGATGATGTAAATCATTGCGGACTGCTCATTGAGCCGGGCACGCAATTCGTCGTCGGTGTCTGCGGTCACGATTTCCGCACCGGCCATGCGCGTGGCAAAGTCGTACTGGTTGCGCGCGTAGCCCGGGATGACGACCTGGCTCTTGCTCTTCTTATACGGAAATGCCTGCGATTTTTCCGGGTCGGTACCGCACATGCAGGCCACGGTGGCCAGGGCGATGGCGGCCTCGCACCCGCAGGTGACAATGGCGCCGGGCGCGCCCATCAGGTTGGCAATCTCCTTCCCCACGGCGGCCATCATCTCGTCCAGTTGCACGTAGTATTGCGAGGCTTCGAACATGGCCTGCTTAACTTCAGGCAGGCTCTGCGAGCCGGAGATGATGGTGTACGTGCCGCGCGCGTTGAGGATGGGGCGCACGCCGATCTCGGTGAACAGGTTGCTGGTCGACGTGCCCTTCGCCGTCAGCTGCCGGACGCGGGGCTGCGGCTCGACGATGCTGGCTGCCTCGGCTGCGAGGGGTGCCGTGGCAACGGCGGCAGAGATGAGGCCAGCCTGCTTCAGCAGGTCGCGGCGGGACGTGTGCGAAAAGGGCATCCAGGGCTCCAAGGGGATCGGTACGAACAGTGTAGAGCGCGGTACTCGTTTTTCGCGAAGCATTATGGCTAACGTGCGGGCCAATGCGAGTCGAGTGGAAAGGCAGAGCGGGAGCCGTGCTCTTTCAAACCGTGTTCTCGGTGACAATGCCGCCTGCTCACAAACAGGCGATACAGTCGATCTCCACCAGCGAATCGCCGGGCAGTCCCGCGACGGCGACCGTGGTGCGCACGCCCGGCTCTGCGCCGAAGCGGCCCTGGTAGACCGAGTTCATCTTGGCGTAGTCCTTCAGGTCGGCCAGGTAGACGTTGACTTTGAGGACCTTGTCCATGCTCGACCCGGCTAGCTTCAAGTTGCTTTCAATCTCGTCGAGCACGTGCGCCGTGTGCTGCTCAATGGTGCCCGCAAAGTGCGCTCCAATGCCCGCGATGAAAACTAGGTTGCCGAAGGTGACGATACCGTTGAACAGCGGCGGCTTGGCCGGTGCGGTGGGCGTGGCCGGGGTGGGTGTCTGCTTTTCGCCGGGCGCGGCGGCGGCGGGCGCGCGGCGCACGATCTTTTTTTTCCACTCGATGGCGGGCTGCTGTGCCTCGGCGGGCGCTGCGGTCAGGGCGGCTGCGCCGGTGACACCTGCGGCGGCCGCGGCTGCGTTTTTGAGGAGACCTCTGCGGCTGGGGTTCTTCATATCTTGCTCCTTACGTTTGATCTAAGCCTGTTGGGTTAGCTGCCTAACCCAGGCCTTTGGCCCTTACCGTTGACAGTCCGGGGCTCCGGCTGCACGCTTCTCTCTACTAAATGCGCCCGAACTGCTTGACCGCTTCCACGATGCTGTGGAAGCGGTCAATATACGGGTACATGCTGTGCTCGCTGTTATCGAGTGCCTGCGCTTTGATGAGAACCTCTGCCGCACGCGCACGTGGCACCACGGCGATGCCGTCCTGGTCGGCGACGATGATGTCGCCGGCGCTCACCTGCGTGCCACCCACCACAAGCGTCCCATTGAGACCGCCGAAGCGATAGTGCCCCACCGAGGTCGAAGGCACCGCGCCTGTCGAAAACACCGGGAAGCCGATCTTCTTCAGTTGCGGCAGGTCGCGCACACCGCCATCGATCACTGCGCCCGCAAAGCCGCGCGCAAACATCGCCGTGCCCATCAGGCCGCCCATGCCCGCAATGTCCGCGCCGTCTTCCACCTTCATCACGTAGACCGAGCCGGGGCCGCCGCTGTCGATGGCGGCGAGCATGCCGCTTAGCGCGTTTAGGTCAGTGTTCTCTTCCTTCTTTAGCAGTACCGTGAGCGCCGTGCCCGCGAACTTGGTGGGGAAGATGGGCTGCAGGGTGTGCGACATGTAGTGCTTCGCGTGCAGCACCTGCTCTTCCGCGTCAGAGACGCTGGCCGCCTCCACGTGGCGGTACGCCTCCAGCATGGCTGCCGGGTTCGCCTCGTACTGCGCCTGCGTCATGGGCGTGTCTGCACGAACCACCAGCGCACCGCCAACGGCGGCCACTGTAGCTGCTGCCGAACCAAGAACCACTCTGAAACGATCACGAAAGCGCACAAGACCCGCCGCTGTTGAAGATACAAGCATGGTACGGCCATGCGTTCCAGCGCGCCACGCTCACACGTCCTTGCGAGCGATGACGCGCTGAGCGCAGGCGTTAAAAGTTGATCTTGCCCGCCAACTGCAGGGTGCGGGGATCGCCGGACAGTGTTAGCGTCTGACCGAAATTCGAGCCTGCAAAGTTGAATTGCCCGATGGTGGTACTCGCCGTCGGCAAGCCGGTGTTCGGAGCGGAAAGATTGGAGTGGTTGAAGACGTTGAAGGCCTCTGCCCGGAACTGGAGCTTTAGATTTTCGTACAGGGCGAAGTCCTTGAAGAGGGACAGGTTGGTGAACATACCGCCAGGTCCATGGAGATCGTTCCGGTGCGCGTTGCCGAAGGTGTAGGCAGCCGGCAGGGCGTACGCGGACGTGTCGAGGCACAGGGCGCGGGTTTGGATATTGGCCTTGCCGCACGTCATGGATGGTGTGTGCACAAAGTTCGGCCGCTGCGTGCCGATGCCGCCAACGTTTGCCTGGTCGTTCGCGATGGAAATGTTGATCGGCACGCCTGTTTGCAGGGTCACGATCGTATTTGCGTGCCACCCACCCAATAACGAACTGCCCACAAAGCCGAACCGGTTAAAGTTCGGCATGGCGTAGGTCAAAGTGCCTACGAAGCGGTGCCGAATGTCCCAGGCAGAATTGCCATAGTCCGCCTTGAGGTTGTACTGGATCATGGTGATGCCCGCGCCGCCACCGTTGGAATCGCTGGACGTGTCCATGGTGTGCGACCAGGTATAGCTCAGGCTGGTGTCCAGGCCATGATAGGTACGCTGGCGGAATACCGTCGTCAGGGCGTGGTAGGTCTCAAAGCCGTCGTTCTGAATCTGGCGGATCTGACCGAACAGCTGGTAGGGGCGGCGTGCGTTCACCGCTCCCGGGCCGGGCAGCGGCTGGTTTGGATAGTACGAGCGGTCCAGGTGAATGCTGCGTGAGCCGAGGTACTGCAGCTCCAGCGCGCCGTTGCGCCATAGCTCGATGCCGTTATCCAGGTTCCACTGGTACAAACGTCGCGGCGGCAGGTAGTGGTTGTCGGTAAACGCGGTCTGGTAGGTGCCCGGTGTCCCCGCAATGGCTGCTGTTGAACCCGAACCGCCGCCCGAGGGACTTGTGAAGCTCTGGGTCGCGGGTGCCGCCGGTGTCGCCGTGGTGACACCGTTGTACACGGTGGCGGCAGCAAACGGATAGTTGCTGGTGGAAAGCGTAAAGGAGTTCAGATGGTTTGGATTGTAGTAAATGCCACCGCCAGCGCGGATCACAACCTTGTCGGTTGCGCGGTAGGCAAGCCCAAGCCGGGGCGACACAAGGTCATGGTTCGGGTCATGAAATTTGAAACCCGGATCTGGAACAAATGCGCCGCCGCTGGTGGCTGTGCTGGCGGGGATCAGGGCGGTGTAATTCGCGTTGAGGATGCGCGCCAAGCCGTTCAGGCTGACGGGCACCGTGGGCAGTTCATACCGCACGCCATAGAGCAGCGTCAGCTTTTGCGATGCCTGCCAATTGTCCTGCACAAAGAAGCCGTCGCGGTACTCCTTGATGGCACCTTTCACCTGAAACAGCGGTGTGGTGACCTGCTGTGAATAGCCGGAGAGGAAGTCTGCCCCGCCATTGCCGGAGTAGTTGCCGGTGAAGTTGAATTGTCCGCGATTTTGGTTTGTCGCCTGCCGCCCGATGGTCATGCGCCTGATATCCACGCCGGCCATGATGTTGTGCTTGCCACGTGTGTAGCTGATCTGGTCGTAGCCGTGCAGGGTCCGGTCGTCCTGCGGCCAGTTCGTACCCTCCGCGCCCAGCCCGGTATAGCCGGTGATGTTGATGGTAGGAATGCCGGGATTGCCGTTCGTCGTGTCCGCGGTGAAGCCGGGGATGCCCAGGTCGGTGCCGGCGGTAAGCAGACCGTTGACCGCAAAGTAGTTCTGCTGGTTGGTGCTGAACTTGTTGAAGCCAAGTCGAAGGTCATTAATCAGGCGCGAGGTGATGATGTGGGTGTAGCCAATCACGGCGTTGGAGTCGGTCGTTGGAGAGTAGGTCTGCGATGTGGTGACCAGGCTGCCGTTTACCGCGTTGCTCTTTTCGTAGGTGTAACGAGCAAACAGCCTGACCTTCTCTCCCAGGCTGTAATCCACGCGATCGAGAGTGGCGTTCTTGTTGAACACATTCGCAATGGTGTCGTTCAGGTTATTGCTGGAAAGGTTCGCTTGGGTTGTCGGTAAGTTTGCGTGGGGCAGGTAAGTCAACAGCTTTGCGGCAATGGGTGAAATGTTGGTGATCTTATTGCCCGGGTAAGCAATGCCCGTGGCGGGATTGATGATGCATCTGCCGCCGGTGGCTGGAAAGGGCCGGCCCGCAACCGCTGGAGAGCAGCCCGATGCGCTGCTGTCCAGAAGGATCGAGAAGTCTCCTGTCCGCTCAGCATCCGTCAGCACCACAGCCTGCGCGTTTGAACCTGCCTTGCGGCGTGTGCCCTCGTACGAGCCCATGAAAAACGCCTTGTCGCGCCCATTGAACAGGAACGGGATGACGATGGGACCACCCACTTCCGCACCGAATTGGTTGAAACGCAGATTCGGGGTGCGCGCGGTCGGCAGGCCGTTGAACGGACGGGCGTTGAAGTAGTCGTTCTGCAGATAGTCGTAGGCCGTGCCGTGCAGCTTGTTGGTGCCGGGCTTGGTGTCCACGTTGATGTGGACGCCCATGTACGCGCCATACTGTGCGGTGTAGTTACCGTTTTGCGTTTGCACGGCGGCCACAGCATCCGGGTTGGGCGTGACGGGCGACGACGAGATCAGCGAATTCATGATCGTGATGCCGTCCAGCGTGAGCGAGTTGGTGACTTCACGCGTGCCGGCACCAATGAAGTTCGCACCCGGCGGATTGCCGGTGTAGCTGGTCTTGGGGCCAACGATGATGTTCGACGCAGTGGCGGCGAGCTCCAGCACGCGTCGCGTGTTCATGGGCAGGTTCTCCACCTGCTTCTGGCTGATGGTCTCGCCGATGACGGCATCGTCTGTCGACAGAGCCGGGGTTTCCGCGGTCACGGTAACGGCCTCACCGGAGGAACCCACTGCCAGCGCGACATCGGTGCGCACGGCAAGGTTCAGCGTGACGACAACGCCGGTGCTGGTGACCTTCTTAAAGCCGGGCGCCTCGACCACGATGTCGTAATTGCCTGGGATGACGAACGGGATGCTGTAGTAACCCTCACCGTTTGTCTTGCCGGGGTATTCCACTTTGGTGTCGCGGTTAATGCCCGTGACCTGCGCTCCGGCCAGCACCGCGCCGGAGCCATCCGTAACGGTGCCCACCAGGGACGTGTTGTTGGACACCTGGCCGTAGGCCATTCCCGCCATCGCAGCAGCAAACGCGGTCGAGACGAATACTTTTCTGACCAAGGAGGGCTCCCTCTTGTGCAGCAAACGATCTCGCTCGATTGCGGACGCAACCCGAGCGGAGCATGACGTTGTAATCGGTAAGCCCTCATTGAAACACAGCAGAACATTGCGCGCGACTTTTTCCATCCGCACGGCGCAGTTCTTGTCTGTGTTGTTCCGCATCGTTGCGCTGCTGACAACCTGTGCAGACCAGCGACCTGATGTTTCCTAGGAAGACAAGTTCAAGTAACCCAGATGCTTAAGAGCAATTTCTGGCGTGTTCAACACTCAGAAATGCACAATCAGGTCGGTCGCGGCCGTGAACTGATTGGTCGCTTTGCCGTGGTTGTAGTTGGCCCTGTCCCACGCGTGATCGAAGCGAACCTCTGGGCGAAACTGTACCGTGGAACCGACCCAGTGATTCCAGGCAAAGGTCCACTCGGAAAGCTTGCCGGCGTACCCGGTACGCTGACCCTTTTTGTCATTCAGCAGGTCGTTTCGTACGGTCAAGTAGTCGTGCGGACCAAGCTGCTTGTTCAGGTAGTTCACAAACGCATACTCCTGCGCGAGGCAGCGCAGCTTACCCGGGGTGCAGTTGGCACCATTTGTGTTCCTCTCGGGGGAGATGGGGCCGTTCACACTGGGGACATCGCGCTGGTACATGAAGTACACCTCGGTCGCCATATGCCAGGTTGGACCGAACTTGTGGTACCAGGTCTCGTCGAACATTTGAAGATTGTTGAACGCGTACTTGCCGTCGTTGAGACCGTTGACGCAGGTGTAGCTGTTGTCGTTCTCCGAGCGTGAGGACCGGCTGAGGCAGCCCATGAACGAGGGCTTCGCGTCAGCGGTCCAAGGCGCGACATCGTGGCTTGCTGAGATGCCCAACTGGATGACCGTTTGCGCATTGGCCTGAATGGTCGCGAGCGCACCCGTATCGGTAAAAGGGTCAACGGAGTACAGCAACGAATGACTGAAGAGGTAATTGTTCGGGGTTAGCTGCGCCTCAATGCCAGGTATCGAGATGAAGCGTCCGACACGCAGGTTCATGCCTTGGGCAACGTGGGGGAAGTACACGTCGACATACTCGAGTGCGGGATCGAAGCCATACTGGTGATCGTAGTCGAACAACTGGCTGCTAAGGTAGCCCTTGTTTGTTGTCGCGCGATAGTCCGTTCCAAATAACGAAGTCAGGTGGAAGCCCCAGTCCACGTGATCCCGCTGAACCGAGTTCGGCAGGCGTTCCAGGTACACCACAAACTGGCCCACGACAAGGCGGTTAGGAAAGATATCGTTGGCAACGGGGTAGTTCCGGGCGCCTTGAGCCGTGCCGGCGGTACTGGCGTTGAAGGTTGGCTCAATCCAACCGTACAGCTTGACGCGGCCCTTCGCGCCATTGAGAGCCGTCTGCAGCGGATACGGGTTGCCGTCAGGTTCACCAATGGTGGGCGATCCGCCGTAGGACCAGTCCGCGCTGGGATAGGGTGGAGAGCTCAGCGGCGAGGGCAGGCCTCTGCGTTCTGGTGCCGGGTCACTCGAAGCTGTGCCCTTCCAGTCCTGCCGGTAGTACGCGGCGAGCCGCTGCCAAAACTTGCCGTCCGCAGCTGCACTTGACTCCGAGGAAGCAGAGGCCTCGGCAGGCGCACCTGAAGCCCCCGCGTTGGTGGCAGGTGTTTGTGCCTGCTTTGCTTGCGCCGCGCACAATGTCACTTGGCATAAAACCATCAGAAGAACGACACAGATACTTCTTGCGCGATGGTCCTTGAGCTGTGCAGCGTCAGCTGCGCTGCGGGGGACGCCAAACTTAATCAAAAAAGCACTCTCCGATAAAGATGTTCGTGAAGGCAGGGTGGCCATGACGGATCACGTCATTGAGATGGGCTACGCAGCCCTCGATGTTGTCATGGCGTCTTCCGGGATGGAACAGCACGGCCATCGCGACAAGTGCATCGACACCGCCCGAAAGAGACAGTGTGACTGGTCATTCTCGATGGAACGTCCCGCTGCAGTAAGACTAACTCCCTGATGGCCCGCAACTCTGCTGGGGTCAGTCCCACCTCGAGCGGCAAGACTCAGTTGTCTTCCAAGCAGAGACGCAAAAATAGAACACCCCTGCGGTTGGTGTACCAACAGTACAGCGTCACAACGATGGCAACGCAGCTGCAAGGCGTGGGCCGGTACATGGAGCCGGTGCAGGCCGTCATCGACATAGTACGTGGACGACCCCAGATCGCAGAGGATGATTTCAGACGCTCGCCAGAACGAGCTAAACGCAAGCACCACGGTCACAGGTACGACGAACGGATCCAGGTCAGCGTCGGTGGCCCGGCCTGCTGTTTCTGCATGAACTCTTTGACACGATACAGTGAAGTTCCGGCTGGTGCGCTAAGCGCTAACGTCTCGTTAGACATTCTGCAAGCAAACCGGCTGACAGAATCGCCAGAAGGCGAGACGTTGCGGATTGACGGTCCGCTGGAATTGCGGCTCTCGCAGACTTTGCTCTTGAATTCGGCACGTCATGGATGATCGTCACAAGCAGAAGGCTCTCCCCTGCGAGCCCTGAAGCGTGTCAGCGTCTTCAGGGCTTGGCGGGTTGGAGCATGTGCTGCATCGCCTCTGCGGTCGCTCGTTAGAAGTCGATCCGCAAGGCTACTTGCCCTGTCCTGTTTCCTGCGTTTTCCGCGGTTTGCGCTGCGGACAGCACCCCAAACGTTGAGCTGTTGTCTACCTGCGTCGCGGGCGGCGCGAAGTTTGTGTGGTTCAGTACGTTCGTGAAGGTTGCTTCGAAGCGGGCGTGGATTGCTTCGTGGATCGGAAAAGACTTGCCTGTACCGAGGCTGAACGCGGCCGTCCCAGGTCCCTGCAAGATGCCGACCCCAGCGCTGCCAAAGCGGCCAGCATTGCTGGGCGTCGCTGCGAATGCCGCATCATTAAAGTACTGCTGACGCGACTGTCCCCGGTAGAAGTCGTGAGACACGGCGTCTGGCCGCAACGTCGCGCCACGATTGACCACGTTGGTGTTGGAGGCGTCAGCCGATGTGCTGATGCTGGGTGTGAGCCACGGCCCGGTTTGGAGTAGCGTGACCGTATTTAACTCCCACCCGCCCAGAACCTCGCTTGCCAAGCCGCGGTTCAGGTAGGTGTGACCCTGTCCGAAAGGCAGGAGGTACTGACCCGTGATGAGTGCGCGGTGCCGTCGTGTGCCAGACACATTGCCGTAATCACTGCCGACGTGGAAGCGGTCGGTAATCGGAATGCCATAGTTCACTTCGCCGGCAAACGCGTTGGGCGTGCTGCCCTGGTTATCGGCAAGATTTTTTGCCAGGGTGTAGCTCGCGTCGAAGGTGAGACCGCGTGAGAGAGTATGGCGCTCTTCCAACTCGAGCGCGTCATAGTGCTGCACACCGGCATTGATGGTGCTGTAAAGTTCAAGCCAGTTCGGATAAGGCGACCGCGGATCCACATAGGGGCTTGCCGCCGTGGTCTGGAATGGGGTCGTGCTTGCCGGGAGCTGGTTCAGGTCCTCTGTGATGCTCAGCCGCGACACGTACATGCCCACATAGCTGGCACGCAGGGTATCTACCCGCGACAGTTGACGCTCTACCGTGAGATTCCATTGGTTTGCCTGCGGATCGCGGTAGTTCGGGTCCACGCCCTGGTCCAGGCTGCCCCCACCGTATTGCACAGTAGCTGTTGGCGGTGCTGTATTCGGAAACGTGAAGACAGGCGTCGCCGCGCCGGCTGCGTTCGTCGCCACGTTGTTGTAAGTGTGCAGGTTCGACGTCGGATTGCCGCTGTTGTTAAACGATAGCGGCCCAAGGTTGGTCATCGTAAACACACCGAAGCCGCCGCGCAACACTGTCTTGGTATCGGCAAAGGGCCGGTAGGCAAACGCTACGCGCGGTTGCACATTGCCCCAGTAGGTTTTGCGTAATCCACCCGGCAGCCCGGCTTGGCTCGCCGTCTTGTAGTTGGTGCAGGGCAGCGCGGTGTAGTTCAGGTTGCAAGCGTTGAACGACTGCTGGAACGCCAGATTCGAGCTTTGCAGGTTCTCCTTGCGAAGTGTGTCGCTGAGCGCGTCTGGAACGATGATGGAGTTGGTGCGCTGGTCGAAGTTGGCCGCATCGCCATCCAGGAGATAGAAGGGCGGCAGCACGGTCCAACGAACGCCGGCATCGATGGTCAGCTTGGGAGAGACCTGCCACGTGTCCTGCGCAAAGGCACCGGTCTGCCACGCCCGTCCCGCCACGTCGGGGCTTGACACGGCAAAGAAGACAGTTGTCGGCGCGCCCGTGAGAAAGTCGCCAAAGGCGTTCCCGGTGAAGGTGGGCTGGAAAGTGAACTGGCCGAAGTCGTCCGAAGGGAGAAACAACTCGACATCCTGGTAGCGAACCCGCCGGATGTCGACGCCTGCCTTCAACGTGTGTGCACCCAAGGCCAGTGTCGCGTTGTCAGAGAACTGGATCGTGTTCGATTTGGTTAAGCCGGCCTTGTCGCGGCCGATCTGCGTAAAACCTGTACCGTTGCTGAAATTAAATGTGGGAAATGCACTGGTGTTGGGATGTTGGCTCAGGTCTACGCCCTGCAAGCCCAGCTGCTGAATGGCATCGGCGCCCCGAATGCCGAAGTTCACATTCGTCAGCACGTTCGTGAACCCGAAGCGAAACTCGTTGACCAGATGCGGCGTGATCGTCCAGGTGTGCGAAACCAGCAGGCTGCGATTATGAATGCTGTCCACATCATTGGGCAAAAGCGCGTTCGCAAAGTTTTCCGTGATGTTTTTTCGGCTAAAGCGCGCATACACCATCTGCTTGGCATTTAGCGTGTGGTCGATGCGCAGGTCGGCACCGTCGGTGTTTGCGGGCGTGGACTGAAAGTGCTCGTAGTTGAAGTTGCTTTGGCCTGCAACGTTCGGCAGCGGGTAATAGCTCAACAGCGCCTTTGCGGTTTGCGAGATTGCGCTCGGTGCAATGGGTGTGATCGGATTGCCATTGCCGTCCGTCAGGTCCTGCCCGTTGCGTTGCGCGGCGGTGGGCACCAGGAATTGTTGCGCAACACTCAGGCGGCGGCGGTTTCCCTCATAGGTTGCAAAAAAGAAGGTTTTCTGGTGTCCGTCATACAAGTGCGGCAGCGCGAGGGGGCCGCCTAGCGATCCACCGAACGTGTTGAATCGTTTCGGAGCTTTGCCGCTGAAGTTATAGGGTGCTGCGTCAAGTGCGTCATTTTGCAGGTACTCAAAGACGCTGCCGTGATAGGTGTTGCCGCCGCTCTTTGTCACAAAGGTGACATCTCCTACCTGGGAGAACTCCGCGCTGTTGTTGAATGCGGTCACCTTCATGGCGGAAATGCCTTCCTGCGAAGGGTAGGCATCCTGCAGCGCTCCATTGGAACGCACGTTGGCCGTGGAGATGCCGTCAACGGAGAAGTTGACCATCGACGCACTTGCGCCGCCGACATTTAGATTGCCCTGGCTATCCTGTTGCACGTTCGCCGACAGAGTCAGCGCACCCAGGGGACTGGTCGTGCTTGCCCGGTTGTTTAGCGGCAGCTGGACCAGTTGCGTGTTGCTCTTCTCATCGCTGATGGTGGCGTCTTCGGTGTTGATTGACGCGCTGTCCGCCTGCACATTGACCACCTCTGCCGCCCCAGCGAGGGCGAGTGTGACTGGCAAGCGTAGATCCTGGCGAGATGCAAGCGTCACGGGCTCGATGACAGTGGCGGCAAACCCGTCCTGGTGCACCGTCACACGGTAGCGGCCTGGCTGCAGATTCTCCAGGCTGAACTCTCCGGCACCATTGGTCGTCAGTTGCCGATCAGTGTTTTCCGCCAACGAATGCAGCTCAATGTGCGCGCCAGGAATGGTGGCACCCGTTGCATCCTGCACCGTGCCTCGTAATGTCCCGAATGTGGATTGTGCAAAGCCACTTACCGTCACAGCCGACATCGCCAGGGTTGCAAGCGCCGCAACAATCGCGCGCGATAGAAGAGCAGCAGCCTGCTGTGTCTTCGACATGGATCTGCGGGAGTGCAGCTTTCCACGGAACTGCCGAACTTGCCCAGACTGCGTAACGTCTTCGCGTTGCTGCAAGCCTGCTGTCTTCTCTGGTTTCACTCTGCGCCTCCAAGCGGTCTGGCCGCTCAAACTCAGGTGTACGCGAGCCAGCATCAGGAAGGCATAAAGGTTCCAGGGAGACCCGTCTCGCTGCCCTTATGGTTTCCTTAGAGCACCTGCGCTACGTTGAGGGAGGTCATGAAGTTGTTTCCGCTACGTCCGATGCTGTGGGCAGCCGGTGCCTGCGTGCTCACGGTAGTCAGCATGGGTCTTGGGGAGCGCTTCGACGTCTCCATTGCCACCGCTGTACCGGCGCTGCTGTTGCTCGTCATCCTTGTCGCGTGGCGGGCCGGCTTTCGAGCTTCGCTGACCGTGTCGCTTGTGGCGACACTCAGCCTTGATTATTTTCTGACGAAGCCGCACCGGTCGCTTGAGGTCGGCAGTGCCGATGACATTGTCACGCTTGTGATGTTTGCCGCAAGTGCCGTCGTGGTCAGCCAGATGTCACACCGGACCCATTTGCGCGCGGCTCAGCTTGAACATGCGCGCGAGAAACAGGCGGCGCTCTACAGTATTTCGCGAGACGCCCTTTTGATCGACTGGAGAACGGGCACTGAAGAGCAGTTGGCGAAACTGCTTTTCGAAAAAGCTGAGCTGGCCGGAGTGGGTCTCTTCAACGCGGATACACAAAGTCTCGCGTTGCTCGGCGATGCGCAGGGTGCGAAGGACCGCATGGAAGCGGCGTACCGAGCCAAGCGAGGATACGACCTTCCGACGGGCCAGGAACGTCTGAGAATCCTTCAATTTGGCTCGCGGCCACTTGGCTGTCTGCTGCTCCGCGGCACCACGGGAGAGTTCCTGGCGGACGCTTTGTGCACGCTTGTTGCGACTCACCTCGTCCGAACGCGAGCTGTGCAATCCGAGGTAAAGGCCCAGGCAGAGGCGTTCTCCGAGCGACTCCGTTCCGCCGTTCTTGATGGTTTAGCGCACGCGATCAAGACGCCGCTTACAACGATCATTGTGTCGAGTTCCGGCTTGCGCGAAGTGGGTCCGCTCTCCTCGCTGCAGGATCAGCTCGCGAACACGATCGAAGAGCAGGCTGAGCATCTTGCGGTCGTGACAAACACGCTGCTGCGCACGGCAGATTTGAGCACACAGGACGTAAAGGTCGAAAAAACAGTGATCGACCTGGCCCTTTTCGGCGACGCAGTGAAACGCGACATCAAGCCAAGAACAGAAGGGGAGCGAATCCATGTCCTCGTATCCGGCTTGCCCGAGTTCCTTGCCGACGCGCGTTTACTAGGGTTATCGCTGCAGCAACTGCTTGAGAATGCGCTAAAGTACAGCCCGGCCGATACGCCAGTCAGTCTTACTCTCCAGCGTGAGGATGAGGATGGATCGCTCAAGGTTGCGGTTCACAATGAAGGCTCTTTTATTCCTGCGGAAGAGCAAGGGATGATCTTTGAACGGTATTACCGGGCAGCTTCAACTGCCCACAGGGCCAGCGGCACAGGCATCGGTCTTTCTGTCGCTCGAAGTGCGATCGAAGCCATGCAGGGGCACATCCGGGTGGACAGCAATCCCACGTCTGGTACGACCTTTTACATCACCCTGCCAGGAGAGAGCGAGTAACGATGCACCAAGGATCGATTCTTCTGGTGGAAGATGACACCGCCCTACGCCACAGCCTGCGGGGTATGCTCGAGGCTCTCGGCTTCGTTGTCGATGAGGTCTGGAACGGTGAAACCGCCATCGCTGAAGTTCAGAAGAACAAGCCGGAAGTCATTCTTCTCGACCTGAATATGCCCGGCATGGGCGGCATTGCTGCCTGCCAAAAACTACGCGCGATGCACCCCGAGCTGGGCATCATTATGCTGACCGTTCGCGACAACCAGGCGGATATGGTCGCCGGCCTGGATGCCGGAGCAGATGACTACGTTACCAAGCCTTTTCGCTTGCCGGAACTCGCGGCGAGGATCCGTACGACCATCCGGCGGCTTCGTAGGCCGAAGGAAGGCGCCTTACCCGCTTCGATAGAAATCGGACCGATCACGCTCAATCCTGTGGCGCGGCGAGTCACTCGCGACGGACAGGAAGTCCACCTGACACCCAAAGAGTTCGAGTTGCTGCACATGCTCATGAGCCATGCAGGCGCGCCTCTAGGGCATGCAAAGCTTCTCACGCAAATTTGGGGGCCGGAGTATGGCGACGAGCGTGAGTACCTTCGAACGTACATCAGCCAGCTCCGCCGAAAGTTGGAGACGGACCCAGCAAACCCCCACTATCTCACCACGGAGAACTACATCGGCTATCGCTTTCAGCTCGACTAGAGAGATGGTAGGTGTTCTGCAGACAGGCGTGGGAGGATGAAGACGGCGCGCTGAGCAATGCCGATCTGGTGGACGAGATCTGTATCTTGTGCATGTTGTCAGCGCTGCTTATCGGCAGGGCACCGTACACATTTGTGTGCGCCGCGTTACTCCAGCCAGCTGTTTCTATGCCGTCCTGAGCGGGGCAAGAATCGGGTCCGAATCCAGCAGACCGGCGGGGGATACAACGAGAGCAGACCGGCGTGGTGCCTGTATGCTCTCGTGCATGCAACTGCGACGACACTTTGTGAGTAGTATTTGCTACCGTCTTCCGAATCGCGACCGGCGACCGAGCGCGGTAAGTCCTGCAAGGCCGGTGCTGAGCAGGAGGAGTGAACTCGGTTCCGGGGTCACTGCAACGACATCACCAATGGCAAAGGCATTATTGCTTGTGAGGGTGAATGATTGGGTGGGAGCGTTGAGTTGCAATGTCGCGACACCCTGGGGATCGGAAAGCCCCGTGCCGCTGCCCAGACCTGCAAAGGTTGCGGTCTGGCCCGTGTTCGTGGTCACGGACAATGTATCGTTCGAACCGAAGAAATCCAGGATGGCAAATGGGATCTGCACGGTCCCGATGAGTGGTGTGCTGAACGAAATGGTGAGCGGGTCGGTGCCAAAGAAATTGTTATCCACCAGCCCCGTGCTGAACGAAAAGAGTCCGAGGGTGTTCTGTACCTGGAAGCCATTGCCCGGCTGAGAACTGAAAGTAGCCGTGTTGCCGCCAGAGGTGACCGCGAAAGAGGGCATGGCCCCGATGGAGTTCCCTAAGCCGAAGGTGGTGGCGTGTGCACCCGCCGTAAGCAGCAGCGGGGTAACGGAGGCGAGGATCATGGATCGAAGCGACATAAGGATCTCCTTGTAGACAACCAGAGTGTTATTGCAGCGGCGACGGGGTCATGAGGCCGCCACTGAGCCAAAGTGCGTTGGGCCCACGTTCCAGGTGGTAGGCCTTACCCAGCGTGCGCGTGTACATCTCGCCGTAATTGCCCACGGCCAGCAGCACCGGTACAGCCCAGTCAGCAGGCAGCGCAAGCGCCTGACCCACGGAACGGTCCGCGCCTGTGAGGCGGCGGGCGAGGAGATCGGTCCGCTGCGTGCTCGCGCGTACATTGCCGCGGGTAATGCCCAGCGCTTCGGCTTCGACCAGGGCACTTAGCGTCATGTCAACCAGCAACGCGAATCGCTGATCTCCAGCAAGGAAAGCCGGCACAACTGGATCCAGTCCGAAGCGCTCCGGCAGAAAGACAAACTCTGGCGCATTCGCTGGAAAATCCGCGCGCGACTCTGCAAGTCGCGATTCAAGGGCGGTGCCTGCGGCACAGTGCGCCACGGCGACGGAAGCGTCCATCTCACCCTGTTCTGAGTGCGCCTGCAACCCGTACGCGATGCCCTGTGCGGTCATATAGTCGTGCAGTCTCTCCTGGGAGGGAGAGTTGTTCATGGCGCAGATCAGATTGTCCCGCAGGCTGGCCACACCTTTGCGTCCAGCGGAGGCGGGTACCAGAAAACGTTGGGTGTCGAAAAAGAAGGGCCGGCCAAAGCTGACGCCGTACTGCATGGCGGCCTCGGCAGAAGGAGAAAGTCCGGCGACCAGGTGAATCCTATGAGCCTTGAGAGCCTCAAACGCCTCGGTCTCAGCTGGGAAGCGGACAACCTCCACCGGAGCCTTGTCGCCCAGCACGGCTACCGCCACCGCTTCGCAGAAGGCGGTGCCGAGCGTGGACAAATCGCCGTGTTCGCCCCGCCCATCCCAGTCGTCGACCGGTTCCACCACACCGCAGACCAGACGCCCCGCAGTGTGAATGGCGGGGATGATCGATGGGCTTTCGACGAGGAGCGGCTTGGCATCTGATGCCGGTGCAGGTGATGCAGCTTTAGGCAGGTTGGCCGCTGCCATGGCTACAGTCTGTGCGCCCAGGCTTGGCACAACGAGGATGGATAAGAGAAGGGACCAACGAAGCATGAGTGTCTCAACAGGAGCTGATGTAAAGCGATCAAGCTATCTAGGCGAACTCCAGAGACAAGCTGGGGCGCCCGCCAGTAGCGTCCAAGGGCTGCGTGGGAGGGCAGATTCTCCTCCCACGCGAAGCCGTCGTTAGGGAACCCAAGTGGTCGAGGTGGGCAGGCCCGGCGACTGTGTTGGGCGTGGATTGACGTCCATCGGGTACGGATCCGACGGAGTACCAGCCTGGTACGCTGCCTGCGTGGCGAAGTCCGTGGGCAGCACGCCGATCGCCTGGCAGGCACCGTTGGTATAGCCATTCGGTGAGAATCCGACGCCGGCCAAGTGCGGCAGTGTCGTGATTTGCGTGCTGGTGAATGCCGCGGCGGAAGGCGCAATGGGTGTGTTGTTCTGCAGTCTGGTGTAGTCGAATGCTTCGGTAAGGTCGCCGAGCGCATTGGTGGGGTCATCAGACGGCCCCAGGTTCGCCTGACCCAGATTTTGCTGGCCCAACTGCCGGGCGTGCGCTTCATCCGGCAGGTTCGCCAGCGGCACAAGATTGAACAGCTCGTCCATAAACTTGATGAGTGAGCCGTGCTCGCTGTACTGGTGCGAAACGGAACCCTGCAGCGACCAGGGCGAGAGCACAATGGTGGGGATGCGCGGGCCGCCAGTCAGAGGCGAGCCATCGGCCAGAACGCTGCGCTGGGCGATCTGCTCGTGGTCGTAGAAGCCATCAGTCTCATCGTAGGTAACGATAATGGCGCTCTGGCTCCAGTAGGGACTGTTTGCAATCGTGCTAATGGCTTGCGCCGCAAATGCCTCGGAGATTTGCTGGTCAGAGTAGGCGGGGTGGTCGTCATTACCGATAAAGGCGTGCTGGATGCCCGGTGTGGGATCCAGAGGCACCAGACCCTGGTTGTTGCTGTATCCGCCACGATAGTAGAACACTCCACCGTTTGAGGGCAGCGTTTGCTTGTTGACCGCGTCGATCAGGTCCTGCGCACCGTGCAGGTTTGAGTTCAGCACCTTGGTGTTGTCTGCCAGGTAACCAAAATATTGCGGACCGTTGTGGTGAAGAACGTACCCGGTATACAGGCTGGGGTCCGCGGTGGGATTAGGTGTGCCCGTACCCTGTGGCTCATATGGGTCAGGCTTGTCGTTCGCGTTGAAGCCCTGTTGGAACCAGCCCCACGGCACTGTCTGGTTCTTGGCCGCGATGGTGAACACATCGTGCTGCACATCGACAAGGTCGGCGCGCGGGTTCTGGTCACTCTGAATCATCTGCCCGATGGTGGAGCCCATAAAGCTCAGCGGCAACGTCGCGAAAGTCAGGTTCAGCGCGGGGTTTGAGGCTGATTCGTCGAAGTTGTACGGCGGCTTTGTGGCGCTGGGGTCTTTCAGCGAACCGGGAAACGGCCCAGGATCCGCGATGATGGGCACGTAAGCGTTGGTGTTGCCGGTTGGACCGGCGTACGTGGCGCCCTTGACGTTGGGAAACGCAGGGTTCGCGTAGGTGATGGTGGGTGCCTCGTTGGGGTGCTCGGCCCACTGCGTTTCGCCGGACTGCCCGGCAATGATGGCAATTGCGTTCGGCGTGGAAGGCCCGACGGTGGTCTGGTGGAAGTTGTCAAACAGCACAAAGTTCTTGGCCCACGACCACATGAAGGGGATTGTGTCGCAATCGACGTGGCTCAGGTCGGTTTCACCGGTCTGCTTTTGCGCCAGAGTGACGGACGTGGGTGCCGCGCCTGTGTTCTTGACGATAGTACCCGCGCTATTGGTGGTAAGACCCTCTTGATCGAGCGCATAGCGGTCGTTGGCGGTTACACCACCCGAGACGTGCAGCGCGTTCGCCATACCCTGGTGCGAGTGGTCTACCGAGACCTCGTCCGCCGGATAGATGGGCACGATAGCTCCGCCGCTGCCGTAGCCGCCCACCTGAACCGCCTGCGGCATCAGGAAGGGGGTCTGCGTCACGTTGTTGAGCGACGTATCCAGAAAATGCTGCGTAAAGTTCGGCAACTGGTTGGCAGGCGTGAAGCCGGTAGGTGCCGAAAATAGACCGTTCGCTCCAGGAAAGGTGCCGAAGTAGTGGTCAAACGATTCGTTCTCGTGGAAGATGACGAACACGTACTTCACGTGCTGCTGTAGCAGTGCGATTTTTTGCTGCAACGTGAGATTGGTCTGGCCCGTAGCTTGAGGCTGAGCCTGCGGCTCCGGGGAAAGAGGTGCGGCCAAAGCTGCGGTGCTGTTAGCGACCAGGGCTACTGTGGCGGCTGCGGAAAGAACCTGCTGCAGGCGTGAGCGGGACGACATCGCGATATACCTCTGTTACTTGGCTGTCCCTTAGAAATACACGCCCCTTGTCAAAATGGAATCACACACGAGGACAAAACACTCAAAGTTACAGACATTTCATAAAGAATGTGTCGGAGAGGCGGGCTCAACGCATGTGGTGAGACCTAGCAATGCTTGCACGTGCACCTCACCTACTGGCGTGCATCGATGCGCGTCTCTATCTGTGCATTGTTTAGAATGCGGTGCGCACGCGATCGCCGTGGCACCAAGGCGCAATGCACGGCAACCTGATGTTAGGTCACAAGCTTACGACGTCGGATCTTGCCCCTGCGCGGCTGTCGCTCCCTGGTGTCGGACATCATCACCTTGAATCCAGAAGATTACGTCTTCAGCGATGTTGGTGGCGTGGTCGCCCACCCGCTCGAGATTACGTGAGATCACCAGCGTGTTGAACGCCTGCGCGCTGAGCTCTGGCTGGCGCTGGATGAGTGTCGCGAGTATGTCGAAGCTCTGCTTGTTCAACTCGTCGACTTCGTCATCAGCCAGCAGAACCGACTGGGCGAGTGCTGCGTCCCCCACAAGGAAGGCCTGCAGCGCGTTGCGGATCATAGAGACGGAAACCTTTGCCAGCTTTGGGATATCGACGGGCATCTCCGCCGGAGAGAGTGTTGCCAGTTCCTTTACGCGTGCTGCGATGCTCACTGCCTGATCCCCGACGCGCTCCAGGTCCGATTTGATACGGATAACTGAGAGAATCAAGCGCAGGTCGCCAGCCATTGGCTGCTCCGTCGCGAGCAGATCGAGGGCAAACCGATCGATGTCACGTTCCATGTGGTTAATCATGGGTTCGCTCTGGAAGACGAGTTCGCAAAGCTGCAGATCCTGCGACTCATAGGCCTCGGTGGAGCGCTGGATACCCTGCTCCACCATGCTCGCCATCACAAGCAGGCGTTCTTTCAGGTCGGCAAGCTTCTGGTGATAATGAATGCGAATCAACCGAACCTCCCGGTAATGTAATCTTCGGTGCGTTTGTCTGAAGGATTGGTGAAGATCTTCTCGGTTGCGTCAAACTCGACCATGACTCCGGAGAGGAAGAAGCCGGTTTGCTCCGCCACGCGCGCGGCCTGCTGCATGTTGTGAGTCACAATCACGATCGTATAGTCGCGCTTCAGATCGAAGATCAGATCCTCGATCTTGGAGGTAGACACGGGATCGAGTGCACTTGCCGGCTCGTCCATCAGCAGTACCTCTGGGTCCACAGCAAGGGCGCGGGCGATGCAGAGACGCTGCTGCTGACCGCCCGACAGACTCGATCCAGACTTCTTACGAAGGTCGTCCTTGACTTCGTTCCACAAGGCAGCCTGCTTCAACGAACGCTCGACGACTTCATCCAGCACACTCCGCTTGCGGAAGCCATTCAGACGCAGCCCGCTTGCCACATTGTCATAAATGGACATGGTGGGAAAGGGATTTGGACGCTGAAAGACCATCCCCACACGGCGACGGATTTCAACCGGAGAGGCCGCTTTGTAGATGTCGACGTCCCCCATCTGAATGGTGCCTTCTACGCGAGCACCTGGCGTTGTTTCATGCATGCGATTTAGGCAACGCACGAAGGTGGACTTACCGCAGCCGGAGGGCCCAATCAGCGCAGTCGCTTTGTTTGCCGGGATTTTAAGACTTACGTCCTTGAGGGTATGGGTTGTGCCATACCATGCATTGACGTGCTCTACCTGAATGTTGACACCCACGCTAACGTCCCCCTGCAAGGCTGTTCCGCGCCGCAAAGAGCCGAACCAGCGTAACCGAAATCATTATTAAGAGGATCAGCACCAGTGCGCCTGCCCATGCTAGCCGATGCCACTCGTCATACGGCGACACTGCATACGTATAAAGCTGCAGTGGCAACGCAGCCATGGGCTGGTTCAGATTCAAACTCCAGAACTGGTTGCCGAATGCCGTAAACAGCAGCGGGGCAGTTTCACCTGCGACGCGCGCGAAGGCCAGCATGCAACCCGTGATGATGCCCGGCGAAGCCGCGCGGAGGCTGACCGAGACGATCGTTCGCCATTGCGGAATCCCAAGCCCCAGCGCAGCCTCACGCAGCGCGGTTGGGACGGTCGCCAGCATCTCCTCCGTGGTCCGCGTCACGGTGGGCACCATCATGATCGCCAGCGCTATACCGCCCGCCAGTGCAGAAAAATGGTGCTGCTTGCTCACAATAAGGCTGTACGCCACAATGCCCATCACAATGGAAGGCACACCATTCAGCACGTCAGCGGTAAAGCGAATGACGTGGCCCAGCCAACTCCCGGGACCATACTCCGCCAGGTACACACCAGCTGCAATGCCAAGCGGGATGCCTATCACGCTGGCAACCAGCAGGATGATCCCAGACCCTACTATCGAGTTCGCCA
Organism: uncultured Terriglobus sp.; assembly: GCA_937873305.1. Taxonomy (GTDB): domain Bacteria; phylum Acidobacteriota; class Terriglobia; order Terriglobales; family Acidobacteriaceae; genus Terriglobus. The sequence continues at coordinate 43,282 of CALMOM010000171.1, forward strand.
TCCCACCACCAGACTGGCCAACTGGCACGGGCACCTTGGTGAAAAACGCAAGATTCAAGGAACTCGCACCCTTATAGATCAGGTAACCCAAGATTGCGACTAGCGGCAGAAGCACCAATATGGTGCTGAACACGGCGATTCCGGTGACTAAACGGTCCGTTAGGGTCCGTGCACCATTACGGAACCGGCTGGGAGCATTCAGAGAGCTTCCCATCGTTAAACCGCCTTTGCCGTGTTGCCGCGGGTCACAACCCACACCAATAGGCGCGCGACCGCATTAACAACGATTGTGACGAGGAAGAGTGCGAGGCCGATTTCAATGAGCGCGCTGAGGTAAAGGTCGCCTGTCGCTTCAGAAAACTCGTTGGCTATTACGCTGGACAGCGTGTACGCAGGATTGAAGAGGTTCTTGCTGATGTCCGGATGGTTTCCGATGACCATGGTGACCGCCATGGTCTCACCTAGGGCGCGGCCAAGCCCTAGGATGATCGCGCCGATGATACCGATGCGTGCATTCCGCAGAACGCCCATCCGGATCATCTCCCACCGTGTCGAACCCAAGGCGAGCGCCGCCTCTCGTTGATGATTTGGCACCGCACGCATCACGTCCCGGCTGATTGACGAGATCACTGGAAAAATCATGACCGCCAGAATTAAGGCAGCCGTGAAGACGCCAACGCCGAAGTTTGGCTCAACAAAAAGGCCGGTCCATCCGAGAAGCTTCTCTAAAATTGGGCCGAACTTGTCTCGCACCAGCGGCACCAGCACGAACACCGCCCACAGACCATACACAATGCTCGGGATTGCTGCCAGCAGTTCAGTCAGAAACGAGATTGCCCCGCGCAGTGGAATGGGACAAATCTCCAGCACAAAGATCGCCACCGCGAGGGAAAGCGGTACTGCGATGACCAGCGCAAGCAGCGACGACACGATCGTGCCGTAGATAAACGGAAGTGCCCCAAAATCTCCGTTCACAGGGTCCCAGTTAGTACTGCGAAAGAACCGCATGCCGAACGCGTGGATCGACAGCTGCGAATTGTGCACAAGCATCCACACGATGAGTGCGACGATTACGAACAGGCTCAACGCGCCGACCAACATCAAGACGCCAAAAACACTGTCTGCTACGCTGCCCGATCCACGTGACATTAGAAATGCCCGCACACCGGTGGTATCGGGCACTACCGGGGCTTCTGCCGCTTCGGCTGTGCGAGCCTCATTCTGCGCAAGCGCAGCCAGTGGCACTGGGACTGATTGGCCTACTTCATGATCTGCCATGCAATGCTTGCCAATGTGCCAGGCGCGGAACACCGTGGTGCCACGCGCCGGCTTCGGGAGAAATGTATCGCGTTGAGGCGATACTTACAGCATAATGCGCCGCTTACGAGGGCAAGCCCTCTATCGGTCTGGTCTAGCGGATCTGGCCGATAGTCTGCGCTACACGATCAGCCACAGGCTTGGGCAACGGCGCGTAGGTCATGGAAGCAGCTTCACCCTCGCCGTTCTGCAGCATCCAGCGTAGAAAATCGACCATCACCTTACCCTTGGCGGCATCGTCGAAGTGCTGCGGAACCAGCAACCACGTGAACGAGGAGATCGGGTAGCTGTTCGGTCCAGGGGCGTTTGTGATGGAAACACGGTAGTCGGCAGGAATTGTCTTGATCGCAGCAGCCGCGGCAGCGGTCACGCCGTCGGTGGACGCCTTAACCCACTTACCGGCTGCATTCTTTACCTGTCCATAGCTCATGTGGTTCTGCTCGGCATAGATCAGTTCCACATACCCAAGCGAGAACTGGCTATTGCGTACCATACCGGCGACGCCTTCGTTACCCTTTTGGCCAATGCCCACCGGCCACTTGACCGACGTAGAGCGGCCGATCCTCTGTTGGAAATCCGGGCTCACCTTGGAGAGATAATCCGTGAAGATATAAGTCGTGCCCGAACCATCGGAGCGGTATACCGGCAGAATTTGGTGGTCGGGCAGGGTCACGCCTGGGTTGTCACGCGCGATGCGCGGATCGTTCCAGTGATTGATTTGGCCGACATAAATGGCGGCAAGCACGTCCGGTGAGAACTTCAGCTCTGCATTTACTCCCGGCACGTTGTAGACGGGCACCACGGCGCCGAGGACCGTCGGAATATGGAAGAGCTTTACTTTAGATTCGCTGAGCTGCTGGTCGGTCATGGGGCCGTCTGACGCGCCGAAGTCGACGATCTTCTGTGAAACCTGGCGGATTCCCGCGCCGGAGCCTACTGACTGATAGTTAATCTTGACGCCGGGATGTGAGCCGCTGTACTCGCTAAACCAGCGCGAATAGATCGGATTAGGAAAGGTTGCGCCAGCGCCCGTCAGGTCCTGCGCCTGCGCGCCCAGGGCCACGGTGGCCAGCACGGCAAGTCCTGCAAACTTCATGTTCATATATCTCTCCACGTCAACTTGAGAAAGTACTAGGTTGCTGGATGCGCATCCCAACGCAGTTCTATTGGTTGCTGGGATGCTCCGATTTCGCCAGAAGGATGCGCCTATGGGATGTAGTACCGCATACCGGCGTGGATCATGTTTTCAAGCGCGCGCGGACCAGACGGCGAGGTAACGCCGGTTGTGGTGCCCGACCACAGATTGCGCTGCAGGTAGCTGTAGGTGAACTGGTACTGTAGGCGGCCATACTTGGGGCTGTTTGCCAGGCGGTACGTAAAGCCCATCATGCCTTCCTGGATATACCGCGTGGGGGAACCGCAGGTCACCGCGGTGAGGCTTGCGAAGGTTCCGCTGGCGTTGCCACCGGGTGTGGGCAGGTTGTAGCAGCCGGAGTTATTGAGGGTGCGAGGACCGTACCCGATCAGCGCTCCCTGCGGCGTGGTGTAGACCGTGCGTTGGGCGTACTCGCCGCCGTAGTAGGCGTAGACGTCCAACTTCGGCGTGGGGTGCGTCTCCAGGCTGCCCATGCCGTGATAGTTGTGAATGGGCTCCAGCGTCTGGTCGGGCCGCAGCGTAGCATCTGCCAACTGCGATGAACCGTAACGGCCCACACCCTGACCGGCCATCATTTGCACTGCGACGTCGACATACTTATTTGGCGAAACGCGTCCGCTGCCGAAGATGCCGCCACCTGCCGCGGTGTGGCTCATCTCAACCGTGCCGTATGTGTATGTGGGCGCGGCTGCCGTGCCGGTATATCCGGTCACCGGGAAGTAGTAGTCACGGAGGAAGCGGGCAAGACCGCCCAACTCGAAGTGCGCATGCCTGACATCCAATGCGCCCTTCACAATGACATCAGGCGCGACGTTGTTCGCATACGTGGTGATCGCACCCGTGCCTGCGGCATTACCCGCGGAAACATTGCCCGCAGCGTTATACAAGCCGCCGTTTTGCCCAACACCGGCAAAGAAGAAGTCCGTCGGAATGGTTCCGGAGGCCGTAAAGTTTGTGATCTGCGCTTGCTCCAGCGACATGGCCGCCGTAAACAAGCCGGTGGAAACAGTGCCAAAGCGCTGCTGCAGGCGAAGTGCGGGCTGGCGTGTCCATGAGAAGCCGACCATATACTGCGGATCGACGGTGTTGGGCAACTTCTCCGTGCGGTTGTTTGTGCCCAGGCCGTCTTCGGTGACCAGTGACCACATTTGACCGCCGGTGACGGTAAAGCCTCCCACACTACCCTGGCCCCAAATCTGGCGCTGGCGTAGCACGTAGCTATTGGACTGGTTGTTGTTCGACGACGTGCCCGTTCCAAGGAAATCTGCCTCGAAGTAGCCAGCAAGCTTGTAGGGTCCTGCATTGCCTTCGACCAGGGCACCCAAACGGCTCTGCCGTCCGCTAAAGTTTAATTCGCTGATGTGGCCTTCGTTAGCACTCGGGAATGGAATGGCGTTGAACGGGGTGTTGATGTCGGAGTTCACCGAGCGCTGACGCCAAACACCTTCCAGCGCAAAGAACGCGACAGGGGTGATGGTGACACCCTTGTAGTGAATGGTCGTGGGCGAGTTGATCTGCTCAGACACGGTGGCCTGGTTACTCACCACGGTGTCCGTCAGCGTGCTCTGCTGGGTTTCCAGCTGGGCGACGCTCTGCTTTACTTGCTGCACGTCGGTTGCAGTTTGTGCGGTCTGCGCCGTCACCTGCTGCGCGGTTGTTTCCGCTGCCGCAGCCTGGGCCTGTGCTGCTGTTGCAGAGCTCTGTGCGGTCTGCACCTGCTGGTCGCGCGTCGCGAGCATGCTCTTGAGATCATTGATCTGCGCCTGCTGGGTCAGCATCATTTCGCGCAGTTCGCGGATCTGGCGCTCGCTTGAACTCTCCACCGCCTTGCGTCGAGCTGCAGGTTTGCGCTTTTTGACAGTGGCTTTTGTCGCCGTGTGGCTTTGCGCGGGAAGGTTGTTCGAGAGGAGTGCCGTCGCGAGGAGTGCGGCGGTCAGACTGGCAGATCGTTTCATTCGAGCCCCTGAGAGATTTAGGCGTACACATGCGCAGTGCATGCTGACGGTGCAATAGAGAACTGTGACGATTGGTGCCAGTATTGCGGGCGCTCGTGAACGCGTCGTGAACAGGAGCCTTGCCGAATGTGAAAATTCGATTGCATTCGGGTGCGCCAACGTGCACTCATTGCCGCTGAAACGGTGCAGCCTCGGCGGACCGAGGCTGCGACTGCCTGTGTGAACAGATCGTTACGCGTGTGCTGTGAAGAATGAGAAGGTCCAGAACAAAATGCCAGAGAGCAGTGCTGCCGCGGGCAAGGTGAAGACCCATGCCGCCGCAATGCTCAACAGCGTGGATTTCTGCAGCCCGCTACCATTTGCCGCCATGGTTCCTGCAACACCCGAGCTAAGCACATGCGTGGTCGAAACAGGCAGGCCAAACCTGTCTGCCCCTAGGATGGTGACCATTGCCACGAGCTCTGCAGACGCACCCTGCGCATACGTCAGGTGTGTTTTGCCGATCTTCTCGCCAACCGTAACTACGATGCGCTTCCAACCGACCATCGTACCGAGACCGAGCGCCAGGGCTACCGCAACTTTCACCCACGACGGAATGTACTTCGTCGATTTATCGAGAAAGCCCTTGTAGGCAGCGATCGTCCTGCTTTCCTCAGCATTCAGCTTGATGCCGGATGCTTTCGGCAGCAGCCGCATCGTCTCGCTGATCAGGTACATCTGGTTGCGCACGTTGGCCTGCAGATTTTGCGGCACATTGCCCAGAGAGCCGTAGCTGACAGCCTCGTTACGGACCTGGCCAACCATCTGCTGCAAGGCCGGAATGGTTGAAGGATCGTACTTGTGGGAAGCAACGAATTGTTCCAGGTCGCGGTCCGGATCCTGCACGACTGCGGACGGGGCCGCATAGTGCTGCAGCGTCTGAACGACTGCAGTGGACGTCGCTGAGAACTGCGCTACCGAACCCCTGTCTACTGTGTGATTCAGTGCATATGCTGTCGGTACCGTTCCTACCAGGATGAGCATAATCAGGCCCATGCCTTTTTGGCCGTCGTTGGATCCATGCGCAAAGCTGACACCGGTGCACGTTAATACCAGGAGCGCACGGATATACAGGGGAGGAGGATCGTTGCCCTCTGGCGCCTTATACAGCCGTGGATCGCGTGCCACCATTTTGAATAGGAAGAACAGCAGTGCTGCAAGCACAAAGCCGATAATTGGCGAGAAGATCAATGCTTTAAATACCTTGACGACCTGATCCCAATCCACGCCAGAGGTTCCCGTGCGACCGTTGATGAACTGGTTGGCCAAGCCAACACCGAGCACGGAGCCGATCATGGTGTGCGACGAAGAAACTGGCAGCCCACGCCACCACGTTGCCAGATTCCAGAGCACCGCGGCCGTAAGGAGAGCGAAGACCATGGCGAAGCCCGATCCCTGCGAGACCTTCAGGATCAACTCAATGGGCAGCAGCGCCACGATGGAGAAGGCCACTGCACCTGAACTGGTCATGACGCCGATGAAGTTCCATAGACCGGACCAAACCACTGCTACATGCGGCTCCAGTGAGTGGGTATAGATCACCGTTGCAACGGCATTCGCTGTGTCGTGGAAGCCGTTCACAAACTCGAAACCCAGCGCAATCAGCAGCGCCGTTCCGAGTAGGACATACGGGAACACCGATGCAAGGTGGACCGGGGAGAGATCGATCGAAAGACGGGAGACAATATAGATCAGGCCACCGGCGAGAACCAGGCTGAACGCAGCTACGCCCCACTTGGCTGGCTTATTATTGCTGAGTTTCTCGTCCAGGATCGAGGAAGGCGCTGGTTGAACCGCGGGAGCAGATGTCGCCAAGTGGCACCTCTTTTGAAGTTTGAGGCGACAGTACGCGTCTTTCATTTCGCAAGTGTTACGCCAGTGTTAAAACGCGCTACATCAAGACGCAATGGCGCGGTGGAAGGGCCCTCACGGAACTTGATCTTGATTTGCGAGGATTTACCATGCACATGTTTCCGCTTCGTTTCAACGCATCGTATCGAGGATGGATGGGCGCTCCAGACTGCCGCCGTTGCTGCCGCTTGATATCGATCACATTCGTGCTTGCCGCTCTAACGCTCAGCTGTCAGCTGATGCTCGCGCAGGGCAAAGTAATTAAGGTGACCCAGCGCTATTTAAACGTCCCCATCAGTCGCCAGACGAAGCTCCGCGTCTTCACCATGAACGAAGGCAACGTCGTCCAGCGCACGATTCCCCTGCAACTCGCGGACGAAACCGTTGACTACTGGATCTTCCTCGACATAAGTGAGTTCAAGTGTAAGACCATCACTATTTCAGGCCCAGCGACCCAGGCCGCGCTTGATCGCATGTATCAGGAC
>CALMOM010000172.1 GCA_937873305.1 uncultured Terriglobus sp.
GGCCGGCCGTGCAGCATGCCGACGCCAACGTAGTCGCGGTAGCGTGGCAACTCCTGCAGCAGGCGCACCGGCAGGCTGGCACCCGCGGTGCGGTGGAGAAACTCAAAGCGAAAGCTGGTGCGGCCCAGCCCGCCCGGCATCCGCAGCACCCACGCGGCATACGGCATCAGGCCGGCCAAATACCCGGCGGAGTACAGCAGCACGCCACGCAGCGGCATGCGACCGGCCCGGTAATCCAGCACCAGGAGCAGGACGCCGTACGCCACAATGTAGCCCAGCAGCGTGATGTGGCACATGGTGCCCAGCGCCATGGTGAGCCCTGCAAGCAGCGCCCAACCAGGCTGCGCCGTGCGCCAGTAGCGCTTGAGTGGAAGCATGGCCAGCACAATGCAGCACGCCGTCAGCGCCTCAGGCCGGGCAGTACGTGCCGTGGTCACCACAAAGTTGTCGGTCGCCGCCAGCAGTGCGCACAACAGCGCGGGCACATCGCCGAACAGATCACGAACCAGCAGAAACAGCAGGAACGGCAGCGCCACACCCGCCAGCACCGAACCCATGCGGGCCGCTACCTCCGTGGTGCCCAGTACACGAAAAAACCCGGCCATCAGCACGGCGGTGCCGGGTGGCCTCACATCCACGGTGTGTTCCAGGTCGTTGGGACCGATGCCCGGATCGGTAAGCCCGTGCCCCTGCGACAGCGTTATGCCTGGCCCGGCGTACCAGCTTTCGTCTGTTACCCAGCGGTGCGAAAGCCAGGGCGCTACCTGCAGTAGGAACAGCAGCGCGACAAGCAGCAGCCATACCCGCGCGCTACGGTGTGGCAGGGTGGGGCTTACAGGCGTCAGGTCAGGCAAGTGTCCACTCCAAGAAGTGCAAGATACGGTTCTGTAGCCGCAACTGTGCCATGAGAGATCCGGCAAGTGCGCATGGGGTGTAACGCTACGCTGTCACCAACTTCCCTCAGCGATGGAGGCAGCGGCGGCATGACCGTGGCATCAAGCATCTCCCACAGTCGCATTATCCCCGCGTGTGCCGGTTCGACGCCATGCCACAGCTGTGTTCTGCTATGCGTCAGGTCTTAAACCCGGAACGAGGCGTAGCATAACGGAATGAGGACTGCCGTAAAAGGCTGGCATGGCGCGGGATTGCTGCTTACCGCGGCACTGGCGGTGGCTGCATCTGCGCAGTGGACACCGGCGGATACGGGCACTCCAGCCTTCCACAAGGCGCCCGCAACTGGTAGCCTGCCCCCGCTGCTGCCAGACAGCGAACGTACGGGTCCATACTTTACACGTGGTTACCAGCGCACCGCCTACCGCATGGCAGATGCGGTACCGCAGGTGCTCTACCAACAACCCTGCTACTGCTGGTGCAGCAAGGCCATGGGCCACAAGAGCCTGCACTCGTGCTTCGAGGGTAGCCACGGTGCCGTGTGCGCCACCTGCATGAAAGAGGCGGCCTACGCGTATCAGCAGACGCGACTGGGTAAGACACCGGCGGAAATCCGCACCGGCATCGTCGGTGGCGAATGGAACGCCGTGGAGCTGCGCGAGATCAAGCTGGACGAGTAGGCCGCGGCCCTGCGACTGTTTTTGGACAATGCCAACCCATTTCTCACCTGCCGGGTTACGCTTCCTCAACCAGCTGAGCACACACAACCATCGTGCCGGGGGTAACGAACGCCAGCCCGTCTTTGAGCGCGACGTGCAGGCACCGTGGCTCGCGCTGCTGGCTGAGGTGAACGAGGCACTGGCCGACTTTGCACCGGAGTCCGTCACGCCTGCGCGCAAGGCGGCTCTGCGCATCTATCGCGATATTCGGTTCTCGAAGAACAAGCAGCCGTACAAGACGCATGTGGCCGCATGGTTCTCCAGCACCACAACGGAGCGCACCAGCGGTGGAGGCTTTTATGTGCAGGTGTCGCCAGACGCGGTGATTGTGGCGGCAGGCGTGTACCAGCCACAGCCGGACCAGCTGCTGGCCATTCGCCGCTACCTGCAGCAGCATCACGCAGAGTTGCGCGCCCTGTTAGGCGACCCGGAGCGACGCGCCTTGCTGCCAGAGCTGGACAGCCATCCGCTCACCCGTATGCCCAAGGGGTTTGCGCCAGACGACCCTGCGGCAGACCTGCTGCTATGCCGTCAGTGGGCGCTTTCAGCGCGCCTGCCAGCTGCCGTAGCGTGTACGCCGCAACTGCTGGACACCATTCTGCAAAGATTTCGCAGCGCCGCACCCGTGGTGCATCTGCTGAACAACCCGCTACGGGCGGCTGCAAAGCCTCGCAAACCACTCTTCTGAGCAAACGGTTTAAGGTCGCCATGCCGCCACTTCGTGCTGCTCGCCAACCCTGACGTACTGCACAAGGCAGCGTAGATCGCACGTGTTCTGAAACCTGGCACGCCTCATCTGCTGCTCGGTGCTGCAACTGGAACCTCCAGTGGCACCTTTTTGCGGAAAAACACCTGATTTCAGAGGAAAACGCGGGCCGCCGCATTGACAAGCGATGGGTAAGGGTCCATCGTGATAGGCGGAACGGTTGCGGAAACCCGCATGAATACTGGCGATTTGTTGCAGAGAAGTACAGCCTGCCCAGCCAGCACCGCTGCGATACCCGCGTCCCGTAACGAACGCAAAGGAGCAACACAGCACAATGGCAAAGGGATTGACCAAGACCGCGCTGATCCGCAGCATGGCCGAGCAGATGGAGCTGCCCACCAAGCAGGTGGCGCAGTTCTTCGACACCATGGCACAGACCGCCGTAAAAGAAACCAAGAAGAACGGCGAGTTCACCATTCCCGGCATCGGTAAGCTGGTCAAGGCAGAGCGCAAGGCGCGCACCGGGCGCAACCCGCAGACCGGCGAGGCCATCAAGATCAAGGCAAAGACCGTGGTCAAGTTCCGTGTGGCCAAGGCCGCTAAGGACGCGATCGCACCGGTCAAAGCACCCGCGGCAAAGAAGGTCGCTTAGCTAACTACTTTGACAGCAGGGGGCTGCCGCGCCGCAAACGCGTGGTGGCCCTGCTGTCTTAATGTCGTCAGTAGGTTGCCTTGGGAATGAACGCCCGTGCCATGACAGACAGGCCCAGCGAGATCAAGATACCCTGAATCACGCGCACCACAGAGCCTTCCCATCCAAAGCCACGCGACCAGCCCACGGCAGCAAATGTCAGTGCCGTGCCAATCACGTATACCTCGCTGAGCACACCCTGTCGCCAGTCCGGCCGGTACGTGCCCGCAGCTGCTCTTGGCCGCAGAACCGGCAGCAAGCGCGGTACCGTGCGCAGATACTCAAGGTACGACTGGCCCAGGCGCTCGCTAAGGTAGGGCTCTTCCCGTCCAATCAGCCGCAATTGCATGACCGTAAGTAGCAGCATCGTTAGCAGTGCCGCCTCTGGCCGCATCAAGAAGGCGACTGCAGCGGAGTTGAGCAGGGTGCCAAGGTACAGCGGATTTCTGACAAAGCGATACGGACCGTCGGCGATCACGCGATCGCCGATCATGCCACCGCGCTGCACGGTCGAAGCACCCAGGTAGGCCGCCCCCCACGTTCGCAGCCAAGCTCCGGCAAACGCAAGAACAATCAGCGCCACCAGCAGCGCGTTCCAATACGTCGCAAAGGCGTTATAGGACGGCTTGGAAAGTACGTTCGAGATTAGGAACCAGGTGCTGTGGTTCTGCACGAATGACCACATGGGCGCGCGATAGGGCAGTGGCAGGAACACGGTCCAGGGTGCGGCAAATCCGAGGACGTAAATGAGGCCATGAAGAAGGTATCGGTGGCGGTATTCAAACGCATTGGCTTGCATGCTGTCTGTAGTATCGCTTGTCGTTTCAGCGCGAAAGCGTATGTTCCACGTGGAACATTCCTCCTGCTGAACTAGACCAAAGAATCCATCAGTGCGTCAAAGTCGTCCAGGCTGCTGTATTCAATAATGACCCGGCCTTTGCCATTGAGGTCTTCGATACGTACTTTCAGGCCAAGCACCCGCTGCAGTTCCTGCTGAGCCTCGCGTACGTTGGGGTCCACCTTGGGCTTATCCTGCTCCAGCTTGCCCATTTTGCGCTCTGGATCCAGCAGCCCTTTCACGTAGCTTTCCGTCTGCCGCACGCTCATGGCCAGCACCGCCACCTTTTGGGCAGCAGCCAGCATTTGCTCTGCTGACTCCAATGCCAACCGTGCCCGAGCATGGCCGAAGGAAAGTTCGCCCGACTCGACGCGGCCCTGCACTGACTCTGGCAACTTCATGAGTCGTAAAAAATTTGAAACAGAAGCGCGATCCTTGCCCGTGCGCTTGGCCATTTGTTCCTGCGTGAGCTTAAATTCGCGGCCTAACCGCTCGTACGCGCGTGCCTGCTCCATCGGGTTTAGGTCGGCACGCTGCAGATTTTCAACGATGGTCATTTCCATCGCTTGCTCGTCAGAGACTTCACGAACGATAGCAGGGACTGTCTCTTTGCCAGCGCGCTGCGATGCCAGCCATCGCCGCTCGCCTGCGATGAGCTGGAATCGACCATCCGGCAATCGCCGCACGACCACCGGCTGCACCACTCCCGTGGCGGCCACCGACTTGGAGAGTTCCTCAAGCGCCTCTTCGTCAAATCGGGTACGCGTCTGGTATGGGTTGCGCTCGATCTGGTCTGTGCCAATCTCAAGCGGGCGACCCGCTGTATTAGCCCTTTCAGGCGCGGGGGCGGTTACGAGTTGTGGCTTGGCTGGTAGTAGGGCCTCAAGGCCGCGGCCTAGCGCACGGCGCTTTTCAGTAGACGGAGCAGTGTTCGACATGGGAGGCCTCCTGCGGCTCTCAAGCTGCTGGCGTGGACATCGTTTCAGCTGCCAAGGTACCGCGAGGTTCGCCCTTTGGAACGCGGTAGCCGTTTGCCAGAAGCAGCTCACGTGAAAGGTCGAAGTAAGCCTCTGCGCCACGCGACCTGGGGTCGTACAACACCACTGGCAGTCCGTGGCTGGGCGACTCTGCGACACGAACATTCCGAGGCACGGTCGTTCGATAGAGCTTGTCGCCGAAGAAGTCTCGTAAGTTTTCAGCGACCTGCTGCGAGAGTGAGGTGCGGGGATCAAACATGGTGAGCGCAACACCTTCCAGCGCCAACTCGGGCTGGAACGCTGCTGCGACACGGTCCAGGGTGCCGACCAGTTCCGATACGCCTTCCAGGGCGAAGTACTCGGCCTGCATGGGCACCAGCAGCGTATCCGCCGCGACCAGCGCATTCAGTGTAAGTAGATCGAGCGCAGGCGGACAGTCCAACAAGATGAATGGGTACTGCTCACGTACCGGCGCGAGAGCCTGCCGCAAGCGGAACTCTCGTTGTGGCTGTCCTTGCAGGTCAAAGTTGGCACCAATCAGGTCTTTGCTGGCAGGAATGAGTTCCAACCGCTCGACGGACGTACCAACCGTTGCATCTGCCGCGCTGGCTTCCTGCAGTAAAACATCGTAGGTCGACGCGCGGGCGGTGTCGCGCGCAACGCCTAGACCGCCACTGGCGTTTGTCTGGGGGTCGCAGTCCACCAGCAGGGTTCGCAAACCATGCAGCGCCAATGTCGCTGCCACGTTTATGGCCGTTGTGGTCTTACCCACTCCGCCCTTCTGATTCACGACAGCTATAACCTTGCCCATGGTGCCTGGCTCAGCTTAGCAGTGTTCCACGTGGAACATGTGCAAGGAGCGGAGTAAGTAACTAAGGGGAAAACCTCAACGGGATACTCTAGTCCAACGATCTCATGAGTGTTCCACGTGGAACACGCTTTGGCGTTTCAGGCAGGTCAATCGACCTTCCGACCCAGGCAGGGAGTGGTATTCCACGGCTGCCCAGCCTGTCAGGCCATCGACACGACTACCAGTACCTTCAAATCGAAGCAGCAAGCCATCGTCTGCAACGCGCTCTGCGGCGACTGCAGCCATGGAGTCACTGCGGTCGACGGCACGCATCGTCACCACATCGAAGCGTCGGTTGAGCGGCATGTCTTCAACCCTGGCTGGCCATATCTCGCAGCCTAGTTCCAGCGTGCGCACGGCCTCGCGCAAAAAAGCTACCTTCTTGCCTTGCGACTCCGCAAGGGTGACTTTCAGCGCAGGGTGCGCGAGCTGCAAGGGAATACCAGGAAACCCCGCGCCAGAGCCAAAGTCCAGGAGCGTTCCGGACTTCTGTACCGAGCGCGCGGCAAACAGGCTTTCTCCCAGTTGGCGGGTCGCCAGTTGCTCAGGATCGCGTACTGCAGTCAGGTTGGTACGACCGTTCCAGCGCAGCAGCAGATTCAAGTATTCGGCGCACCGGTCATAAACGCCTTGCGGCAAGTCGAGTCCGACGACGTACGGCTCCAGCAAAAAAGAAAGTCGATCGGCGGTCAGCATCGCCGAATCAGCTGCGCTGGCCGCACGCTGCAACAAAGGCGCGGAACAGTGCCGACGAGGCTGGGCTGGTGGACAGGGTACGTTCCGGGTGCCATTGCACCCCCATCAGCCAACGTGCGGCATCGCTGCTCTCAACCGCTTCGATAACGCCGTCCTGGCGAGAGCAAGCTGTAACCAGCAGGGTGTCGCCCGGCGAATCAACGGCCTGATGATGGCTGGAGTTGACCGGCAGCCGGCCTTCACCGTCGGTTTCTTCTGCAAACTCTGGCAGAACCGCGACTACGCTGTGCAGGCGGCTGCCAGCAGCAATCAAAGCGGTATGCGCGGCCTGTACGGCCCTGCCCGCCGAGTGATTCACCGGCACCGGGTCGAGATCCTGAATCAGGGTGCCACCATAGTAAGTGTTCAGTGTCTGCAATCCCATGCAGATACCGAGCAGCGGTTTGTTCGACCGTTCCGCAGCCTCCAGCAGGGCAAAATCGGTTTGCTCGCGTAAGGCGTCAGGCCTGGCGGTGGCTTGGTGCCGCTCATGACCGTAGCGGGCCGGGTCCATGTCAGCCGGGCTGCCAGGCAGCAGGATGCCGTGAGCCTCTGCGGCCAACGCCTCTACCTCTTTGGCGGAGTGAGTCAACGGCAACGGCACCGGGTCACCGCCCGCTTGCGTGACGGCGGCCGCGAACTCTGGCCAGCACTGCTGGTTGTAAGCCTCGTCAAAGCTGGTCGGAATCGGAATGAGGATGCGTGGGCGGCCCATATCAGCTTGAAGTTTACGCCGGGCCTGCCAGCGTCGGGTTGGGGGTACTGAAGACCTTGGCTTCGCTGGCAGGCGGCATCTCCGGGCGCTGCAGTTGCGAATGGTCGTAGTACGCGTCCGCAATGCTGGTGAGCAGCCGTTGGGTGAGCGCTTCGGCGTCACGGCTGGTCATGCCGGTGGTTGGGATGGCATCGCACGCCACCAGCAGCAGGGGGCGTGGTGTCAGGTGGTAGGTGTGCATGGGCAGCAACTCGAAGGTCCCTACCAGGGCAAGTGGCACCAGGGGCACCTGCGCCTTGATCGCCATGAAGGCGGCACCCGCCATGAATTGCCGAACATGGCCGTCGCTGGACCGGCTGCCGTCTGGAAAGATAAGCAGCGGCATGCCGGATTTGAGCGTGGCTACGCCGCGCATCAAGCCCGCCACCTGCGACCGCATGCTGTGCTGGTCGATCGGCACCTGGCCGGAGCGCGTCAGGTGCCAGCCGATGAATGGGTAGCGGAACAGGTAGTGGTTTGCCAGTATGCGAAATTGGAACGGCAGCGTCCCGAACAGCGCGGGCGTATCCATGTAACTGAGGTGGTTGCAGGCAAACACGGCCGCGCCCGGCTGCCGCAGGTTGACCTCTCCTGCCACGGTCATGGGCGAAAAGGCGATGCGCAGCATGAGCCGCGCCCAGAATTGTGCCACGGCATGCTGCTGGCGGCCGGATCTATCCCACAGCGAACACACCAGCGACAGCAGACCACAGGTGATGGTCACCACCACCATCAGCGGAATAAAGACGAGGTAGGAGGCCCAGCGCAGCAAAGTGGTCCGCGCGCTGCCTGAGCTGGTCTGCTTCACGCCAAGGCCTCTGCTGCCCGCAGCCACGCTTTTGCCTCACCCACCAAGTACACCGAGCCGGAGACGACCGCGCTGCCGCCTTCCGCTGTCGCGCGCTGCATGGCTTCTGCAACGGATGCGCAGAGGATCACCTCCGCCTGCTGCTCGCGCGCGACGGCATCCAGTTGCTCCAGTGAGGCAGCCCGAGGGCTGTTGATGGGAGCAGCCAAGATGCGGTCGCCAGGTTCCTCAAACAAAGGAAAGAGGATTTGAGCCATCTCGGCGATTGATTTGTCACGAAGGGCGGAAAAGACCAGCGTACGTGGGGCCGGCAGTGAGTTCTCGCGAATGGCCCGGGACAGGTAGGAGCGCAAGGTCCAGGCACCCCCTGGGTTGTGTGCAACGTCCAGCAACAGAGCAGCGCCATTCGGCAGGGTATGACGCTCCAACCGCCCAGGCCAGCGGGTCAGCCGGATACCAGCGGCAACGGCAGTGGTGTCGATGCGGTCCATGCCACGTTCTGACCGTAGATACCATGCGGCGGCCAGCGCCAGGGCCACGTTGCGGCGCTGGTGTTCGCCCCGCAGCGGTGTCTGCACCTGCAGTGCGGCACCGCCGAACTGGACGGAGTAGGATCCGTCAGCGCTGCCACGCATCGGCAGGTAGTCCGCCGCATTCAGGCCGGTGACGTTGTTGGTGACGGCTACTTCGCCAATGGCGAGATTGGCTTCTGGATGCTGCGGCAGCGTGATCAGCACGCCATTCGGCCTCAGGATGCCCGCCTTTTCGCGCGCGATCTCGGTGATGGTGTTGCCTAGCCATTCCATGTGGTCCAGTGAGATGTCGGTGATGACGGAGGCAACGGGCTCGACGATGTTGGTCGCATCCAGCCGTCCGCCCAGGCCAACCTCAAGCACGGCGATGTCGACACTCGCCTCGGCAAAGGCCAGGAAGGCCAGTGCCGTTATGACCTCAAAGAAACTGGGTGGGTGCGGCAGCTGTCCCTCGCCCACCAGCCGGTTGGCCGTGTCATCCACCTGAAAATAGAGCCGCGCAAAGGTGTCGTCGTCTATTTCAGACAGGCTGTTGCCATCAGCTGCGCCGCTGCTAAGTTGCACGCGCTCGTTGACGCGCAGCAGGTGTGGCGAGGTGTACAGGCCGGTGCGGTATCCGGCGGTACTCAGGATGCTGGCCAGCGTAGCCGCGGTCGAGCCTTTGCCGTTGGTGCCCGCGATCAGCACGCTGGGAAACCGCAACTGAGGGTTGCCGAGAGCGGCGGCCAGCGTGCGCATGTGGGCAATATCGAATTTGCGGCGCGGCACGCCAGCAGGGGGTGCGGTGAGCTCTCCACTGAGGGCATACAGGTGCTCGACGGCGGCGGCGTAGGACATGGGCTGATTGTACTGAGGCGGCAACGTGGCCTGGCGTTCCGATAGACCTTCACCCAGCGGCAGCTAGCTTCCTGGGTGGCGGCCGCTTGCCGCTCTTTATGACCTTGGCTGCATCGAGTTGCCGCCCGAGAGCTTCGAAGCGTGACGTAGGTCCATTCCAGCGCAGTTCGTCGACACTTTTGAAGAGCGGGATGTCCGTACGTAGCGTGGCCAGATCACGGAACAGCAGCGCTCGCTCCCACTCGGTACGCAGCGTCTGCGCCAGCGCTGCAGGATTGGTGACATTCACGAGCCACTCCTTTGGATCGGCTGGAAT
>CALMOM010000173.1 GCA_937873305.1 uncultured Terriglobus sp.
GCCGGCCGTGGGCGGGGCCGCGGGTGCCGATGTACGCCGCCACGCGGGCCGCCAAGGATGCGCTACGCGCCGCCGGCCTGGCCCGGCAACGGCGGCTGCGGTGGCCGGTGATCAGCGTGGGCAGCCTGTCCGCCGGAGGCGCTGGTAAAACGCCTTTTGTGGCGGCGCTGGGCGAGGCGCTGCGGCGCGCCGGGTACGGCATTGACGTGCTGTCGCGCGGGCACGGTCGAGCATCCACCCAGAACCTGCGGGTGGACCCGAACGGCAGCGCGGATGAGTTCGGCGACGAGCCACTTTTGCTGGCGCGCCAGCTTGCCTGCCCGGTCTACGTGGCGCGCGAGCGGCTTCGCGCAGGCGAGATGGCAGAGCGCGACCGCCGTGTGCTGCGTGCGGACCGGCACCTCTCGCTGCACCTGCTGGACGACGGCTTTCAGCACCGGCAACTCGCACGCGCAGTGGACATCGTGCTGCTGACGGCAGAGGACGCCAGCGACACGCTGCTGCCCGCGGGCAACCTGCGTGAGTCCCCGCGTGCGTTGCGCCGCGCCAACGTGATTGTTCTACGGGCGAACGAGACAGATGCGCTGCAACCGGTGCTGCAGCGCGTACTCGGCACTGAACGCAGCGTGAAACAGTGGACTATTCAGCGCCGAGCAGCCGTACTTGAGCAGGGACACGCGCGGCGGCCGCTGGCCTTTTGCGGCTTGGCACGGCCTGACAGCTTTCGAGCTTCGCTGCAGGATCTCCGTATCGAGACTGCTGGATTTGTAGCGCTGCAGGATCATCAGCGCTACAGCCCCGCAGTGATCCAGAGCCTTGTGCAGCGCGGGAAGCGGGCCGGCGGGGATGGCTTTGTCACAACGGCAAAGGACGCAGTGAAGCTGACAGCACCCATGCGGCAGCAGTTGCGTGCAGTGGGGCCGCTCTCGGTATGTGATGTTGCCGTGTCGCTCATGGATGAGGCACGATGCATTCGCGATGTCATGGAGTTGGTACAAGCTGAGTGGAACAGGCGGCTGCGACGGTGAGCACCTCAGCTCAAGCACCTCGCATCCTCATCGTCCGCGTTGGCGCCATGGGTGACGTGTTGCACGGCATGCCTGCGGTGGCTGCGTTGCGTGCCGCGCTGCCACAGGCGCACATCGCGTGGGCCGTTGAGCCACGCTGGGCACCGCTGCTCGTCGATGCGCATGGTACTTCTGCGCTTGTGGACGCGGTGCATTTGGTTGAGGCGAAGATGTGGTCCCAACGGCCTTTCTCGCTGGCGACCATGCGCAGCGTCCGTGCGCTGCGGCAGGCACTGCGGCGCGAGCAGTACGACATTGCCATTGATCTGCAGGGAACGCTGCGGTCTGCTGTGATTGCCCGCATGAGCGGTGCCAGGCAGGTGATCGGCAGTGCCTATCCACGTGAAGGTCCGGCTCGCCTGCTGTACACAACCCGCGTTGCGGTAGAGGCCAGGCATGTGGTGGACCAGGCAGCCGAGCTTGTCTCCGCTGCCGTGGATGTGCCGTTGCACGCAGTTGCTGCGCGTTTACCGGTTGATGCGGCTGCGGAGGGTTGGTGTGACGCGCTGTTGAGCGATGCTGCCACGCCGGTCGTAGTTCTGGCACCCACAGCTGGATGGGGAGCGAAGGCGTGGCCTGCAGAACGATACG
This sequence comes from uncultured Terriglobus sp., assembly GCA_937873305.1. Lineage (GTDB taxonomy): Bacteria > Acidobacteriota > Terriglobia > Terriglobales > Acidobacteriaceae > Terriglobus. The sequence continues at coordinate 1,659 of CALMOM010000173.1, forward strand.
GCGACCTGGCGCGCGGCCTCTACGCCCACGGCTGTCGCGTGCTGGTGAATGCATCGCCGCACGGCCCGGATCCAATCGCAGATAGGGTGCTTGCAGCCTCGGGCGAGACAGCTGTTAGGGCTGCTTGTACGCTGCCACAACTCATCGCACTGCTGCGCAGAGCAAGCCTCGTCATCGCCGGAGATACTGGCCCGCTGCACCTGGCGGCGGCGCTCAATGTGCCGGTAGTGGCACTTTTTGGCCCGACCGATCCTGTTCGCAATGGCCCGTATGACGCGTCGGCTGCCGTGCTGCGGCACCCGGTGAGCCGGACGGACCATCATCGCCACGCTATGCCGGACGCGGGTCTGCAGGCAATCACCACGGCAGAGGTGCTGCATGCGGCGGTAGATCTGTTGAAAGTGCAGCGCTCGCGCGAGGGACAGGCATACTAACGAGAGCATGACCGCAGGCACAGCAACATGGGATGCGCAATGGCAGCGCACGGCACGGCGCGTGCGTGTGCCGCTTGGCTTTGTGTTTGCGCTGCTGTTTCTCCTGTGGGCGCGGCCCACTGCGGCCTCGCTGCTGTGGAGCCTGCTGCTGGTTGTGCCGGGATTGTTGCTGCGTGCCTATGCGGCAGGGTACGTGCGCAAAAATGCCGAATTGACGCAGACCGGCCCGTATGCGTACACACGCAATCCACTTTATCTTGGCTCCATGCTGGCCGCTTTTGGCTTTACCGCGGCCTCACGCCAGTGGGGCTTGGTGCTGCTGCTGGCGTTGCTGTTTCTGTTTATCTACCTGCCGGTGATCCGGTCGGAAGAGTCCTTTCTGCGAGAGCATTTCGCGGAGTTCGACGGCTACGCCGCGCGTGTGCCTCGCCTGCTGCCCCGGCTTATGCCAGCGCCGCCGCCTGCTGCGCAAAGTATGGACGCACAGGGTGGCAGCGCTTTCTCCTCGGAGAAATACCGGCGTCACCGCGAGTACAATTCGGTGATGGGCGCGGCAGCGGTGTATGCCGCACTGCTGCTGCTGATGCTGTGGCGGGCGCACACGGCAGGGCGCTGAACAGGTTCTCCGCGCTGGGGTTTGGCGTGTCGTACCAAGCTACCGGGTCGCTATGCGACAGGTAGACCATCAGAGAGTTGCGGGGGCACTGCTGGATTGAGACTGACTGAAAAGGCCCTGCTGCTCCTTCTGCTTGCCACTCCTGCTCTCCGTGCGCAAAAAGAGGGTGTGCCGCCCGCGCAGGCACCGCCCGTAACCCCGCCAGCGCCGGGGTACAGTTTTCCCCAGCATCAGACGCTCACCTTCCTGGTGGACTGGCGCGTGTTCACGGCAGGGCGCGTTGTCTTCCAGTTGGACCAGCAGCCCGGCCTGATGAAGGTGCAGGCCACTGCCGACACCGTAGGCGCCACCAACATGATTTACCAGGTCATTGACCGTTTTCAATCCAGTTTCAACCCGCAAACGGGCTGCTCTGCAGGCTTTAGCAAGCAGACGCGGGAGGGCCGTCGCAAGATCGATAGTGATCTGCTGTTTACGCCCGGTGCCGCCGCACCTGGACCCAAGGCTACGGCCACACCCGTGCTGGGCACGCAAGCGTTGAATGAACGCAATCTGCTGCGCAACACCACAAAGCAGCAGAGCGGGCAGATACCGGCCTGCGTCATCGACTCGCTTTCCGGCATTTTCTATGTCGGCTCGCAGAACCTCGTCGTAGGGCAGGATTTCCGCTGGCCGCTAGCCGACGCCATGCGCACCGTGAGCGTGTTGATGAAGGTAGAGGCAAAGGAAGAGGTCAAAACGCCTGCCGGCACCTTTCAGGCCATTCGCGTGCAGCCAACCGCCGACGCGGGTGTGGTTAAAAATCGCGGCACCATCACCATTTGGTACACCGATGACGCGCGGCACCTGCCGGTGCAAATTCGCGCCAAGCTCCTCTGGGGCACCATCACCTTTCATCTGCAATCCATCGAAACCCGCTGAGTCGCGCGGGCAGGCAGATGGTTCCTGCCCGCGCCTGTACTACCCGTTGATGCCGTTCAGGATGTGATCCTTCACGTCCTTCAGCCTCTCCACCACGCCTGCTGCGCTGCCGGTGGACTGCTCCTTCTGCCCAAAGGTATCCGCACGGCCAAAGCCCAGGTTTGGCTCTTCACCGAACGGATGCGCGACAAAGGTGGAGAACTCGCCGTGGCCGTCGGGTGCCGTGCCGCTGCTCCATGCCTGGTTGGCCTGATCGCCAGGTTTGCCATCCGTTGTGGTGATAAAGAAGTTGTAGGCGTAGTCGCCGTTCTCCTTACTCTGCGGAAAGCTGTTTGGGATGGGCAGGTGCGACGGCCCAAGCTCTTCCAGCACGGCCAGCCACTGCTGCTGGTGCATGGTGTCGCGCGCGATCATAAAGGCCAGCATGTCGCGCATGCCGGGATCGTCTGTCATGTGGTAGAGGCGCACAGCTAGGGTCCGGCCCGTTGTCTCTGCTGCCACGTTGCAGTACATGTCCGCCGCAAGGTTGCCGCTGGCATAGATGTGCGACATGTCGAACGGCACGCCGTCTGCGTTGGCGGGCAGGGCGGACAGCCCGGTGGAGAGGAACTGACGGAAGTTCATGCCACCCATCACTGCCTCGACGGACGGGCTGCCATTTACGGCCTCATCCTGCAGCGACACGGGTGCGTTCTGCAGGTTCAACGCGACTGCGGTGGACAGCATTTCGATGTGTGAGATCTCCTCCGTTGCCGTGTTCAATAGCATGTCGCGATACTTGACTGGACCGCGCGAACCCCATGCCTGGAAGAAGTACTGCATGCAGACGCGGATTTCACCTTCCACACCGCCAATGGCCTGCTGCAGCGCACGGGCAAAGATGGGGTTGGGCTTGTCGACCTTGACGGGATATTGCAGCTTTTTGTCGGTGTAGTACATAACTCTCCTGGAGAAACTGCCGGACATCGCGCCCGTGCTGCTTTACTAGGAGTGCTTCGCCGTTACACGCCTTGTACCTGCACCCGACATAGGAGGTATGTGGCGGTTCTCTGCGTCAAGTGGCGCAGCGTCGCCTTGAGCGAACCCGGAGAGTTTAGCCCGGCGGCCATGCCAAGGGCCGCCCGCCCAGGACGTGCAGATGCAGGTGCTCTACCGTCTGGCCGCCGTCGCCGCCTGTGTTGACCACCACGCGAAAGCCGTTCGGCGCGTGCTCCTTGCCGATCTCAGCCGCGCGATGCAGCAAATGACCCAGCATTTCAGCGTCCGTCTGCTCCACATGGGCCAGAGAAGGAACCTCGCGTTTTGGGATGACGAGAATATGTACGGGCGCGACCGGCGCTACGTCGTGGAAGGCGAGGACAACATCGTCTTCGAATACTTTGTTACAGGGAATCTCACCCGAGAGGATGCGGCCAAAGATGGTTTGCATGACTGTTCCAAAGTGTAATGAGTCACCCGGGTCGGATAGGACTTATTCCCCCAGGAGATGAAGCGCCAGGGAGCGCCTGTGCGGCCGCGTCCGGTGCTCGAAGAGGTAGATGCCCTGCCACGTGCCAAGCGCCAGCCTACCGCCCATCAGCGGGATAGACAGGTGCACCTGCGTCAACGCCGTTTTCAGGTGGGCAGGCATGTCGTCGGTACCTTCGGAGTCATGCCGGTATGGTCCGTCCTCTGGCGCGATACGGTTGAAGTAGGCGAGTAAATCCACACGCACCGTAGGGTCGGCATTCTCCTGGATGAGCAGCGACGCCGAGGTGTGACGGCAGAACAGGGTCAGCAGACCGGTGACCATGCGCTGCTCTGCCACCCACTGCGCTATCGCGGCGGTGCACTCATAGAGGCCCTGCCCGCGCGTTGCCACTTCCATGGTGTGTGTTGCCTGCCTCAAGAATGCACCCTCACAGGATTAATGCTACTGCTACAGGTTTAGTCGAGCCGCACCAGGTAGGGCAGGGCATCGGGTTCCGCGGTGCGGATGGTGCGTGCGATCTGCCCGGCCCGCGCACGGTCTGACCCTGTTGGTGTAATGCGCACCCACCAGCCGGTTGGGCCCTGAAACTGAATCACCTTGTTGGGCAGCGGGTAGAAGCGCTGCAGCTCGACTTGCAGGTGGTACGCGTTTTCACGGTTCAGAAAGGCACCGGTCTGCACAGCCCACTTGCCCGGCAACGCGACGTTGGGCCCCTGTTCGACCACGTCCATCTGCACCTGCGCTACGCCTGCACGGTATACGCCAATCTCCTTCGCCGCGCCTAGCGAGAGATCGAGCACGCGGCCGTGGATAAACGGTCCACGGTCGGTCACTCGCACGGTGACGGCCTGGTTAGTCAAAAGATTGGTCACCAACAGCACCGTACCCATGGGCAATGTGCGGTGCGCGGCAGTCAACGCGTTTTGGTCGAAGATCTGGCCATTGGCACCGGCGCGCTGGTTGTACGGCGGCCCGTACCAGCTGGCAAAGCCAATTTCCGATGAGTGCAACCGCCCCGTGCTAACCGTGTTGTCGTCCACCGGTCCCTGCGGGACTATAACCGCGGGACTACGCCGCACAACAACCGGCCCACGACTCTGGCTGGGCG
>CALMOM010000174.1 GCA_937873305.1 uncultured Terriglobus sp.
GGTTAATAGCGGGACCGCCGCTGTTGGTGCTAGCCGTTTCCAGGTCCCGCGACCATTGGAAGTGCACCACGTTGTTGCTGTGGCTGTTCAGCGCTGTTTCCGCGTTGGCAAAGAGGAAGCGCTCATGAAAGTTAATGCCCCCGTTTTGCGAAATGCCGCCATTATTCACGGTGGTGCCGGAGTTGTAGCCGTTCGGAATCTTTAAGTTTTCGAAGAGGAACGACGCCGACACGTGGGTCTTGGAGGTGACCTGGTAATCAAGCCGAGGCAGGTAAATGTCCTGCGTGGTGTTACGAGCATAGGCACCCTGCTGCGAGTTGATGAAGTTGACGGCCTGGGTGCACTGCCCCTGGCTGATGCCTGCAATCACGGACGGATAGATGATCGCACCGCGGGTCAGAAACCCGCTGGTACGTCCGTCGCACAACGCCGCAAGCTGACCCAGACTTTGAGTCGCGGAGTTGTACGTGGACAGGTACACAATGGGATTGACGCGCCGGTACCCGTCGTACACCGCGTGAAAGAACAGCTTGTCCCTAATAATGGGTCCGCCAATGGAGGCACCGAACTGGTGCTGCACCTTGATGGTTTTGACCAGGTTGATGGCTGTGCCTTGGGTAATGCCGTTGTACTTGTTAGTGGGGTCCAGCGCGTTGAAGCCGGGCGTGCGGTAGTACTCGTAGGCGTCACCGTGGAAGCTGTTGGTACCGGACTTGGTGATGGCGTTGATCACGCCACCGGCCGCCTGACCAAACTCAGCCGAGTAGCTGGACGTAGCCGATTGGAACTCTTTGATCGAGTCGATCGGAAACACGTACGGAGCTCCAACGGAGCGGCCGCGCGCCTCGGAAAAGAAGGCTTGGTTGTTATTTGCGCCGTCTACCAGGTTGGTGTTGTACAAGCCGGAAATGCCGCGGAAGCTGAGTAGACCGCTGGTGCCGTCTGGAATGACGTTGGGCGTCAGGAGGACGAAGTTGTCGAAGCGGCGCCCGTTGACCGGCAGGTTGGCGACGAGCTGCTCTGAGACGACCTGCGACTGGTCTGTCTTTTCGGAGTCCACCAGCACGGCTTCCGTGGTCACGACGACTTCGGTCGACACGCTTGCCGCAGGAAGCGTAATGTCCACGGCATTGTTGCTGCCCACGGTGACGGCGATATTCTTCTGGTCGACTCGGCCGAAGCCGCTGCCCGCCGATACGATGACTTCGTACGTGCCTGGCTGCAGAAACTGCACGGCGTAGTGTCCGTCGCTGTCCGCCTGGAGGTCGTGCTTCGCGCCCGTACCGGTGTTCAGGACACTGATGTTTGCGCCGGGGACGATGCTTCCCGCGGTGTCGCGCACCACACCGGCAACACCACCCAGCGCCGCGGACTGCGCTCCGCTGGTAGAAACAGTCAGGTTGCACGCCAACACAGCCGCTGCGCACAGGGCATGATGCGAATAGAAAGACTTCTTCAAGTACGTCGCTCCTCAAAGTCACGGTCAGCCATTATGGTCTGCCGATCAAACCTACCTGCAGCAGTGCAGGCCAGCGCGATCCAGTCTTATCCGGCGTAGGGATACCCGCGCACAGCTGGCTTCGCAAAATAGAATGCTTTTAGCCTGTGCGATACCTCCCCGCAAGTCAAGCCGCTGCCAAGAAAATTAGTTCAATCGTTCCGGAATGACGGCATGCTGCAGCAAGAGATCAAATGAGACCACCTGCAGGGTGTTCTCATGGGTGGCCTCAAGCACCACCGGGCAGGCCGCGCCCGCCTTGTAGACCTGCAACCAGCGCGCGGCGCACACACACCAGCGGTCGCCCGGCTTGAGGCCTGGAAAGCCGTACTGCGGCATGGGCGTTACCAGGTCGTTGCCCAGGTGCTTGGACACGGCCAAGAACTCTTCGGAAACAATGCAGCACACGGTGTGCACGCCGCTGTCGTCCGGCCCTGTGTCGCAGCAGCCATTGCGGTAAAAGCCTGTTACCGGATCCTTGCCGCAGACTTCCAGGGGCAGCCCAAGCACGTTTTTCGACTCTGCACGTTCCGGTTGCATCTGCGGCATGAACAGCTCCTTGTCCTGCTGCACCGGTCTTCGCTGGCGGCAGTGACGTGACGTTCAGTATAGCGACGGAACCTTTCCAGAACACGTAACGGCGCTTCTCTTGTACAACGATGGACATGCGCTTCCGGACTCTCCTGCTCGCCGCCCTGCTGTTTGCTACAACAGTCTCCAACGCACAGAGCACTGCTCCAACCGTGACGCGACAGGAGACCCTGCGGCGCGTACAGGCTGGCGTCGTTGCTCTACAACGCTGGTATGTGCCGCAGACCGGGCTGTACACCGGCACCGGCTGGTGGAACGCGGCCAACGCGATCACAACGCTGGTGGACGCCATGCGCGCCGGCGGGTCGCGCGAGAATGAGGCGGTGCTGGCCAACACCTTTGCTCACGCGCAGATCGCCGTGCCAAAGGCGCAGCAGGTGGGCGCGCTGGACAAGATGACCGGCTTTTCCGGCTTCCTGAACGATTACTACGACGACGAGGGCTGGTGGGCGCTGGCCTGGACCGATGCCTATGACCTGACCGGCAAACCGGAGTACCTCGCCATGGCCGGGTCCATCTTCAAGGACATGAGCGGTGCATGGGACAGCACCTGCGGCGGCGGCATCTGGTGGAGCCGCGATCGCAAGTATAAGAATGCCATTGCCAATGAGTTGTTCTTTTCCGTCGCTGCGTCACTCGCCCGGCGTGCCATCACGGACGAGGACCGCGAAGCTGCCGCAGACTACGCCGCCCGTGAGTGGAAATGGTTCCAGTCCACCGGCATGATCAACCGCGACCACCTGGTGAACGACGGCTTGATCATCGACAAGGACGGCAGCTGCCGCAACAACGGCCGCACCGTGTGGAGCTACAACCAGGGCGTGGTGCTGGGCGGCCTGACGGAGTGGTATCGCACCACGCACGATGACGGCTTGCTGGTGCAGGCGCGCGTGCTGGCCGACGCCGGGCTGGCGCACCTGACAGACGAGAACGGCATTCTGCACGACCCATGCGAACCGAACAGCTGCGGCGCTGACGCCAACCAGTTCAAAGGCATCTTCGTCCGCAATCTTTACAAGCTGAATGGCGAGGTGCAGGAGGCGCGCTACCGTGCTTTCTTCGCGACAAACGCTGCGAGCATCTGGCAGACCGACCGGACTGACAAGGACCAGTTCGGCGTGGTGTGGTCCGGCCCGGTAGCGCTGGTCAACGCAGGCACGCACAGCTCCGGGCTGGATGCGTTGGTGGCTGCGGCAGACGAGAGGTAACAACTTAGAAGCGATGCCTGGAAGCTCAAGCTAATCTTGTAGCTTCTTCCGACAACGGCGCTTAGGAGGACAAACAGGTTCGCTGCCAAGGCTCCTCAGGGAAGCTGGCGGTGCAGCGATAAACTTGAGGTCTGTCCACACATACGATTACCGAGGTCTTACGTGTCCGAGTCGTTCCATTGGCTTCAAATCTTGCTCGAAGTCGTTGGTTGTCTCGATTTTATCTCAGGCTTGGGATTTGCGGCTCTCTATTTCTTC
>CALMOM010000175.1 GCA_937873305.1 uncultured Terriglobus sp.
CCGTTGGTGGCAGTGGAACTAAGCAGGTCGCTGTACTCCGCCTTTGCGACACGCCCCTCTATGTCTGACCGCGTGGCGTACCGAATACCGAGCAGTACAAGAAGCAGCACGCCCGCCGCGACGCACAGCTGCACGGCGATCCTATTCATTCGACCCATCCTGCTGACTCATGTCCCGATACGCGATTATATGGGCCACAGCACCACCGGATTGCAGACGTTTGGGTAGCCAGTCACACACGTTGTGATGTTGCAGAAAGGCGCAGGTCGCACAACTCCATCTCGGCACCCCCAAATTGAGGGTGCCTGTTCTCCCGGACGCGGTACATCACATCCACCAGAGAGCCTGCCTGGACGCGAAGCTCTGCCAAGCGGGCTGGCCACTGCAATGCCCGGCTCCATCCGAGACAGGTCGCGACCGCGCCCTCCGCATCCCGCAGGCGCAGCTTAATGTGGCGATCTTTCAGGATGCGTGGTGCCTCTGCCACCGTCAGGCGAGCCGTCATGAAGCGCGGTTCCTCATTGCCATGCCCAAACGGCGCCAGCAGTTGCAGGCAGGGCAAGGCTGAACCGGACAGTTCCTGCAACGTCAGGTGGGCATCAATGGTCAGCTTCGGAGTGAGTTGTTGCGGGGAGAGCCTGGGCGCGGCATACGTGGACATGCGTTCTCGAAGCGCCGGTAAGTGGACGGAAGGTAGTGCAAACCCGACCGCATGCGCATGGCCTCCAAACCGGTCAAACAAAGGCATTGTGCCCTCGGCATGAATCGCGCTCAGCGCGTCCAGCAGGTTAAAGCCGGAGACCGACCGGCCTGAGCCATGCGCGATACCGTCCTCATGCGCAACCACCAGCGCCGGACGCCCTGTGCGCTCCACCACGCGCGAGGCAAGAATGCCGATGACGCCGCGGTGCCAGCCCTCGCCATCGAGCACCAGGCAGCCTGCCGCTGCCAGAGCGCCGTCCACCCGTTGCAGCCGGTCAATCTCCTCCTCCAGCACGTCCAGCACTGCGGCCTCGGTAGCGCGCCGCTCCTCGTTCAGGCGGTGCAGCTTATCTGCCAGCACACGGCCTTCGGATAATTCGCGGGTCAGCAGCAGGCGAACTGCGTCCGTGGCCACGTCCATGCGGCCCGCCGCATTGATGCGTGGCGCAATGCGAAAGGCAACTTCAGTTGCGGATGGCCCTGTTGTCGAGCCGAGGTCCACGCCAGCGACTTCCATCAGCGCGCGCAGCCCATGCTGCCGTGGACTGGCAAGTGCCCGCAGTCCCATCGACGCAATCGCCCGGTTTTCACCGGTGAGGGGAACCGCGTCGGCCACCGTCGCGATGCTCACCAGCTTCAGCAATGATGGCAGCAGCTTCTCCTGCAACGAAATTGGATCAACTTGCCTGTAGGCATCCGCAGGCTGGGGTGGGGTGCACGCTGCCCGCAGCAGCGCATGCGAGAGTTTGAACGCTACCGCCGCTCCACACAGGTCCTTGAACGGATAGGTACAGCCGGCCTGGTTTGGATTCAGCACCGCCACCGCTTTTGGCACGCCGGCATTGCCGTCGGGCAAGTGATGGTCGGTGACAATCAGGTCCAGGCCCAGCGCGGCAGCCTCATCTGCCGCAGCAAAGGCCCGTATGCCCGTGTCCACGCTGATGACCAACTGCACGCCCGCGTCCGCCGCAGCAGCCAGCACAGAGGCCTGCATACCGTAGCCCTCCTGGATTCTGTGCGGAATGTGATACCGAGCGAGGGACGCCACACCGACCGGCGTTACACGGTCAATCGCCGTTTTCAGCAGCACGGTGGCCGTTGTGCCATCGACGTCATAGTCCCCATAGACGAGGATCGATTGTCGGCGCTTGATCGCCTGCAGCACGCGGTCGACAGCGGCCTGCATACCGTGCATCAGAAAAGGGTCATGCAGATCGCCGATCTCGGCGGTTAGATAGCTCTGCACCTCTGACTTTGTAGACAATCCGCGTTGGGAAAGTAAGTGCGCGAACCAGACAGGCTGGCCGAGCGCACGCGCCAGATCTACTGTTTCTTGCGTGGCCAGCCCTGGTTCTACCCAGTGGGCACCAGCGGCCGTCGACATCGGCGTTTCCACAGCCGTCATGGACTACTCGTCGTCCGAGTCGTCCAGCACGATGTCGCCCACGTCGCTTACGGCTTCTATCCAGCGCTGATAGCGGTCGTACCAGTCTGTCGCGGTCTCGAACAGGAACATGACGCCGCCGTACGCAAAGCCCAGCTGCAAGTACCCGGTCTTTCCGACACACTGCAGCAGGAACTGGGCGTCGTCCAGCTCCTGGCCTGCCTCATCGGGAAAGCGGTGAACGCGCGTGCGCTCAATGAGCACTTCGATATCCTGCTTCTCAAGCACCACGTCGCTCATAGTCAAGAACGCCACTCCCGTGGCCTTGGCATGCTCGACAAAGTCCTTCCAGCTGTCGACACCCTCATCTTCAAACATGACGGACGGCACGTCCTCGGGTACAAAGGCGTTCAGCCTGCGCAGCCCGTTGCCGGCAATAAATGCGATCATGTCGTCTTTTAAGCCGAGGAGGTCGTCTGTCTGCATGGGTTTCATTGTCTCACTCAGCAGGCGTACCCAGAGCGGTAGCATGGAGTCATGGCTCTACCCGAACGACAGATTCTTGTATGCATGAACGAGCGTGATCCCAGCGCCGGCCGACCCTCGTGCCGTGGCGAAGGTTCCCGCAAGTTGAAGGATGAGTTGAAGGACACAGTCAAAGCTGCCGGTTTGAAGGGCAGAGTGCGCGTGCTGGAAGTCAGCTGCATGGACCAGTGCGAGCATGCTGCGGTGTGCGCGGTGTACCCGGATAATGTCTGGTACAGCTTTACCAAGGCGCGCGATGCGGAGGAGATCGTGCAACAGCACCTGCTCGGCAACACGCCTGTCGAGCGCCTCCTTTGGCAGAATCCTGTGAACCAAGCCAAGGCAGAACAGGTCGCAGAGAAACGTGGGTGAGGCGGAGCGTAGCTATCTGCTATGCTCCATCACGTCATGCTTTTTTCCAAGGATTACGTCGGGTACTTATCGCGGCAGGTAGTTCGGCGGCTTGTGGAAGCAAAGGTCATCCGTACTGACAAACCGGCAGTTCTGACGGAGCGCATTAACCACGGCCTTGTCGAAGAGCTGTCGCTCGAAGACCGCATCAACGAAGAGGCCCGCACCATTCTGGATGCCTTCCAGGATGATATGTTGCGGTCCGGAGCCAGCTACCCCGAAATGTTCAAAAAGGTGAAGAACGAACTTACCCGCAAGTACAAGGCGGTCCTCTAGTGCGCATTTCTCGCGACAAGGTCAACAAGCTGGCGCACGTGGTTGCCGACACCCTCGCCGACACAGATGAGGCAGAGTTTCAGGAAGACCGCAACACCATTCGCCAGGAAGCCCGCAAGATACTGGAAGTGCTCTTTACCGAAGAAACCAAGATAGACACCGCTGCCCGTCAAAAGATCTCGTCGCAGCAGCGCATCATCTTGGAAGGTACGCAGGAGTGGGACATCCTGTACCGGAAGTATTACAACGATGAAGTCAAACGGCTTGGCATCTAGCTGCATGGCGGCACGGCGCGGTTGCAGCTGCCGTTGCTGACACCGCACCTGCGCGACACCCTGCTGGCGCGCGCTCGCGAGGCTGGCTTTGATCTGTGTGGCGTAGCCGGCGTTCCACAGCCTGGCTCTGAAGCAGACACGGTACAGCAGCAGCGCTTTCAGGAGTGGGCTGAGGCAGGCCGCGCTGGTGACATGGCGTGGCTCCTGCGAATGGATGCAGACGGCGTCCTGCTGCGCTCATCCCTGACCACGGCCGTGCCGTGGGTGCGGTCTGTCATTCTATGCGCCGTCAACTACAACGCGGACCAGCCAACGTCGCTGCAACCGGCCTCCGCAGGCACCGGCTGGATCGCCCGCTATGCCTGGAGTGGAGCAGGCGATGCAGGCGGGTCCACGGATTATCATGACGTTCTCCTGGCTGGTTTGCGAGAGGTGGAACGCGAACTGCACCTCTGCCTCGCCGATGCGGGCGAGTCGCAGCCTGTGCAGACCCGCGCTTACGTGGATACCGGGCCAGTGGTGGAGCGGTGGCTTGCGCAGCTCGCCGGTATCGGCTGGATCGGCAAAAATACCTGCGTCCTGAACCAGCAGTTGGGCTCGTGGCTCCTGCTGGGTGTCATCCTGACCTCGCTGCCGCTAGCCGAGGAGGCGGTACTGCTGCCTGCCGTTGATCGCTGCGGCAGCTGCACGCGCTGCCTGGACGCTTGCCCGACAGACGCGCTGATTGCACCGCGGCAAATGGATGCGAGCCGGTGCATCGCGTATCTCACCATCGAAAAGAAGGGGAACCTGCCCCTGGACCTGCGCGAAGGCATGGGACGGCAGGTGTTTGGCTGCGACATCTGCCAGGATGTGTGCCCGTGGAATCGGAGGGCACCCATCGGCACTCACCCGGAGATGAGGCCGCGTGCCGAGCTGGTTAATCCCTCGCTGCACGAGTTGGCGGAGCTGGACAACGCCTCCTTCCGCGCCATGTTCCGTGGATCGCCGCTGGAGCGCACGGGTCGCAAGCGGCTGCAGCGCAATGTCGCCATCGCCATGGGCAACAGCACCGAACCGCAACACGAGCCTCAACTGCGGGAGTGGTCGCGCGGAGACGATCCCGTGCTTGCAGAGGCTGCTGCATGGGCGTTGCTGCGGCTCGACCAGGTGTCAGACGTAACAGACCCGACGTAGCCGTTCGCAGGGTTCTGCTCTGCTAGCATCAGGGCGAACCTCAAGTCCCAATGCTCTCAGTGACGCAACCAGAACGGGCCAACAGTAACGCCGCGGAGCCGCCGCAAACGGCCGTCGCCGACGTTGCAGGTGCGCCCGGCGAACGTGAGCGGTGGCCCGTTCCCATCGAGGGCGGTTCTGGGGCGCAACTCATCGCATTGCTGAGATACCTGACACAGACGAGTGTGCACACCTACGCGTTTTCCGTCGCCGCGAACGTCATCTTGTCGCTGTTCCCGTTCATCGTGCTGCTGCTTACGCTCAGTGAGCGGGTCTTCCATTCGCCCGCCATGGTTGCCGTGGTGGGCCAGTTGATGCATAGCTACCTGCCGACAGGGCAGGACTTTGTCATGCGTAACATGAACCTGCTGGTGCATCCGCACAAGGGTGTGCAGGTGTTTTCTGTGGTCATGCTCCTGGTCAGCAGCACCGGCGTGTTCCTGCCGCTGGAAGTGGCGCTGAACACCGTTTGGCACGCTGAGGGGAACCGCTCGTACCTGCACAACCAGGCAGTGTCGCTGGGCCTGGCATTAGCGGCGGGGCTACTTGCCATGCTCTCTGTCGCGTTGTCGACGGCGCAGCAAACGGTATTGGGTCTCCTCTTCTTTGGGCACACCTCAAACATTGCCTACGCCCTGCTGTCGCACGGCTTTTTGGGCCTGCTGGCGCTGCTCAGCAGTATTACGCTCTTCTTTCTCATTTACTGGATCCTGCCTAACCGGGCGATTCCAGCGTTGGCTGTGCTGCCAACTGCCATCGTCACAGGGCTGCTGTGGGAGGGCGCAAAGCACCTGTACATCCTGGTGTTGCCGCACCTTGACTTCGGCAACGTGTACGGCCCGTTTCAGATTTCCGTGGGCCTGATGCTATGGGCGTTTCTGTCTGGGCTGATCCTGCTGGCAGGGGCTCACTTTTCCGCGACGCGGCACGCCATGCGCATGGCCGCGCAGGAGCATTAGACCGTGGCACCACCCCCGCTGGCAGGCCGCGCACCGGCGAACTCTGATCCGCTCTACCTATCAACTGCGGTGACATTGGGCGGCAGCGCGCCGCCGCCGCGGACACTCCGCGTGCTGTGGACGGTCACGCTCCTGGCTTTTCCGTTGGCGTACTTGCCCGGCACCGCAGGACAGGTGTGCGGTGTGCTGCGATGGCTGGCGCTCCTGGCTGCCGCCATTGCAACCGTGCCATACCTGTACCGAGCGGTCCGCGATGGTCTGCTGTGGCGCTTGCGCAACAAACTGATCCTGACATATCTGCTGATCGGGCTAACGCCGGTTGTGCTCTTCTTCACGCTCGTATTTGTAGCTGCGTACGTCGCGTCAGGACAGTTTGCTGTCCACCTGGCGGCCTCGCACCTGCAGTTGCAGTTGGACAGCATGGGCACCAGCGATGCAGGGCTCGCCTTTGCGCTGGCGCAGCGTGCGGAACGTGGTGGAGACCCTGCCGCGCTGCTCTCGCCACCGGACAGCAGGGGAAGCAGGCAGCCGGTACGGTCCGCCTTTGGACGTCAGCTGGCCTTATACGAGGATGATCGGCCCTTGGACGTACCCGGCATCTCGGGGAATGACCGCACCCCGTTGCGGCTGTCGGACTGGCTGCGCAAACGCCAGCGCGGCGGCCAGCTCAAGGTGTTTGCCGCGGATGGCGGCGTGCTGTACCTGGCCGTCGTGGACAGGGTCGCTGCAGGGCCGGCACATACCATCACCGTCATTGGCAGCATGCCGGTCACACCTGCGCTGTTAAACGGCGTGGCAGAGGGCCTGGGCGAAGTCACGCTGCTGCCGGGCCTGGTGCTTGAGGAGAGTCGACGGACGCCGTCACGGTCCGAGATGCGACGCACCCGCATTGTGGGTGGCAGCCGTCCACCCAGCACCAATCTGCTGGATGGCCAGGTCGGTTTCCGCTCGACCCTTTCGGTCATCGACTGGGAAACAGGGGAGGTGCGGCTGATTCCGTTTACCGTCACGTCCCGGCCTTCTTTGCTGTTTGAGCAGCTGTTCGGGGTGGGGCTGACGGGCCGGATCACGGACACTGTCCGCCTGGTCTTTGTCCTCATCTGCATCGTCTTCGCGTTGCTGGAGGTGTTCGCGTTCTACCTTGCCATGCGGCTGACGCGCGCCATGACCGGATCGGTCGAGGACCTGTATGCCGCGACACTGTCTATCGATAGCGGCGACCTCGCCTACCGCATCCAGGTGCGGCGTAATGACCAGCTTGCGGACCTCTGCCGCTCGTTCAACCGCATGTCCTGGTCCATGGGGCGGCTGCTGGATGAGCAAAAGGAAAAAGAGCGCCTGCAGAGTGAGTTGTCCATCGCGCAGGAGGTGCAGGAAAATCTCTTCCCGCGAGCCAACCTCCAGGTACCCTCACTGGAACTGCACGGGGTCTGCCGTCCCGCGCGAACCGTGTCCGGCGACTACTACGATTTTTTGCTGTTCCATGACGACCAGGAGCACCGACGCGACGTGACTGGTGTGGGCCTGGCACTGGGTGACATCAGTGGTAAGGGCATCTCTGCCGCGCTGCTAATGGCCACGCTGCACTCCGCCGTGCGAGCCTACCGCTTTGTCACGGAAGAGCTGTTTACGGCAGGTTCCCGTGCAGACACCAACGACGAATCGCTGGAGTGCGGCGAACTGTTTGAGGCACCGTCCCGCATCCTGGCGCTGCTCAATCGTCACCTGTACCGCTCCACCCAGCCGGAAAAGTACGCCACGCTGTTTCTGGCGCACTATAACGAACGGTCGCATCGGCTGACGTACTCCAATGCCGGACAGTTACCACCGTTCCTGCTGGGGGCGGACGGCAGTGTGCGCACGCTCACCTGCGGGGGGACGGTGGTGGGATTGTTAGACAACGCGCGTTATCAGCAGGAGACGCTGACCCTTCATCCCGGCGACCTGCTCGTTGCGTACTCTGACGGTGTCACCGAGCCGGAAAACGATTTCGGCGACTTTGGCGAAGACCGGTTGTTAGAGGTGGTGCGGCAGTTCCGCCACGAGCCATTGGAACTGATCTCCGCCGAAGTGATGCGCGCGCTGGATGCGTGGATCGGCGGAGGAGAGCAGCCAGACGACATCACCCTGGTGTTGGCGCGCCGCGTTTAGCTGCTGCCCGTCAGAGAGGGTTGCGCCGGAGGTACGGTTGGGTCAGGTGCCTGTTGCATGACGATGGTGCTGGTCGGCGTGCCCAGGGCGATGCCCTCCTGCTCGAAGGCCAGCAGAAGCTGTTTGCGAAGCGCGCGCAGGATGCCGTCCTTCTGGTTGACGCGAACTCGTATGTTGACCGGGTAAATGACTTCGCGTCCGCTGATGCGGTCAACCCCAGGAACGTCAGGATCGGCGATCGCGACATCCTTAAAAGCAGCGTCCTGCCGCACTTCCAATGCAATGCGCCGCAGCAGCGCCAACACTCGGTCCGGATCGGCGGCAGCGTCGACCGAAACCGGCAAAGAGGCTACGGAGAACTCCCGTGACTGGTTCGAAACGGTTGCAATCTGCGAGTTGGGGATGAAGTGGAGCGTCCCGTCGCCATCGCGCAGGGTGGTCGATCGCAGCGACAGGTCTTCTACTGTGCCGGTAAGCCCCGCGATGCGGACCACATCGCCTACGTTGAACTGGTTTTCCAGTAGGATGAACACTCCGTTCAGCATGTCCTTAAACAGCGACTGAGCCCCAAATGAGATACCAAGCCCGACCACACCGGCTGATGCCAGCAGCGGCTTCAAGTCGATGTTGAAGAGCGGCAGGATTTGCAGCAGCGTGAGAAAGCCGATGATGCCGTACAAGGTTGCACGCAGAATGGCGGCAATCGTGCGCAGCTGCGATGCGCGTTGTGGCGCGTCCACGTACGTATTCGCGATATGCCGCAGACGGTTGACGAAGAGCGAGACCACGCGCTGGAGAATGAACGCGATCAGCAGGATGACCAAAATCTTGGGCGCGTCGTGCCGCACAAAGTCGATCACGTCCGCATGCCATTGCTGGCCAAGGGCATGGAAACTTTCGTCGGACGGCTGCCCCTGCGCTGGAAGTGCGGGTGCGGGTAAAAACTGCATGGTGCTCCGATCCCTGGGGTACGGCATCAATGGTATCGTTGGCAGGAAATTGCCAGTTGCCGCAAAGCCGGGTTGCGGGAGGGCAGTAGCTTTGAGGAGGGGACGATGAGCGCTCGACGGCGACAGGTAACCTTCGCTGCTGCGTTGCCGCTACTCGCCGTGTGCGCCGCGGCGCAAACATCGTCCGGGAACACGACCAGTGGCAGCCTTGGAACTGCGCACACCTATGACCGGCCGGACCTCATGTCGGGCACTGACCCGAACCTGTCGCACCGGCAATTTCTGGCCAGGCGGCAAGAGGCGCACAAGCGCATGTTGGACAACGCGACCAGGCTGCTGGCGCTTACCCGAGAGTTCCAGCAGAACATCCGCCTGCACGATTTGGGTGCGGAGGACGGACGGTCTTTGGATGACATCGCGAAGCTGGCGCGTACCCTGCGCGACCAGATGCGGCAGTGAGGTTACACGTATATGACTTCCTCTCTCAGGCAGAACGCAAGAGCGCTGGCGTTGGTGGCGGGCCAGCTGTGTGTCGCGTGTATGCTGCCGGCCCAATCACCCGCGCAGCCCGGTCAAGCTGCCGTGCAGAAGGAGGCGGTCACGCCTTCTGCCGAAGACAAGCAGAAGGCGCTTGAGGCGGATGCGGAGCGGCTGGTGCAGCTGGCGCGCCAGCTGAGAGCGGAGCTGGAACACACCCGGCCGGATGAACTGTCTGTCAAGGTGCTGCGCGAAGCCGAGGAGATTGAGCGGCTGGCCCGGTCTACGCGCACCCGGATCCGCTAGCTGACGCAGCCGCGCAGATCTACTGCGGTTGGAACGCCAGTGCGCCCGATGCATTCACAACGCCGTACGGCATGGTCGCCGTGGGTACGGCAGAGGAGCGCAGCGCAGCCAGCACCGTTGCCGTGCTCCAGTCCGGGTGGGCAGAACGCACCAGTGCGGCCACGCCAGCCACAAGTGGCGCTGCGGCACTGGTACCAATCGCCTGGAGATACTGGGTGTGGCCCAGGTTGAAGCAGCCAAAGGAGTGCGTTGCGTCCGGTATGCCGTCGGCGGTATTTAGCAGACCGGACGAGCAGGCACCGCGAACCCAGCCGGAGACGCCAGTATCGCTGCCTGCGGGATAGCTGCCGCCCGGTGCTGCCACCGCCTGTAATCCTGCGCCGTAGTTGCTGTAGTACGGCAGTGTCACCGTGCCCGCAGCGCAGGTGCTGCCCTGCGTCAGGTTTTCAGCGCAGGCGGGGTTAGTGGACGCAATCACCGCCAGCACATCTCGGGATTGGGCGGGTACGGAAACGTACCGCGCATTGGAAAGATCGAAGGCATCGTTGCCGACTGCAGCCACGATCACGACCCCAGCCTGGGCTGCGGCGTGGGTCACGCGGTCGAAGCTCGCCTTCACGCCTGCGGAATCACCGCTGTACATATCCAGCGTCACGTTGAGGGAAAGCACAATGACGTCGGCATGTTGCGCAACGGCGTCGTTGATGCCTTGCAGCACCCAGGACAGCATGCCGGCGGCCTGGCCCGCGGTGCACGCGGCAGCCGTGGTGCTTCCCTCGCCCGGCAGGCGCTGCAACACCTTGATGTTGAGCAGGGAAGCCGTGGGTGCCACGCCCACCACGCGCCCGGTGCCGTTGCCAGCCGCCGCCGCTGCCAGCGAGGCGACCCATGTGCCGTGCCCGCTCTGGTCCTGGGGTGAGCCATCGTCGCAGACGCTTGGCTGCTGCTGCTGGTTGACTTCGGACAGGTTGAAGACGAGATTGGGTGCAAGGTCAGGGTGCTGTGCGTCCACACCGCTGTCCAACACGGCGATGCGTACACCCAAGCCGGTCGTCGTGCTCCACGGGCCAGCAGCGGCGCTGTCGGCCACCCCACCACCGTATCCCCCGACAGCCTGCACAGCCCAGCCCTGGGGAGAGCTGGTGTAGTACGTGTCTGCAGTGTCTGGCGCAATAACCAGGCGAGGCACGTTCGATCGCAGCGTGACCCTACCCTGCGCTGCCACCCCGGCAAGCGCTGTCGGGCGCACCTGCATGGTTGTGGCAGCGATGGGGCGATCGCGTACTACAAACGCGACCTCAGGATCCGCTCGCAGCGCAGCTTCACTTTCTGCCGACGCGGAGATCACGGCGATGCCGGCATGTTCCTGTTCGCCCAGCACGGTTCCGCCCGCACGCTGCGCACGTGCCGCGAGCGTGTGGACGGCTGTGCCATCGCGAGGGATTACCAGAATGCGATGCAGGGCTACTGTTGAGTCTTCTTGCCCAGCCACTTGTGCCGCTAGGTCCGGGCGCAGGCCGCCAAAAAGCACGGTGCTCCAAAGCACGGTGCTGACGAGTCTCTTTATGTGCCTTGCTTTGCAGGCGTTTAATTGGGGCATGCCGCCTCACCACGGGTTCAAGTAAAATCGCGTCGCGACCGAGCGGGCAGCTGGTTGGCTTGACCTGTATCGCGACACATTCCTCATCGGCAGCCGCGCTGTCCGCTTGAAGAGGCCAAGGGCAGTGCGTTTTACAATCGGGAAAGCAATAGACTGGTCGCTGTTGGGGCGCCACGGGCAGGGCACGAAACGGATGACAGCAGGCGCGAGCACCGCACAACAGGGCACAGCCAACAGCACCGGCCCGCTTACAGGGCCTGAACTTCTCCGCTTTTACCGACTCATGTACCTGTCGCGGAAAACGGACGACCGCGAAATCCTGCTCAAGCGTCAGCAAAAGATCTATTTCCAAATTTCCTGTGCCGGTCATGAAGCACTGCTGGTGGCTGCCGGCATGGCCATGCGCCCCGGCTACGATTGGTTCTTTCCGTACTACCGCGACCGGGCGCTGGCCCTTGCGCTGGGCCAAAACGTGACCGACCAGTTATTGCAGGCCGTGGGGGCGGACGACCCCGGCAGCGGTGGCCGCCAGATGCCCTCGCACTGGACCAGCAAGCCGCTCCACCTGGTGTCGCCGTCGTCGTCAACCGCCACGCAGTTGTTGCACGCCGTAGGCTGCGCAGAGGCAGGGCGCTACTTCGCGCGGCATCCGGCAGCCAGCCACGGCAACTACGGCGGAGGCGACTACCGCCGCTTCAAAGACGTCACGTTTCAGCCGGATGAGGTCGTCTACACCTCACTGGGTGAGGGTTCCACCAGCCAGGGCGAGTTTTGGGAGGCTCTCAACACCGCCTCCAACGGCAAGCTGCCGGTCCTTTTCCTGGTGGAGGACAACGGCTACGCCATCTCCACACCAGTCGAAACCAACACGCCGGGCGGCAACATCTCCCGGCTGGTCGAGAACTTTCCCAACTTCTTCTTTGTTGAGGTTGACGGAACCGACGCCCTGGCCAGTTACGCCGCCATGCAGCAGGCAGTCGCGTGGTGCCGCTCCGGCAACGGCCCGGCGCTGGTGCATGGCCATGTCATCCGGCCCTACTCACACGCGCTGAGCGACGATGAGCGCTGGTACCGGCACAGCTCTGAATTGGAGGCCGACGCGCTTCGCGATCCCATCGCACGCATGGGTGTGTTGCTCCTGCAAGAGGGCATCCTCACGGAGACCGAGTTGGATACCCTGCACCGGGAAGTGGAGCAGGAAGTGCGTTACGCCGCCGATATCGCCTTAGTAGCGCCACTGCCCCGCGTCGAGGATATCGAGCGGCACGTGTACTCCGAAGACCTGCAGCCCACCAGCAAGGTGTTCGATACGGCATCCCGGCCCACAGAGGCTGCGGAGCACACCATCGCCGACAGCATCAACCAGACCCTGCGTGAGGAGATGCGGCGTGACGAGCGCATCGTCGTCTTTGGCGAGGACGTTGCTGACGCATCGCGCGAGAAGCACCTGCACTCCGGCGCGGTTAAAGGCAAGGGTGGCGTCTTTAAAATCACCTCTGGCCTGCAGCTGGAGTTCGGTTCAGACCGTGTCTTCAACTCGCCACTGGCCGAGGCCAACATCACCGGCCGCGCCCTTGGCATGGCCGTGCGTGGTCTCAAACCGGTGGTGGAAATTCAGTTTTTCGACTACATCTGGCCCGCCATGCACCAGATGCGCAATGAGCTTTCCAATATCCGGTGGCGCTCCAACGGCAACCATACCGCGCCGCTTGTGATGCGCGTTCCTATTGGCGGCTACCTGACGGGCGGGTCTATTTACCATTCACAGTCAGGCGAAAGCATCTTTACGCACACGCCAGGTGTTCGCGTCGTAATGCCGTCCAACGCGCTCGATGCCGCGGGCCTCTTGCGTACGGCCATCCGCTGCGACGACCCTGTACTCTTCCTCGAGCACAAGCGCCTCTACCGCGAGAGCTACGGACGCGCACCGTACCCGGGGCCGGAGTATGCCATCCCGTTCGGCAAGGCGAAGATCGTGCGGCCCGGCTCAGACCTGACGCTGGTCACTTATGGTGCCGTAGTGCCGCGCGCCCTGCAGGCGGCGCAGCGCCTGGCCCGCGAGAAGGGGATTGAGGTCGAGGTCATCGACCTGCGCACCCTCTCACCGTACGACTTTGACTCCGTCGCCGCCAGCGTGCGCAGAACCAGCCGTGTCATCGTTGCGCACGAGGACATGCGCAGCTGGGGCTTTGGTGCGGAGCTGGCAGCGCGCATTGCGGACGAGCTCTTCCACGACCTGGATGCTCCCGTGCGCCGCGTAGCTGGCCGCGACACCTTTGTCGCGTACCAGCCGATTCTGGAGGACGCCATCCTGCCTCAGCCGGACGATCTCTTCCGCGCCCTGGCAGAGCTCGCGGCATTCTAGCCTAGCAAGAAATACTTGCAGGAGGGGCGCAACCCCGTGGCCATTACCGGGGTTCATGGCTATAGAGGCGCAGGTGGCCGCTTCTGCGAGGTGCGTATGTGTACTCTTCACCCCGGTCAGTCCGTCGTGGCATCGCTGCTTTGCGCCAGCGTCTGTCTTGCCCTATTGCCTGCGCCAGTGCAGGCCTCTAAAGCAAAGCCGCTACCTATTGCCGCGTTGAGCAAATCGGCGCAGGCGGACCTGCTCCTGAGCCGCTTCACCTTTGGACCAACGCAGGCTGACCGGCTGGCCGTGGAGCGCATGGGCATTGATGACTGGTTGGATCGGCAGCTGCAGCCCGCAAGCATTGACGACACTGCGTTGGAGCGCCGCCTGGACGCATACCCGGCGCTGCGCATGACGCAGGGCGACCGGCTGGCACGCTATCCGGAACCAGCGACGTTGCGGCAAATCGCCAAAACCGGCGTTCTGCCTCAGGATCCTGAGCTGCATGCGATTCTCTCAGACCAGGTGGAACTTTACGAGGCGCGCAGGCAGAACAAGGCGGCTCCAGCACAGCCGGCAGACCCTACGGCGGTGCCAATCGTACGCCAGCCTGGCGGCTTGGGCGCGGAGCAGTCCGTCTCGGCAGGCAAGTTCGGCGAAGGTCTGGCCCCGACGCCAAAGCCGTTTGATCAAGACATCGCGCCCATGCCGCGACCGCGTGTAGACGCAATTCTCGCCATGCAGCCGTCCGAACGCTACGGCCAGTTGCTCAGCCTGCCAGTGGAGGACCTGATGGCCTTCCGCAAGACAGCCCGCAGAGCTTTGGCGGAGCATGTGACGGACGGCATGACTCCACTCCAGAAGGAAACGCTGCTGGCCATGAACGGTACCAACCGCATGATCAATACGGAAACACAGGGCGCACGGCTGCTGCGAGATATCTATAGTCAGCGGCAACTCGAAGCCGTGATGACGGATTTTTGGCTGAACCACTTCAATGTGTTTAGTGGCAAGAATGGCCAGGAGCCATCGCTGCTGCCGGAATACGCACAGGCGGTGCAGGCGCATGCGCTCGGCCACTTTGAGGAGTTGCTGGTCGCCACCGCGCAAAGTCCGGCGATGCTGCTGTACCTGGACAACGCGCAAAGCACCGGGCCGGACTCGAAGGCGGCGCAGCGGCAGCAGCGCAATCCCAAGGGAAAGACTAGCGCGGGCCTGAATGAGAACTATGCACGCGAACTCATGGAGCTGCACACGCTTGGCGTGAACGGCGGTTACACCCAACGCGATGTGACTGAAGTCGCCAAGGTGTTTACCGGCTGGACGCTCGAACGGCCCAACGACGGCGGCGCCTACACCTTTAACCCCAACCGGCACCAACCTGGCCCTAAGACTGTTCTTGGCAAAACGATCAGCGAAGACGGCGAGGCGGAGGGGCGCGAAGTGCTGCACATCCTGGCCACCAGCCCCGCCACGGCCCGCTTCATTTCGACGAAGCTCGCGCAGCGCTTCGTCAGCGACACACCGCCACCGGCCATGGTGGCCCGCATGGCGGCAACCTTCCTGAAATCGAACGGCGACATTCGGCAGGTGCTGCGGAGCATGGTGCACTCACCGGAGTTCTTCACGGCTGCGACCGTCAACGCCAAGCTGAAGACGCCCCTTGAGTACGTCACCTCGGCTGCACGCGCTTCGGCGGCTGACATTAGCAATCCTGTGGCTTTGGTGCAGTCGCTGCAGCAGCTGGGCATGCCGCTGTACGGTTGCCAGCCGCCCACCGGTTACAAGTGGGATGAGGCCACCTGGCTCAGTTCCTCCGCGCTCGTCAACCGCATGAACTTCGCGCTGTCGCTCAGCACCAATCGCATCGGCGGCGCCGCCGTAGACTGGACGCCGGTTCTGACAGGTGCCGAGCCTGCAATGCGTCCAGCGGCGATGGTGATCGCTACCGACCCTGACTCAGCGCGCAAGGAGCAACTGCTGGAAGCGAGGCTGCTCTCCACCCCGGCCAGTGCGCAGACGCGCTCCGCGGTTCTCTCCCAGGGAACGGACGATACGGCAAAGCAGGCCGCTCAGCAATTTGCCGCCGGGAGCACCGAGCGTCCGCTGACCGACGCCGAAAAAGAGGCACAACAGCAGGACCGCCTGGATGCGATGATGGCCGGCAAGGGGAAAGGTGCAAAGGGCATGCCGCAGCCTCAGCGGGGTATCGGTGCAGTCCCCGCCCGGTACGGTCCGCCGCCGATCGACGCGCAGGCCGCGGCCATGGCGGGGCTGCTGCTGGGATCGCCAGAGTTCCAACGTCGTTGATGGTGCAACAGCATAACGGGAGGGCAAGGCAATGAGCTCAAGACGTGCATTCCTGAAGAACGGCGCACTGGCGCTGGTAGGCACAGCAACTGTTCCCAGCTTCCTGGTCCGATCCGTATTAGCGGAGCAGGCAGCTGCGCACGCCACCGGCAAAAAGCTGGTCGTGCTGTTTCAGCGCGGCGCGGCGGACGGCCTCAACATCGTCGTGCCGTACCGCGAGAAAAACTACTACACCCTGCGGCCATCGATCGCTATTCAGCCGGGTGAAGTGCTGGACCTGGATGGACAGTTCGGCCTGCACCCCGCCATGGCCCCGTTGCTGCCGCTGTATCAGCAGGGGCATCTTGCAGTGGTGCACGCGGTCGGTTCGCCGGATGTGACACGCTCTCACTTCGACGCGCAGGACTACATGGAAAGTGGCACGCCCGGCGTTAAGGGTACGCAGGACGGTTGGCTTAATCGTGCGCTGCAGGCCGAGCGGATGGACCCAAAGCTCGCGACGGCTTTTCGCGCCGTTGCGCTTGGCACGCAGGTACCGCGCACGCTGCAGGGCCGTTTGCCCGCGGTCGCCGTGTCGAACCTGCAGGACTTCTCCGTCGGCGGCCGCGGTCCTTCCGCGTCAGCCGCGTCAAACGCCTTTCAGGCCATGTACGCCGGCACGCGGGATCAGATCCTGAGCGGCGAAGGGCAGGAGACGTTTGAAGCAGTCCGCATGCTGAAGGCGGCCGACCCGGCGCACTACCAGCCCGCGCCCGGTGTCGTATACCCAGGCACACCCTTCGCCAACAGCCTGAAGCAGATAGCGCAATTGCTGAAAGCGAACCTTGGCGTGGAAGCCGCGTTTGCCGATATCGGCGATTGGGACACCCACCAGGCCCAGGGCGCTACCCAGGGCCGCCTAGCCAATCGACTTCGCGAGTTCTCCCAGGCAATTGCTGCGTTCTGGCAAGACATGGGGCAGGACGCCGAGCACATCACGCTCGTGACCATGAGCGAGTTTGGGCGCACTGCCCGGCAGAACGGTACCGGCGGCACCGATCATGGCCACGGCAACGTCATGTTCGTGCTGGGTGGCGGCGTGCGCGGCGGCAAGGTGTACGGCCGCTGGCCAGGGCTTGAGGACGCGCAACTGAACGAAGGGCGCGATCTGGCGGTCACAACGGACTTTCGGCAGGTCTTGGCGGAAGCGGCCTACAGCACCCTTGGTGCGCGTAACCTGGACGCCGTGTTCCCTGGCGCAACGCTTACACCCGCTGAGTTTCTACGCTTTGCGTGAGTGCGATACAGCCCTGCCCGAGGCCATTACCAGAGTGGAACCGCTCATCTTCCAATTTCAACAGATGGCTAGTTTTGTCTTCACTTTGTCATAGTTCAAAGCGCAACCTTCTCATGGATGTTGCGTCTTAACCAATGTAACAAACAATTGCTGGGGTCACCCTTCCACGATCCTGGCTTCACCTATCCGCACCAAATCTTCCCACCTCTTATGTAAGGCCTCCTGAACACCGGAGGCCTTCACTTCGTGCGCCGTAGTTCAGCGAACCGGCAGCAGCACCGGGCCAGCAGGGATATAGGCATCTAGAAATCGAGTCAGCGCGCTTTGTTCTTCGTCTGCGTTATGCGAGGGGACTTCTACACTCATCTTGGGATCTGCGGCGCTCCCGTACACAGCAATGCGCGCAGCATCCAGTGGACCGGTGGAGTAGAGCAGCTTCGGCTGGGACAGACGCTGTAGCGCATCCAGATAAAAGCGCTCGTGGAAGACGAGCCCGAGTGGAAACAGGTGCGACCGCGGGTCGCGGCGTACGCGCAGCAGCACATCTGGATCGGCGTTGTAGCCAATCAGGGCCGCACCCGCGTGTTGCTGCGCCAGCAGCTGCGCAGCCAGTGACACCCCGACGCCGTTGCCAAACACAATCACATGGTCGGGCGCGATGCGCTGCTTGCCCACGAGGTACTCCCACGCCGCAGCGGCGTCCTGGAGCATACGCTTTTCCGTAGGGTGGGGGTTCTGCGCATTGGGCCCGTAACCCCGGTAATCGAAGGCCAGCACAGCCAGGCCGTGGCCGTGCAGCGTGCCAATCTGTGTGGCGTCTCCCCTGTCCAGTTGGCCGTCGCCACTGCGCAGGTACAGCACCGCGTAAGTCGCGCGGGTCGACTCGGCCCCGGCAGGCAGCCACTGTCCATGTAGCTCTTCGCCTCCGCTGCTCAAAGTGATTGCCTGCGCGGGCAGGCCCGTGCCCTTGCCGGTATCATGCGTCGGCTTGAGCGCCAACTGCCACGAGCCCAGATAGAACAGCAGGCCGAGAGTTAGGTATCCGCACAGGAGGGCCAGAACAATCAGCAAGCCCAGCGTGCGCAGCAGCCAGCGAGGATCGACGGTCTCCGGCGAGGAGGTTGAGGGCCGGCCTGGGCCGGGGCTGCGTGTCGCTGAGGGTTTGGCCATGACGACCTTCACGGTAGCATGTCGCTGCTGAATGGCTGCATCCAACAGAATCGAACAGGAGCAGAGATGGCGGAGTGGGTAAAGGTGTGTTCGGCAGGCGAGGCACCCGGGCCGGGCAAGGTGCAGCAGTTTGCCGCAGCGGGCGTCGACGTGTGCCTGGCCAATGTGGATGGGGAACTGGCCGCCATGGACAACTGGTGCCCGCACCGGCAGGGCCCGCTCGGTGAGGGCTGGATCGAGGGCAATGCGGTCGTGTGCCCGTGGCATGCCTGGGCCTTTGACTGCCGCACGGGCGAGTGCCCGGAGGAGAACAGCCACGTCAAGGTGTTTGCCCTGAAACAGCAGGGTGGGGACGTGCTCATCGACCTTCACTAGTGCAATGGCCAGAGGCTGCTAGAATCGATTGAATCCACTCCTTTGGAGAGGCAATGCAAGCCATTCTGGCGCTCGAAGATGGGCGCATATTTCGCGGCAGAGGTTTCGGCGCGCCCGCCGAACACTCCGGGGAAGTCGTTTTCAACACTGCATTGACTGGTTATCAGGAGATCTTCACCGATCCCTCGTACGCCGGGCAGATCGTCGTTCTCACCAATCCGCAGATCGGCAACTACGGCACCACGCCCAACGATGCCGAGAGCAGCCGTCCGTACATCGAAGGTTTGGTGACGCGGGAGTTCTCACCAGTTTCGTCTAACTGGCGCTCCACACAGGTCAAGGACGAGTACCTGGAACGCAATGGCATTCCCGTCGTCGCGGATGTGGATACCCGCGCCATCGTTCGGCACCTGCGCGCCAACGGCGTCATGCGTGGCGTCATCTCCACAGCGGTAGATGACGTGGATGCACTTGTCGCCAAGGCGCGTGCGATCCGCAAAATGGATGGTACAGACCTTGCCAGTGTGGTGAGCACAAAGCAGCCGTACGAGTTCAGCGACCAAGACCCGCGCAACGAGACTGGTGATAAATTCCTGCCGCCGTCGCTTGCGCCCGGCAGCAAGCAGATGCACGTGGTGGCCTACGACTTCGGCATCAAGCAGAACATCCTGCGCATGCTGACGCGTGAAAACTGCCGCGTCACAGTCGTACCTGCGACAACGCCTGCAGCCGACGTGCTGGCGATGAACCCGGACGGCGTCTTCTTCTCAAACGGTCCCGGCGATCCTGAACCACTGGACTACGCGCAGCAGAACGTGCGCGATCTTGCCGGCAAGGCACCCATGTTCGGCATCTGCCTGGGCCACCAGATCTTCGGCCTGGCACTTGGTGGCAAGACCTACAAGCTCAAGTTCGGCCACCACGGGGCGAATCATCCCATCAAGAACCTGGACACCGGCAAGGTCGAGATCACGTCACAGAACCACAACTACGCCGTCGATCCCGAGACGCTGGACGAGGGCACGGTGGCCGTGACGCACGTGAACCTGAACGACCAGACCGTCGCCGGCCTGAAGCACAAGGAACACCCCATGTTCAGCGTGCAGTACCACCCGGAGGCATCCCCAGGCCCGCACGATTCGCACTACCTGTTCAAAGACTTCCGCAAGATGATGGACGAGTGGAAGAAGTAATCGAAGGGCATCCGCCGGATGCCCTTTTCTATGACGGCCTGTGTGCATGCCCGGCCGGTACTGCAGGAAGGAAGTAAATGCCACGCAGAAACGACATCGCAAAAATCCTCGTCATCGGCTCCGGCCCCATCGTCATCGGCCAGTCTGCCGAGTTTGACTACAGCGGCACGCAGGCCGGCAAGGCGCGGAAGGCTGAGGGTTATGAGGGGGTGCTGGTGAACAGCAACCCGGCCTCCATCATGACGGACCCCGAGGGCGCCGACCGCACCTACATCGAGCCGCTGACCGCCAGGTAC
>CALMOM010000176.1:0-5002 GCA_937873305.1 uncultured Terriglobus sp.
GTTCCAACATGCGGAGTGTTGGTTCAAGTTTAGCAGTCAGATAAGGCACGCTGGAGAGCGTACCTGACCGCCCGCACAAGTTCCTGGGTGCGCCTGATAGGAAGGTGCTGCAGTTGCGCTATACTCCCTCCGATGCAACGGCTTCCAGATGGGATACCACGTCAAGACGATCTGCCGGTCTGCCGCGCCGTTTTTGATTCCCACTCATACCTGCAATCCATCAGGGCTTCCGCGTGAAGGAACTGATTGGAATTGTTACCGTCACCTACAACAGTGGCAAGGTCTTGCCAGATTTCCTGAGATGCCTCTTTGCGCAGACCGAGGCGAACTTTCTGCTGTTCGCGGTGGACAATGCATCGACCGACAACACGGTCGAACTCCTGGCCGGGTGCAGCGACACTCGACTGAGAACGATTGTGAACCCGGACAACAGGGGCATTGCGGAAGGCGACAACCAGGGCATTCAGCAGGCGCTTGAGGCGGGCTGTTCGAGCATCCTGCTGCTCAATAACGACACTGAATTTGAGACTACGTTGTTGGAGCAGTTGGCCCACGGTCTGGAGACGTATGCCTGCGACATGGTGTGCCCCAAGATGCTCTATTTCGACCAGCCGGACCGCATCTGGGCTGCCGGAGGACTCTTTCAGCCACGGCTGGGCTACCGCACTCTGCACTATGGTGAGCGTGAACTCGACCGTGGCCAGTTCGATGAAGCGCGAGCGGTCACGTTCGCGCCAGCATGCTGCATCCTGGTTCGCTCGGAGTTGTTCGCGAAGATCGGACTGATGGACCCTCGCTATTTCGTCTATTCCGATGACGCCGATTTCCTCTATCGCGCTCTCCAGGTTGGAGCCAGGCTCTACTACCTGCCGGGTATCAGACTGCTGCACAAAGTAAGCAGTCTGACCGGTGGAGATCGCTCTCCATTTACCATCCGCTACACCACGCGGAACCGTGCCTACTTCAAGATCAAGCACCTCGGACGGCTTACAGCCTGGTTTTGGAACGCGATGTACCGTGCGTACTATCTCGCAAAGTTTCTTGTATTGAAAAGCAGTCTGGCTGAATTAAGAATGCGTCAGCGCGCCATCAGCGAGGCGTACACCATGCCCAAAAGTAACTAATTCTCTGCTGTTGTATACGATGGAAAGCGGCAACTTGTGGCGTGCAGCCTGCCGTGCGAGCGTAAAGGCTATTTATGAGCGATTGCCGCGTCTCATTGGTAATACAGGCCTGAAATCGTGCAGATAAATCGAGACGCGGTTGAACGATAAATGAAGAGCTTACGATCTTCTACCATAAAAAATGCTACCGCCAACCTTGTACGCGGCGGAGCAACGGCGGCGGTCGCAATCGTCTTGCCCCATTTTTTAACACGTCTACTTGATGCGGAGCACTTTTCGGAGTGGTCACTCCTTTTACAGATCGCGGCTTATGCGAGCTACTTCGATTTTGGCCTGCAACTCGCTGTAGCGCGTTTCGTCGCACAAGCATTGGAGCTTGGAGAACAGGAACGGCAGGCCAAAGTCATCAACACAGCTCTGTTCCTTCTTTCGGCCATCTCCATAGTCGCTTTTCTTTTGTTAATTTTTGTTGTCACCTTTTGCCCTCATTTGTTCCACGGCATATCTCCTAATATCTTGTCGGACTTTCGTGCAGCTGCCCTTGTGTCGTCTCTGGGCGCATGCGTGCTTTTGCCGCTGTCCACCTATACGGGCGTGCTCATTGGCATCCGACGCAATGAGATTCCGGCGCTTGCCATTGGAGGGTCGCGTATCGTGGGTGCCGCAGCGGCCATTGCCGTCGCCCATGTGACACATTCGTTGACCCTGCTTGCGCTCAGCGTTGTTCTGCCGAATCTCATCGGTGGAGCGCTGCAGATGATTGCGGTGCACCGGCTTACGAAGGTAGGCCATGCACGTGTGCGGCACGTGAGCAGGCGTGTCGGTCAGGAGTTGCTGCGTTTCTGCACCGGCCTTGCAGTTTGGTCGTTTTCCGTGCTCTTTATCAGTGGACTTGATGTAAGTATCGTCGCCCACTTCCAGTTCGCCGCGGTCGGCTTCTACTCCATTGCCGCCATGCTGATCACGTTCCTTGCAGGACTGACCAATGCCGCGCTCAGCGCCATCATGGCTCCCATTGCGGCGCTGCATGCACGAGGGGAGAGCCGGCGAATTGCCGGTATCCTGGTTTCTACAACGCGGCTCACAGTTGGGGTGAACTGCGCAGTCACGGTACTCATCTTTCTTTATGGGAAGCTATTGCTTCACGCCTGGGTAGGCCCTGTGTACGCGGACAAAGCCTTGCCCATCGCAAAGGTGCTTGCCGTTGCGCAAACCGCACGGCTCGCGCTTGCCCCCTACTCGGTCTTGCTGATTAGCGTTGGCGAACAGAATAAAAATATTGTTGGCGCAGTATGTGAAGCGTTGGTGAACCTCTTTTCAAGCGTACTTGGCATGGTCGTGTTTGGACCGATAGGGGTCGCCTGGGGTACGTTTGCCGGTGCCATGTGTGGGGCTTTCTGGCCGCTCATGCGCACGATGCATACCGTGACAGAGGTGCGCGTGTCCTCGGCTGAATTTCTACGAAGGGCCATTCTGCCTGCCCTTGTACCCTTGCTCCCGTTGCTGCTGTTAGATTGTCTTCAGCCGCTGTTCCGGGTTGTAAGCAGTGCAAGTTTGTCAGCACTTTGCGTCATCGCAACTGTTCTGCTGACAGGCGCATTGGTCCGTCGATCGTTTTTGCAATTGCCATTGCAACAGAATCGGCCGTAGCCGTACGGGGAGGGAGAGCGATCCTCCGCGTAGCTTCTCTCAGTACGTCGATGTTGTTCGACTACGATAGTGCGATATTCTAAGCGCGCCGAGGTCTAGCCGGACAGTTGCACGGTCGCCAGGCGCAGTTTCAGGCAAAGGAACATGGGTGCTTACGAGAGTTGAAACAGGCACCGGAGCCGATTCCGCCGACCGGACGGATGAAGATCTTTCATTGCTGGACCTGCTGCTTGTGCTGGTCAGGCGACGCAGATTTATCTTGCAAGTCTCTCTCGTCTCCGCCTTTCTCGGCCTGCTGCTGGCATTTGTCCTTCCCACCCGGTACACCGCGACCACAGCCATACTTCCGCCACAGCAAAGCAGTTCCGCAGGTTCGGCGCTGATGGCTCAGCTTGGCAGCCTTGGCTCCATGGCCTCGTTGGCAGGGGGTGGAGGGGCGCTAGGCATGCTCAAGAACCCGAACGATCTGCAGGTTGCTCTGCTCAAGAGCCGTACCGTGGAAGATGCCATGATCGACCGCTTCCACCTGACACAGCTCTACAAAGAAAAGTACAGGTCGGAAACGCGCAAGGATCTCGAAAAGTGCGCCGAGATTGAAAACCGTGCGAAGGATGGGCTGATTCGCATTAGCGTAACGGACCGCGATGCGCAGCGCGCCGCGCAGATGGCGAATGGCTATGTGGAAGAGTTCAAGCGGCTAACCGGCGGCCTTGCTGTCACCGAGGCATCACAGCGCCGGCTGTTCTTTGAACAGCAACTGGATGGTGCGAAAAATCAGCTTGCCACAGCTGAAGAATCGTTGAAGCAGACAGAGCAGCAAACCGGCCTGGTGCAGCTTGATACTCAGGCGCGCGCTGTGATTAGCTCGGTGGCACAGTTACGCGCACAGATCGCAGCAAAGGAGGTCCAAATCGGAGCGATCCGCTCCTACGCCACCGGGCAGAACCCTGAGCTGCAAATGGCGGAGCGAGAGTTAGAGGGCTTGCAGACGCAGGAGCAAAAACTGGGTGCTTCACCGACAGACGGCAACATGCTCCCCATCCCGAAAGGCAACATACAGCAGGCTGGGCTGGAATACGTACGCAAGCTGCGCGACGTGAAGTATTACGAAACCATCTTTGATCTTTTGGCCCGGCAGTATGAAGTGGCAAAGGTCGACGAGGCGCGGCAGGGCGCTGTTATCCAGGTCGTTGACCGCGCTGTTGTGCCCGATCGGCGTTCTTCGCCAAAGCGAGCGCTCATTATCGCCGGTGCAACCGTGCTGGGTTTTATGTTCGGCG
The DNA here is from genome assembly GCA_937873305.1 of uncultured Terriglobus sp. GTDB lineage: Bacteria > Acidobacteriota > Terriglobia > Terriglobales > Acidobacteriaceae > Terriglobus. Next base: position 4,055 of record CALMOM010000176.1, read on the forward strand.
TGGCCTGGTCATTTGGTGCAAAAGCACGGGGCAGGCTTGAGAAGAACCCAGCAGAACGATCGCGCCTCAATGCTTTGAGGGCAGCACTGTCATAAGCCACCCTCATTTGCCATTCATCGTTCTGCCGCAGGCTCGTGGTAGTGTTTGGCTACAGTTGAATAAGTGAAGCGTAGGCTTGTGCCGTGCAACGAGTCACGGATATGGGCGAAAGAACTGCGTAGTGTAGTTGACACAGCGATTCCGAATTGGGCAAGCTGTGACACACTGCAGTCCGACTGGGACGGGCTGCGGTGAGCTTGTGAATGTTGCAGGATTTTGTACGTGGGGCAAGGTATCGCTTCGTCGTATGGTTAACTGTCCGTAATCCCCGAGGTGAAGTTCTTGATGCGAGTGTTGTTTCTGAACCCGCCGTTTCACCCGCGCTTTTCGCGGGAGCAGCGCAGCCCTGCCGTTACCAAGAGCGGCACTCTGTATTACCCGAAGTGGCTGGCGACGGCTGCCGGCGTTGCGATACGCGAGGGTCACGAAGTGGACCTGGTGGATGCGCCCGCGGCCAACTTTACGCTGCAGCACATCGTGGATCGCATCGAGTCAAAAAATATAGACGCAGTGGTGTGTGACACCTCCACGCCCAGCATTTTGAACGACGTGAGCGTGATTGAGGGTTTGAAGACCGCGCGCCCCGGTCTGCACACCCTGCTGGTGGGCCGCCACGTGTCGGCGCTGCCGGTTGAAACGCTGCGCTCATCCTCTGCGCTGGAGGCTGTAGCAGTGCGCGAGTACGAATACACGGTACGCGACTGGCTCAGTGCGAAGGATTGCGGCGCGGACTTGTCGACGGTTGCGGGCCTGGTGTTCCGCCGCACCACGGGCGAGATCATCACCAACGCGCCGCGCCCCGCCATTGAGAACCTGGACGAGCTGCCGTTTGTGAGCGAGGTGTACAAG
>CALMOM010000176.1:5012-14236 GCA_937873305.1 uncultured Terriglobus sp.
GCATACGCCGGACTATTTTTATGGTAACTCGCTGTGGCCGCTGGTGGTGTTTGACACCAGCCGCGGCTGCCCATATCACTGCTCGTTCTGCGTGTACCCGCAGACCTTTAGCGGTCACCGCATGCGCTTCCGCTCGGTCGGCAACGTGGCGGATGAGTTCGAGTACGTGGCGCGCGAGATGCCGGAAATTAAGACGGTCATGCTTGAGGATGACACGTTCATCGTGAGCAAACCGCGCACGCTGGAACTGGCCAATGAGCTGATCAAGCGGGGGAACAAGCTGCCCTTCGACGCGAACTGCCGTGCGGATGTGGGTGCCGATGTTGAGTTCCTGTCGGTGCTGCACAAAGCCGGTGCGCGGCTGTTCTGTGTGGGCTTTGAGAGTGGTGACGTGGACGTGATCAACGGCATGAAGAAGAACAACGATGACCGCCGTGATCAGAAGTACCACGAGGAAGCACACAACTTTGTGCGTCGCTGCCAGGATGCGGGCATCATGGTGCACGGCTGCTTCATGGTTGGCAACCTGAATGAAACGCCCGCCAGCATGGAAAAAACACTTGGCTTTGCCAAGAAGCTGCGGCCCGACACGGCACAGTTCTTTCCTATTATGGTGTATCCCGGCACCCAGGCGTACAAGGATGCGAAGGATCGCAATTACATCCAGATTGAAGACTGGGGCGCGTGGCTGACCAAAGACGGCTTGCATAACTCCGTGGTGACGCTACCCAATATCACGCACGACGAGTTAGTCAGCTTCTGTGATCGCGCGCGCCGCAGCTTCTACCTGGCGCCTGGTTATTTGGCATACAAGGTGAAGCAGTCGCTGACGGACTACCGCGAGTTGCAGCGCAACCTGAAGGGCTTCATGACGCTGACCAAATACCTCGTCAAGGGTAGCGATCACGGCAAGGCAGCAGAGCCGGCCACAGAGAAGCCACAGGGTGTGGTGGCGTAAGAGCACTGCCACACCCGCACAGCGCCGGGTGTCGAAAGGCCGAAGCACATGAAGCGCGCCACGGTTATTATTCCCACGTATAACGGTGCCGCGCGCATCGGCCCATGCCTGCGGGCTCTCTGTTCCATGACCGGTGTGGAAGATGTAGAACTGCTGGTGGTGGACGACGGCTCCACTGACGGTACCGCAGAGGTCGCCGCAAGCTTTCCCGGCGTGCGCGTACTGTCGCAGGCCAACGCGGGCCCTGCTGCCGCGCGCAATCTCGGCGCGCGTGAAGCCTCTGGCGACATCCTGCTGTTTACCGACGATGACTGCGTGCCGCAGCCAGGCTGGCTTTCCGCTATGCTGCAGCCCTTTGCCGAAGGAGAGGTGGTCGGCGTCAAAGGCATCTATCGCACCCGGCAACGGCAGTTGACGGCCCGCTTTGTGCAGGTGGAATACGAGGACAAGTACCGCATCATGGCGGCGCTGCCAGCCATCGACTTTATCGATACCTACTCGGCAGGTTTCCGGCGGGAGCGATTTTTAGAGATGGGCGGCTATGACGCGTCATTTCCCGTGGCTTGCGCAGAGGACATTGAACTGTCCTATCGCATGTCTGCCTGTGGATGGCACATGCGATTTGTGCCCACGGCTGCCGTTTGTCACACCCATCCCGCCGAGCCGTGGGGGTATCTGCGAAAGAAGTTCAAATTCGCGTACTGGCGCGTCTTTGCCCTGCACAAGAACCCACAAAAAGTTGCAAAGGATAGCCACACACCCCAGTTGATGAAGCTGCAATTACTATTGCTGCCCGCGCTGCTGGTGGCACTCCTTGCCGGGGCTCTCACGGGCAGGCTGCTACTTGCGCTTGGCTCGGTAGTGTTGGCTTTTCTGATCAGCACGGTACCGTTTACTGTGCGCGCCCTGCCGAAGGATCCGCTCGTGGGCAGCCTGTCGCCGTTGTTTCTGGCGGGGCGTGCTGTCGCGCAGTGCATGGGAGTGGTGGGAGGCCTACTGTACCTCATGCGTCGTGAGGAGGCTGTGCCCATGTCCACAACCCCGGTGCCGCGCGGCTCACACCAACTCTAGTTCCTGCTTAGCTGCGACGGCGATAGAGGATCTGGAACTGATATCCATCGTTGGCAGGGTAGAGCCGGTGGACGGTGCGCAGGCGCTCCGCCAACGCCGGTGCGGCCAGCAGCGGGTATTCACGTTCGCGCAGGTCGGCGTAGTCGAAATCGACGGTCATGGATAGCAGGTAAATAGCAAGCGAGTCGGCAAAGGCCGTCGCCTTATAGTCGGCGCGCGCGCGCTCGTCTCCGGGGGCAGCCTGTGACACTGGCGCCGTGAATGTTGCAGGAGCGCCCCGTAGCGGCTGGCCCAGAGCGGCGGCGCGGTCTTCCCAGGCATCGATGGAGGTCTCGCCGCGCACGCCGGTGACAGCCTGCTGCCACACGAGATCGCCAAACTCAGCCGGTGGCGAGTTGCCATCCACAAAGTTGTGCGCCACGTTGATGCAAAACTCAAAGGCCAGCGCAAACCGGTCGTTATGGAGGCGGCTGCTCAAAAAGACGGTTTCCGTGTCGCCCACCTGCGCGTTGCGGTGGCAAATCGCCTTTTCCGCCAGGGCGGTAGAGTACAGCGGCGCAATCAGGGTGTCGTCTGGCGCGATTACGGAGTGCGCGTCGTCACCCAGGAGGCGCGCGCCGGACAGGGCCAGCGGCACAAACAAGTACCGATATCGCTGAAGGCCAAGCACCACACCGGCCGGAACCACGCCCACCAGCCGCTGCAGCTCCGAGAGCGAGGCGTACGGCCCGTCCAGCCGGCCCAGCGTGCCAAAGCGTAGGCCATTGGGCGCGGCTGCGCGGCTGCTCTGCTCGGCAGCGTCCCTGGGCGATAAGAGACCGGTTTGAAGCGCTTCCGCCATATCAACAGGTATTCTAACTGTGCAGGCAGCACGAGGGGCACCGCAGGAACAGGAATGGCAAACGAGCAGGCAAAACGTGCACCTTTCGCGCCCGGCTACACCGGTCCGCGTCTATTTGGCGCGCCAGTGGGCGACTTTTCCGTGCTGCAAACGCTGTTGATTGTGGGCGCCACAGGTGTGGCCTCCTTTTTTGCCGCCACGTTTCTGGCCATAGTCACACTGCTGGTGCTGACAGAAGTGCTGCATCACAATCTGGACTTTTCCATTGCCTACCGCTGGGTAGGCCTACCAGTGGGAATTGTGATGCTGTTGGTCGCAGCGGTATACCTCGGTGCGGTACTGCTGCGTCGCCTGCGTCGTAAAGCGACAGTCTAGCCAGCCGCAGTCTACACTTCAGAGACATGCGTCACAGCCACTGGAACAGCGGTTACAACCAGCCGGAGCGCTACCGCTGGACCATTGGCGTACTGCTAGGTGTGGGCGTGCTGGTCAATTACTTTGACCGGGTCAACCTATCGGTCGCGCATGACGCACTAGTCACAAGCTTTGGCATCACGCCCACAGTGTTCGGCCAGCTGTCTGCCGCGTACTCGTGGACCTATGCCGCATGTCAACTACCCACGGGCGTGCTGCTGGACACCTTTGGTGTCCGCAAGGTCTCGCTCACCTCGATCACCATCTGGGCGTTAGCCTCGGCTGCGGCTGCCTTTGCGCCGGGCGTGCTGCTCTTTTTCGCAGCGCGACTGCTGCTCGGCATTGGAGAGGCACCTACCTTTCCGGCTAATGCCAAAGCCGTTGGTGCTTGGTTTCCGGCAAGCGAACGATCCCTGGCGACGGCGATTTTTGACAGCGCAGCGAAACTGGCCAACGCTGTGGGCGTGCCTCTGCTGGGATTGCTGCTGCTGCGGACGGGTTGGCGTATGTCGTTCGGCTTTACCGCCGTGCTTTCGTTGGCATACCTGCTGATCTTTGCCCTGCTGTACCGTGAGCCGCACCGCTTTTCCATGCGCAACGTGGTGCTGCAGGGCGACCTGGACGGTGATCCGCAGGCCTCCCTAGCCCCGCCCATGCCGTTGCTACAACTCATGCGGGAGCGCAAGGTACTTGGCCTGGCAATCGGTTCGGGTGCGTACAACTACGTCTTCTACCTCCTGCTCACGTGGCTGCCGACGTACCTGGCGCAGGCATTGCATGTGCCGCTGCGGCAGACGTTTCTGCTGACGGGCGCACCGTGGCTTTTCGCCGCTCTCTGCGGATTCCTGATCGGTGGCGTGTTGGTGGATGTGCTAATCAAGCGCGGGTTCGATGCGCCGCGTGTTCGCTTTGCCGTGCTGCTGGGCGGCACCGTCTGTGGCCTGGGCATTGCGGGGGCCATCTTTGCGCAGGACGCCACGACCGCTCTCCTGCCCATTTCGCTGGCAATCGGTGGCTTGTCCGCCGCGTCCCCGGTGCTGTGGAGCACACCGTCGCTGCTGGTGCCCAATTCAAGTACCGGCAAGGTGGGTGGCATCCTGAACTTCTCCAACCAGATCTCAGCGATAGCCGCGCCCATCATCACCGGCATTGTGGTGCAACGAACGGGCGGCTACAGTTGGGCGTTTGGCATTGCAGCGGGGTACCTGGTTGTTGGCATCCTGGCGTACGTGTTCCTGCTGCGGCGGATCGAACCGCTGCCCATTCCTCCCCTGCCGGAGTGGACTCGACTCCCTAGCGCTTGACCAGCGCCTGCGTGCGACCCACGGTAATGCCGCCATCCACCAGCAGGGTCTGTCCGGTGATGTAGCGGGAAGCCTCGCTGGCCAGAAAGACGACCGCGCCATCCAGGTCGTCCGGCGCGCCGGGGCGGCCAAGCGGAATGCGCTCTCTGAGGTACTCCACCCACTCCTCGTTCCCGTACATCACCTTGTTCTGCTCGGTCTGGAACCAACCGGGGGCAAGCGCGTTGACGGTGACGCCATGCTTGCCCCAGTCGTCGGCCAGGCTCATGGTCAGCTGGCGAATGCCACCGCGGCTGGCGCCGTAGGGCGCAAGGCCCGCGTAACCAAAGACGCTGGTCACCGAGCTGATGTTGATAATGCGGCCATAGCCGCGCTCCACCATGCCGCGTGCAACCGTCTGCGCGACGAAGAACGCGCCACGCAGGTTGGTGTCGACCACAGTATTCCATTCGTCCCAGCTCACATCGAGCGCGGGTTTGCGGATGTTGCAGCCGGCGTTGTTCACCAGGATGCCGATCGCGCCTCCCAGCTCTGCGGCGACTGCTTCTGCAGCGGGGCCGAAGGCGGAGATGCTATCTCGGTCGCGCACATCCAGCGTCAGCGCGCGCGCCTCCACGCCCATAGCTGCAAGTTCGCTGACAAAGTTGTCGCAGTCGCCAGCCTTGCGGCTGGTGATGACCAGCTTGGCACCAGCACGGCCCAGCGCACGCGAGAAGTACTGCCCTAGCCCGCGCGAGGCACCGGTAACAACAGCGATTTGGCCGGAGAGATCGAAGAAATTATGGCTCAAGGGTTTACCCGGTCTGCAGAAAGTAGCGTCTTCCACTGTTCCGATTCCGCCGCCTGCTTCAACACTTTATTGCGACGAGCAAGCAGCTTTGTCATGTACCGCTTCAGCACCAGCGCTTCTGCAATCAAGCCGAGCACACCGAGTGGTGCCGTAAAGACAAAGCGGTCGGTCATCTTGGTTGTGTTCGCATTCACAGCAGTGAACCAATGGTCATGCTGCATGGAACGAAATGCACTTTCCATCATGGTGTCTTGAAAGTAGATTGGCCGTTCAAAGCTGGTGATCCGGCTTGCAAGATGCTGTCGAACACCAAAGTGGGTTGCTCTCCATCGCACAAACTCACCCATGCCAATCAATCCATGAGTAACGCCACCGACTGCTTTTTCACCTGTCTGTTCCGTGGAAAGCAGGTGAAAATCGATGCTCCGCGCAAGGTCAAAGCAGCGATCAATGGGCGCTTCAATGTCGGTGCTCAGGTTGATTTCTGTCACTGCGGTGGCAAGCTTGGTGTGACGACGACCTTTAGCAACCCAGCTTCGCGTGCGTGAAGCCGCTTGAACCAGCTGGCGGCGTCGTCCAGTGACGATACCGCCGAGATCAGCGGCTTGACCGTGATGGCACCGCTGAAGAGTAGGCGAATGGCTTCGGTGTACTCGCCCGCGGACGCGCACGAACCCTGCAGCCGAACCTGCCGCGTGACTACCTTCTGCAGCGGCAGCACGACCTCCGGCTGAATGTTGCCGATGAGCGTCACGGTGCCGCCGCGGCCGACGCAGTCGATGGCGGCGGTGACGGTTTCAGCACGGCCCACGGCTTCCAGCACCACGTCCACGCCGCGTCCGTGAGTGCGGCGCAGCACCTCGGCTACCAGCTCCGGTCCGGAGAATTGCAGCGTGTCCGGGATGCCGACATCCGCGGCCATCTGCAGGCGCGCGGCATCAATGTCAGCGATCAGAACGGAACTGCAACCTGCTTCGCGCGTGGCCTGCGCGGTCAGCAGGCCAATCATGCCCGCGCCGATCACCAGCACCCTCTCGCCGCCTTGTAGTTTGGAGACAGCAACGCCGTGCAGGGCCACAGACACAGCCTCGAGCATCGCCGCTTCTTCCATAGGGAAGCCGTCCGGCAGCCGGTACAGGATGCGCGCGGGTACCGCGACCAACTCGGCAAAGGCACCGTTGCGTCGGTACTCTGTGCAGGAAACACCCAGAACCTGCCGGGTCTCGCAGAGGTTTACCTCGCCGCGCCGGCAGAATTCGCAATGGCCGCAGTAGACGGTGCTGTCGAAGGTGACGCGGTCGCCGGGCCTGTACTCGCTTACCTCTGCGCCCACGCGCTCGATGGTGCCTGCGGCCTCATGTCCCATGACGATGGGCGGGATGCGACGCCCGCTACCGCCGTCATAGCCGTGCACATCGCTGCCGCAGATGCCGCACGCAGCCACGCGGATCAGCACCTCATCGGGTGCGCACGCTGGTTCCGGCATGTCGACCACCTGCAGGTCTTCGTAGCGCTCTAGTAGTAGTGCCTTCATATGCCCTCCGCTACAGTCTTCATTCCTACTACCTGGAAATACTTAGGGTGAGCCTGTACTCGCGAGTTGCAGCGGTTCTTTGCGTGTGGACTTGCAGTTTGCTTGTTAACGTATCGTAATGCGTTTCAATAAGGCACCTTTTGCTACTCGTTTGAGCGGCAATCGTCCCCAAGCACGCCGACTCTGCGTCTTACGACACACCATGTTCACACTACGAGCTCTTATCGTGCTGTTGATGGCTTCTGTCCTGCTCACGCTTCAAAGCTGTTCGGGTACGTCTGCTTTGCCGATCGCTACCGCAAGCGCCATCGGTCCCTCGCAATGGGTAGTGGCCTGGGGCGCATCGTCGCAGAATGCCCTGGCTTCGACACAGAACACAGGCGGATCTGAGCAAAGTTTCCGCTTCCTGGTGTACCCCACCATCGGCGGCACGCAGGAGCGAGTTCACTTTTCGAACTATTTTGGCACGACGCCGGTTACCATTGGCGCAGCCCGCCTCTCCGTTGCCAGCAACGGAGACAGTTCTGCGTCAGTAGACGCCGCCCACGATGCGGGCCTGACGTTTAACGGCAGCAAAAGCGTCACCTTACAGGCGAATCAGGAGGTTGACTCGGACCCAGTTCAGATCTCATACCTCCATGGCCAGTGGCTGGCAGTATCTGTCTACCTCAAAGGCACGTTTTCGCCGCTCACACAGCACGATGCAGGCTTCTCGAATAGTTACAGCTCGGCTATGAACGTAGGCGATGTTACGGCAGACACGTCCGGCAACAGCTTTACGGGTACAAATACAGAGTGGCTGCTGGTGAGTGCCGTTGAAGCATACGGACCCTATCAGGGGACGGTGGCTTTCTTCGGGAGCTCTTCTGTTGATGGCCACAACTCAAACCTGGGGAGCTCTAATTCCTACCCTGTCAGCCAAACTGCAGTCCCGGGTCAGATCACTAATAGGCCATCTGATCTGCTAGCACAATCACTGCTTGAAGCAGGTTATAACTTTGGTGTTGTCAACGCCGCATTCTCGGGCGATACAGCAGGCGAAGACGCCAACTCACGGGCAGGCATTGTGACTGCCGGTGTTGACCGCTTTAACCATGACGTCCTGCAACTTCCTGGCATCGTCGCCGTGGTGATCTATATTGGCGGCATTGACATACGCGGCGGCTGCCTGCCGGCGACTACCGTTGAGGGTTCTATCAGCAACATCATTGCGCAAGCGGCTGCTGCAAAGGTGCGGGTGATTCTAGCCACGTTGCCGCCTGCTGAGTACTGCACGACAGGTCAACCGGTACCGACCACGGCTTCGCCCTACGATGGAGACCTCAATCCCGGCCCAGAAAACCCCGGCTCCACTCAGCGAAGAGCGTTTAACGATTGGGTGCGTACGACCGCTGCAACTCTGCCGGGGGTGGTTGCCATTGCAGACTTTGACAAGGTACTTGCATACCCCGCTCACCCAGACTTCATGATTCCCAACCTGAACTCCGGCGATAATTTCCACCCCGACGGCCCGGGGTACGTAGTTCAGAACAGCGCAATACCGTTGAACGCAGTTGCAGGACGTTAATGTTTTTAGCAGTTTGTCAGTATGTTTAACGCACAGACACACGTGAGTCGTATGGTATAGAGCATCTATGGTGTTGAAGTCGTTAAGCTCTTTAAACATTTTGCTTTTGTGTCTTAGTCTTGTAGGCTGTGGCCAGCCAGTGACTTCGTTGCTGACCAGCACAGCCACTCCTGCCCCGGTAGTACGACCGGCACTATGGGCGGGGGCCTGGGGCAGCGCAATGACCAATGCAAGCGCAACCGCTGAGAACAGCGGCAGCGACCAGAGCTTCCGCTTTCTGGTGACACCAACATTGGGCGGTACGCAGGAACGGGTACGCTTTTCCAACGTCTATGGCACGACGCCTGTGACGCTTGGTGCGGCACGTCTTTCCATTGGGCAAGACGGTTCCAATGCCGTAGACCCTTCGCACGATGTTGCACTCGCGTTTGCGGGGCAACCAGGCATCACCATCGCGCCGGGTCAGGTGGTGGTGTCAGACCCGGTGTCGCTAACGTTTTCATATGGGCAGACGTTAGCTATCTCTGTCTACCTGAAAGGCATTTTTGGGCCGGTCTCACGTCATTACTCGCTGTTCATTACTAACTACCGATCACCAAAGAATTCTGGTGACCACACGGCGGATGCCAGCGGTGCGAGCTACACGGAAACTCTTGGCGATTGGCTATTGATCAATGGAATTGATGTGTACGGACAGTACCAAGGCACCCTGGCGCTGTTTGGAAGCTCCACTACGGAGGGATAC
>CALMOM010000177.1:0-14737 GCA_937873305.1 uncultured Terriglobus sp.
GCACCACCAGGTGCACACACGTCAGCTGGAGTTCTCTGTCAGTTACGTTTACAGCCGCAACTACCGCAGATATAACCCCTTTGCTGAAGTGGGCGTGGGAGCCATGCAGTTCGGCGTCATCCGCGATTTCGACACGCAGCAGCTCGATGCCAAAAGTCAGATTATGCTTGGCGGTTTCTTTGGTGCTGGCGTCGCCTACGAGATCAGCCCCAGCTTCGATATTCGTGCAGGGTACCGCGGCTTTCTCGCGAAGTCGCCCAGCTTTAAACTCGATAACGACAACTTCAAGACAGGGCGGTACGAGGTCATTTCCATGCCGCACGTCGGCATCGCATACCACTTCTAACTGGTATGCACCGGTCGTGAGAGGGCAGCCCCTGATCGCGGGGTGCCTCTTCCGTTGGTGGCCTAAAAGCGGTAGGCTGCGCCCACAGTCACCAACTGCGGCGTAAGTGCGTTTGGCGGGAAGTTGACCCAACGCTGATACTCGTATTCGCCACGCAGAACGATGTGTCGTTGAACCCGAATGTCGACGCCTCCCGTTCCCGTCACCATGTTGTAGGCCAGGTTGGCTGCGTTGAAAGGGTAGTTGAACACCCCGCGGCCATAGCTGACTTTGACGTACGGTTCAACCGCAGACAGGTGCCAGACATAGCGCGGACCCAATTCATAGGTTCGTTCGCTGAGGTTGTCGTTGCGTGGGGTGTTCTCCTGATGAAACATAAACTCGACGCCCAGGTGCGAGCGAAAGTCCAGCGTCGCGTACACAGAGCCGCCTCGAAAGCGCGGTTGCGAGTAGTCAGGATCGTCCAGGGTGAAGCCTCCTCCCACCTGCAGCATCTTCGAGCGGATTGCTGCCGGGGCGGTTTGCTGGCCCTGCGCTGTTTCTGTCAGGACGACGCCTGCAAACAAGAAGGCCACGAAAGCCCGCCACGGCGACGAAGTGCCTGGAAAAGGAGACTTGGCTGAAAATTCGGCTTTGCGGTGCTGCCGGTACGAAAGACGCATACGGGGGGATCACCTCTCGTTGCGACAAAGGCAGAGGAAATCGCCAGGAGAATGGCGCAATTGGAACAGTGTGGTGCAGCAACACAGCCTACGCCCGCCGACGAGTTATAGTCCGGCGGCGGGCTTTTAGATTATTGTGGAGGCGCTCCCGCGGACGGGGCAGCTACAGGAGGCGCAGTATTGGTTGCTGGGGTGAGTGTCGTGTCGCCTCCGGCCGGCGCTGAGGCAGGTACCGGAGAAGCCGTGTTAGCACCCGCGGCAGCAGCTGCGGCGGCAGCCTGGTCGAGGGCGGTTGTGGGCGTCTTGTAGTACGTCAGCCGCAGATACACCGGCGTGACCTCAAACGGCATTTTGTCGCGGGCCGACAGCAGCGGCTCAAAGGCGGTGTGCATCTGCACTACTTGGTCTGTCCACGGGTCATACCGCAGGAAGCTGGAGAGCGGCATCGCGGCGTTCTGCTTCAGATTCGCCACATCCAGCTTTTCACCGGTGCTCACCAGCGGCTGCAGCCATAAGGTGCGTGTCTTGGGATCCTTGATGAGCGAATCGCCCAGCATGGGTTCGTCGAGAGACGTCAACGCCTTCGAACGCTCACCCAACTGCGCAAGGTACAGGCCAAACTGGCTCGCAGCGGCGGTCAGTTCCTTGGGCTGCAACAGTTCCACGGTCTTTTTGGCCGCTTCCTCATTGTCCTTGTCGGTGTGGTGCATGGGGATACGCACAAAGGCCGAGGTGTCAGGGAAGAGCAGCCGGTCGTTGAAGGCGTACTTGGTGTCCAGGCGATGGCCCTGGATGATATGCGCCACCTGGAAGGCAAGGATGGCGTACAGGTTGTTGACCTGCTCGTTGTTGTTGCCGGGTACGGCGGTCGTGTCGATCAGGCTCTTGGAGACGACAATAGTGTTGCCAATCGCCAGCGATTCCAGCGGCTCCGTCAGCAGCGTGCGCACGCGGATGGGCCGTGCGGTCTGGATGTTGTTGTATGCCAGCACGTTGTTGGCAATCTGCTCCATCAGCTTGTCAAACTCTGAGGGCGCATCCAGCAGGCCTGCCTGGTACAGGCGATTGACCACGTTGTCTTCGGCCTGCTGCACCCACGCGCGCTGCGCGCCCAACGGCGACACGTCCTGTGCATCGGCAGACACATCCGTCGCGCCCTGCACCTGCACGTCGACATTTTCCGCCTCGCTCGGCGGTGCCTTTAGCGCATAACCCCAGATGTGGTTGACGGCCTTGAATTTGACGGTGTGCTCGGCGCTGCGTTCGTCACTCTCTTCCACGTAGAAGCTGGTGGGCAGCCAGAGGTTCTCCTGCACGTTCGTGCGCCACGAATCGAAGTGGTAATACTCCTTGTAATCCTTCTGGGTACCGGCGAACGAGCCGTTGAAGCGAACCACGTTGCCGTTACGCCGCTCGACCCAGATGCGACCGAAGAAGCGCCCACGCTTGCTGCCCTTGGCTGGCTCCACGTCAAAGACCATCGTGGGCACCGTGCCGAGAAAGTCGTTCCGCACAAAGCCGAAGTTGTATTCGTTCCGATCAAAGCCATGGGCATCGATCAGGATCATTTGGATGAAACCGGTTTCGTTGAACTGGAGGTGCAGCTCTTTATTGAGATTGGTAATGTACGACAGGGAGTTCTTGAAGAAACCAAGTTTGCCGGTGTTCTTGTGGGCGTCCTCCGTCTGGTATACGTCGCCGTTCAGCACTTTCTTGAAATCGACGCGGCCCAGAAAGTGCTCGTCTGACGCGGGCACCTGCAGCATGGCGGGGTCCGGCTTCATGTTCTGGATGTAGGTTTCGACCAGCGGGGAACGCTCCTGTATGGCCTTGACGACCTCAGCCTCGCGAGCGATGGCCTTGTCGATCAGCTCGCTCTGTGCCGGAGTCAGCTTGCGTGCGGGCAAGTCCTCAGTCTTTTTCTTGCCGAAGACAGGAAATGCCGCGCGCGCCGGGATAGCCGAGCCGGCAAAAAGGACAGCTGCCGTGGAAAGTACGCAGGCTGTTCGAAACACTTTAATCATCGTCTGCTCCTGCTGGCACCCTCCAGATGTTGGTGGCCAGCGTGTCTGATCTTCATCCTGCCAGATTGCCCGGCGTTTGCGGAACGTACCTTGCTACCCTGCCAACTGGAAGTTCACATTCACTACACCGTCCCAGTCCGCCGGTTGCCCATTCTGCAGGGCGGGCTGGAAGCGCATGCTCTGCACAGCCTTGATTGCAGACTGATCGAGCCCGTGGCCAAGCCCGCTCTGTACTCCTACAACAGAGACGGTGCCGCTCGCAGCGACGTGAATCTTCACGTAGACCGTCCCTTCCAAATGCAGCTGCCGGGCTTCCTCGGTGTATTCGGGGCGCGGCTTGAACACGAGCTTGGGAGCCACCTTCGCGGGGGTTGCCGTAGGTTGAGCGTTTGCGATTGCCGGCGGAGGGATAGCCTTGGCGATCTGGATGGCACCCACGGGCCGGGCATTTGCCGGACCCGTCGCCCCGGGTACACCGGTGCTGATACCACGGATGGGTTGCGGGCCAGTGTCGCGCCCGCCCATGGAGCCGTTGGGCGAGCCGGAACCAGCGATGGAGACCCGCGACGGTGGCCCAAAGCCGCTGTTGCCTGCGGGCATACCGGGAGCGCCGCTGCGGCCCAGGTTGATGTTTGACACTGCCGGACCTGCGGTGTTGTTAATCGGATTGGTCTGGCTGCCGAGCCGAATGGCGGAAGGGTGCGCATCATTGTTCGGGATGGAGGCTGCCTGGGCGATGTTCACGGCCGCCGGCCTAGGCGCGGGCGGTGGTGTAACGGCCTTCGGCGCGGGATTGGGTGGTGCGGGCATGGGCGCAGCCTTGGTGATGACAGGCTGTACCTTGGGCGGCTCCGGCACTTCGATCTTAGGTGTGTCCGGCGGGGGAGGTGGTACTTCCACCTTGACCGGAGGCGGCGTTACCAGCCTAGGTGGTGGCGGCAGCGGCTTTGGCTCAGGTGGTGGCGGTGGCTCGACCGGTGCCGTCAGGGTGGTTACGGCGACCGGCTTAATGATCTTTTTTGCGGTCAGGCTGACCAGCAGCACCAGCAGTAACGCCACGCCGTTGACAATGAGAGAGGTGGCAACGGAGCTTTTGGTCTGTTTGCCAGCATCCAGCACGCCGAAATCACGAAATGCGGGGCTTGGGCGGCCCACACCGGGGTCGGCGGGTGGGGTGCGTAGCGGCACGGCAGTCTCTTGTGGCTGGTCTTCAAGCTGCTGATTCGACATAAAAGAACGTCATTCCCATGGTCCGCGTTGGAGTTCGGCGTGGAAGGGTCACCTGGGTCAGTTGCGCCCACATGCTTCATCGGCCAGTGCAATCAGATGTTCAGACTCAGGACACTCATTGGCTCTAGCCGGCAGTTATTGCAAGTCTGTACACGCCCTTCCGTACATCTTATGGTAAGCGCTGTACGGTAAAACGCAGTCGAACGGCGTCTGTTGCGCCTGCTGACCCACATTTCACCTGAGGCGTAAGACGCCGTTGCCCGTCTTTGGGATACAGTGCGTGCAAGAATGTGATGTCCGCCAGTTTCATTCTGGCGCAGAGGAGCGGCGGCATGAAGTATTTAGTGACGGGCGGTGCCGGGTACATCGGCGGCACCGTGGCGCGGGTCCTGCTGGGTCGGGGTGACTCTGTCACGGTCTACGACAATCTCTGCCACAGTCGCCGCGAAGCCCTGCCGACCGACGCCGACTTCGTTCATGGTGACCTGCACGACAAAGCCCTGCTGACCGACACGCTGAGCCGCACCCGGTTCGATGGTGTGTTGCACTTTGCCGCGCTGATTGAGGCTGGCGAAAGTATGAAGTGTCCGGACGTGTACTTTCGCAACAATACGGTCGGCACGCTGTCCCTGCTGGAGGCGATGCACGCCACGGGTACCGACCGGCTGGTCTTTTCGTCCACGGCCGCCTGCTATGGGGAGCCCCGCCGCACCCCGATCGAGGAGGGCGACGAACTCAAGCCCACCAATGCCTACGGCGAGTCCAAGTTGTTGAGCGAGCACATGATGCGGTGGTTTGGCACGCAGTTTGGCCTGCGCTATGCTACCTTGCGCTACTTCAACGTGGCCGGTGCCATGGAGGGCTATGGCGAGAACCATGAACCAGAGTCGCACCTGATTCCGCTGGTGCTGGACGCCGCGCTCGGCATCCGCAAAGAAATCAAGATCTTCGGCCAGGACTACCCCACGAAGGACGGTACCTGCGTCCGGGACTACATTCATGTGGCCGACCTGGCAGCGGCACACCTGCTCGCCTTGGAATCGCTGAGCCGTCAATCTTCAGCGGTCTATAACCTGGGCAATGGGCAGGGCTTCACCGTGCGAGAAGTCATTGACAGTGCCCGCCGCGTGACCGGTCGACCGATTGCCGTGGTGGAAGAGCCCCGCCGCCCTGGCGATCCTGCCGTGCTAGTGGCCAGCTCGGACAAGGCGAGACGCGAACTCGATTGGCGGCCAAAATTCGCGGATTTGGACACAATCGTCGAGACTGCGTGGGAGTGGCATCAACGCCTCAGAAATGGTGCGAAGTAGCGCACCACGACCATCGAATGAAACGGACAAAATTCGTCCTTGAGGCACCTGAAAGGCGTTCGTCTACGCGCATTCGTGCTTCGTTAAAGCGTTTCAGTGCGGGTTGCTTCGTCAAAACACGTCTTATCCGATGCACAAATGCACCTTTCAACTACAAAACACGGTTCGAGCAACGCCATTGAGAGTTACTTTCGATTTAACCTTTGCGTCCGCACGCGCCGTCGCGTATTCTCTAGCGTAATCGTGGAATTGATCTGGTCTGTGTTGCCTGGTTTGTTGAACGTGCAAGCTACCGATTGCGTCCGGCGGTACATCGGCTCAAAGTGAGCACAGGGAGCAACAACATGGAACAGGGAACAGTGAAGTGGTTTAACGACGCCAAGGGTTTTGGATTTCTGAGCCGCCAGTCTGGCGAGGATGTCTTCGTTCATCACACGGCGATTCAGAGCAACGGCTTCCGTTCGCTACAGGAAGGCCAGGCTGTGCAGTTCAATGTGGTCAAGGGACCCAAGGGCTGGCAGGCAGAAAACGTTCAGGCGCTGTAGGCCTGTCGTGGCAGTACAACACTGGGGCAGCCTTCGGGCTGCCCTTTTGCGTGGCCACTTGTCAGCAGCAAGGGCTTACACGGAACAGCTAGAATCAGTCGCGCCCCTGTTGGCGCTGTAGCGCCGATTCAGCGGCAGAGGAACGTTCGCAGAGATGCCTGAAGTGCAGCAAGCCCAGTCGTTTACATCGTCCCTGCGGGAAGACCGCAGCTTTCCGCCGCCGGCGGAGTTCGCGGCGCGTGCCCACATCCGCAGCCGCGCGGAGTACGACGCGATGTATCGCCGCTCCATTGAGGACAACGAGGGCTTTTGGCGCGAACAGGCGCGAGAACTGGACTGGTTTACCGAGCCGACGCAAGTGCTTGAGTGGAACGATCCCGTGGCGAAGTGGTTTGGTGACGGCCGGCTGAACCTGTGCCACAACGCCGTAGACCGCCACGCGCTGGGCAGCCGCGCAGGCAAGATGGCGCTGCTGTGGGAGGGCGAACCCGGTGAAGTTCGTTCGCTTACCTATCTGGAGCTCTATGCCGAGGTCCAGCGCGTTGCCAATGTGCTGAAGCGCTACGGCGTTCGGAAGGGCGACCGCGTTGCAATCTACATGGGTGTGTGCCCAGAGGCGGTGATCGCGGTGCTGGCATGCGCCCGCCTGGGTGCGGTGCACAACGTGGTCTTTGGCGGCTTTGCAGCGCAGGCGCTGGCTGACCGCATGAACGACGCACAGTGCAAGGTCTTGATCACGCAGGATTCCAGCTTTCGGCGTGGGCAGGACGTGCTGCTGAAGGCGATTGCCGACGAGGCACTCACCCGCTGCACGTGCGTGGAAACGGTGCTGGTACATCGCCGCAGCGGCCATGACGTGCACATGCAGGAGGGCCGTGACCGCTGGCTGCAGGACGAGCTAAAGTCGGCCGAAGCACAGTGTGCGGCGGAGCCAATGGAAAGCGAAGACCCGCTGTTCATCCTGTACACGAGTGGAACCACAGGCAAGCCCAAGGGCCTGGTGCACACCACGGCCGGGTACGGTGTGGGCACGCTGCTGACAACGAAGTACATCTTCGATCTGCACGAGGAGGACGTGTACTGGTGCACGGCAGACGTGGGTTGGATTACTGGGCACAGCTACGTGATCTACGGCCCACTGCTGAACGGGGCTACGGTCTTCCTGTACGAGGGCGCACCGAACTGGCCTGACGTGGATCGATTCTGGCAAATGGTGGACCGGCACAAGGTATCCATCTTTTACACCGCGCCGACGGCGATCCGCGCTTTTATGAAGTGGGGCGCGGATGCCGTACGCAAGCACACCCTAAGCACACTGCGGCTACTGGGCACGGTGGGCGAACCCATCAACCCCGAGGCGTGGATGTGGTATCACCGCGAGATCGGCCATGAGCGCTGCCCCATTGTCGACACATGGTGGCAGACGGAGACCGGCAGCATCATGATCGCGCCCCTTCCCGGCGCGGTGAGCACCAAGCCGGGCACGGCGACGCTGCCGTTTTTTGGAGTGGAGCCCGCGATCGTGACCAAGAGTGGAGAGCCGGTGCCTGCGGGACACGGCGGCCTGCTAGTCATTCGCAAGCCCTGGCCCGCAATGGCGCGGACCATCTTCGGTGACCCTGAGCGCTACAAGCAGGCCTACTGGAGCGAGGTGCCGGGCTGCTACTTCACGGGCGATGGCGCACGGCAGGATGAGCACGGCGAGTTTTGGCTGATGGGCCGCGTGGATGACGTGCTGAACGTAAGCGGTCACCGCCTGGGCACGATGGAGATCGAATCGGCGCTGGTGGCGCACCGTGCCGTGACAGAGGCCGCGGTGGTGGGCCGGCCGGACGAGATGAAGGGCGAGGGCATCATCGCCTTTGTCTCCCTCGGAGACCACGTGGAGCCCACGCCCGGACTAAAAGACGAACTTAAGAAACACGTAGCCAAAGAAATCGGAGCGCTGGCGCGACCGGACGACATCCGCTTTACCCCGGCGCTGCCCAAGACGCGCTCCGGCAAAATCATGCGACGGCTTTTGCGCGAACTGGCTGCCACGGGAGAAGTAAAGGGCGATACGACGACGCTGGAAGATTTCAGCGTGGTCGCGGGATTGAAGGAAAAGGACGAGGAGTAGGCTGTAGGTGCACGGCAGCCACAGGGTCAGTTCAGGAGGCAAGGCAATGGGAGCAACTCAGGAACAGTTTGCCAAGTCAGTGCGACGCACTCTTGTAATCGGTCCCCTGCCAGATGATCCTGGGTTCGAACCTACCGAAGAAGAAAAGCTGGCTGCTCTTCGCGTGGCAATCGACGAGGGTGATGCGAGCGGAGTTGCAGAAGATGGTGTTTTCGAGCGCATCTACGAAGCATTAGGGCTCGTTCGAGAACGATGAAGTTGCGCTATTCGTAGAAGCGACCGCAGATTTGCTGAGCATCGGTCGCTACACGGCTGAGCAATGGGGTGAGGAGCAGGCCTGGCGATACCTAGGCCAACTTAGAAACTGCTGTGATCTGTTGACAGGATCACCCCTGCTCGGACGGCTTTGCAATGGACGTACGGCCAGGGCTGCGACGCATTGAGCAGGGCAGGCACGTGATCTTCTACCGGTTGCTCCAAACTGAAGTGAAGGTAGTACGTGTGCTGCACCAACGCACGCTGCCGTCTAAGCAAGAGTTCTTCAGGTGAAATTTCCTTGTGACCGACAGTGCATTTGCGCTGACTCCAGCGTTTTACCGTGGCCGCCTTGCGCCCTCGCCCACCGGCTACCTGCACCTGGGGCATGCGCGAACATTTCTAAGCGCGGCGCAGCGCGCGGCGGCTGCGGAGGGTGCCTTGCTGCTACGCGTGGACGATCTCGATGCGCAGCGCTCACGGCCTGAGTTTCTGGCAGGCATCGTGGAAGACCTGACATGGCTGGGCATCGCGTGGCAAGGGCACCCAGTGCGGCAGAGCCAGCGGCTGCACCTGTACCAGGATGCCTTTGCGCAACTGCGGGCGAGTGGAACGGTGTACCCGTGGCTGTGTTCGCGGCGCGACCTGGCCGCGGCAGCGCATGCGCCCCATGCAGACGATGAAGACGAGCCGGTCTACCCGGGCACGTGTAGGCCCGGAACCTGCAGGCCCGGCGAAGACAAGACAAGTCTCGAACTCCAAGGCGGTGCTGTTGCGGCGGCGTGGCGGTTCCATGTGCCGGACGGGCAGCGTGTTGCCTTCGAGGACGCGATTGCCGGTCCGCAGGAGTTTGTGGCCGGGAGAGACTTCGGCGACTTCGTCGTCCTACGACGCGACGGCGTGCCCAGCTACCAGCTCGCCTCCGTGATGGACGACGCTGCCATGGGCATCACAGAGGTGGTGCGCGGGCGCGACCTGTTGCGGTCCACGGCGCGGCAGATCCTGCTGCAGCGCGCATTGGGCTACGCGGAACCCCGCTGGGCGCACTGCGCACTCGTCCTGAACAAGGGTGGCGAGCGGCTGGCCAAGCGGGATGCGGCCCGAAGCCTGCGGTCGCTGCGAGAGCACGGAGTAACGCCGGAAGCTGTGCGTCAGATGGCGTTTGCGCGCTGATGCCACAAACGAAAGCGCGGCAGCCGAAGCTGCCGCCTGCCTAAAATAAGTGGTCGGGGAGAGAGGATTCGAACCTCCGACCCCCTGGTCCCGAACCAGGTGCTCTACCAGGCTGAGCCACTCCCCGAACCCGCCGGTTTTTGCAGCCGAGGAGCCTGATTCGCCCGGCCAACCAACTCAACGAGTGTACCAGAGCACGCGCGGGAGCGGGCTGCGCTACTCGACGGGCAGAGCTCCGGCCATGGCTGGCTCCTGCGCGACGGCATCGTATCGGCCCGCCTCCGACAGCAATGAAAGCTGCTCTGGCGACAGCTCGAGATCTGCAGCCGCGAACAGGTCTTCCAGTTGCTCTGTGTTGGTGGCACTGGCAATGGGTGCAAGGATGTTGGGCCGCGACAGTAGCCATGCCAGTGCGATGGAGGCCTGCTTTACACCTGTCTGCACGGCGACCGTGTTCAGCGCCTGCAGGATGCGCTCACCACGCGCGTCGAAAAACTCCTTCACGCGGCTGCCGCGGTCCTTGCCCTCGGTATCGGCGACGGTCTTGTACTTGCCGGTAAGAAATCCGCTGGCTAGTGAAAAGTAAGGGATTACGCCCAGGTCAAACTCCGCGACGACCGGTGCCAGGTCGCGCTCGTAGTCCTCACGGGTGTGCAGGTTGTAGTTGGGTTGCAGGGTCTGGTAGCGATCCCAGCCGGCGTTGCGTGCGACCTCTTCAGCGGCACGCAAGCGGCGACCCGTGTAGTTGCTGGCGCCCAGCACGCGCACTTTGCCCTCCTGGACGAGGTCGTTGAAGGCGCGCAGCGTCTCTTCGAGCGGCGTCTCTGTATCGTCGGTGTGGGCCTGGTAGAGGTCGATGTAGTCCGTCTGCAGGCGGCGCAGTGAGGCTTCAGCGGCTTCTTTAATGTAGGCGGCCCTCAGGCCCTTCTTGCCGTCGCCCATGTCGAAGCCAACCTTGGTGGCCAGCACAACCTGCTCACGCTTGCCGGAGTGCTTGAACCACTTGCCCAGGATGGTCTCACTCTCGCCGCCGCTGTTGCCGGGCTTCCAGCGCGAGTACACGTCCGCCGTGTCGATGAAGTTAAAGCCGCGGTCTGTCCAATGGTCCAGAATGGCGAATGAGGTCTGCTCGTCGACCGTCCAGCCAAAGACGTTGCCACCCAGCATGATGGGGCTAACCGGGATGTCAAGTGTGCCCAGCGTGCGAGTGTTCATAGAGTGAACTCCTTGACGCTTCTGATGCGCCGACCGCGGACTGCTGTGTGGCGTCATTCTGACGTGTCGTCCGGGTACCATGACGGTATGCCCAACGAAAAGTCCGCTGTCTCAACCCCCGATGCACCCGCCGCCATCGGCCCTTACTCGCAGGCAGTGCGCTCAGGCGATCTTTTGTTCCTGTCCGGGCAGGTTGGGTTTGACCCTGCAACACGCGAGGTGGTCGAGGGCGGGCTCGAGGCACAGACACGCCAGGTGCTGGCCAATGTGGAGGCTGTCCTGCGCGCGACGGGCCTCCGCTTCGCCGACGTGGTGAAGACGACCGTGTTTCTGAAGGACATGGGTGATTTCGTCGCCATGAACGCGATTTACGGCGAGAGCTTTGCCCCGGAAGGGGTGATTCCTCCCGCGCGCTCGACGATTGAAGTGGCTCGATTGCCAAAAGATGCGCTTGTCGAAATCGAGGTGCTGGCGCGCTACCCGGCGGCGTAGACAGCGACGGCTGCATGGTGCGCGGAGGGCGCTTCCTGCGTCTAACCAGTAGGGAGAACGACCATGGCAACCACTGCAAAGACCGGTACCGAAACGCCCCGCCGCGTGCACAAAACCGAGGCGGAATGGCGGGAACTGCTTTCGCCGGAGCAGTTCCACGTAATGCGCGAAAAGGGTACGGAACGCGCGTTTACGGGCACATTGTATGAGAACCATGCGGATGGCGTGTACCACTGCGGTGCCTGTAACGCCCCCCTGTTCACGTCGGGGACGAAGTTTGAGAGCGGTAGCGGGTGGCCGAGCTTCTACCAACCGGTTAGCGCGGACGCCATTGAGGCCATTGAAGACCGGAGCTACGGGATGCGGCGCGTGGAGGTGGTGTGCAGCAACTGCGGCGCGCACCTGGGCCACGTCTTCCCCGACGGGCCCAATCCCACGGGCATGCGGTACTGCATCAACTCCGCCTCGCTTAATTTCGAGGGCAACTAAGAGCGATCAGTCGAGGGCCGGTAGAGCTTACCATTAGTTCTGCCGGCCTGCAGCTTCTGCTAGTGCGCCATGTTATTTTCATTTGTTTGTGATGTGTACATCCGCGTAGAGTTGTCGTGCGTACAAGTCTGTAAGGCGTCGTCTCAAGCCGTTCGCCCGGGTAGTATAGGGGTGTCCAAGGCATGTCGAGACAGACGCAGTTCCAAGGGGCTCCACAAGCCATGACATTGGGCGAAGTGCTATCCGCACTGTCATACGTACTGGATGTAACGGAGGGCGCGCGACCTGGCCATGCGGTCAGGACGTGCCTGCTGGGTACGCGCATAGGCGTGGAAGTGGGCATGCGTGCGGAGGAATTAGCCGAACTCTACTACGCGCTGCTGCTGAAAGACATCGGTTGTAGTGGCAATGCAGCGCGCATGGCAGAGGCGTTTCGCGCGGACGATCAGATCGTCAAGCGCCACTTCAAGCTAATGGACCGCGAAAAGCTGGGCAAAGTCAATGGCGAGGCCATGTCCTTTGTTTGGAACAACGTGGCCCCGGATGAGGACGCGTGGGGCAGAATGCGTGAGGTCTACCGCATGCTGCGCGCACCTGGCGATCTGACGGCTGAGGTGATCGAAGCACGATGTGAGCGTGGTGCGGCCATCCTGCACAAGCTTGGCATGAGTATTAACACCTGCGCCGCGGTCTACGGGCTGGACGAGCACTGGAATGGTATGGGCCTGCCCGACCACCTTCGCGGCACAGAGATTCCTTTGCTGGCGCGCGTCTGCGCCGTGGCACAGCACCTGGACCTGTTTTGCAGTGAGTATGGCCCCGCGCGCGCCATGGAAACGCTCCTGCAGCGGTCCGGCAAATGGTATGACCCGACCGTCGTTTGTGCCGCCGAAAGCCTCTACCGGCATGGCGTCCTGTGGAAGGATTGCCTGCCGGGTGACGACGCCTCCCTGCAGCGGGCCGATGTTCTGGCGCTGGATCCCAATTCTGCTTTCCTGGCCGACCGGGACGTCAACTTGATCTGCAGCGGATTCGCCGATGTGGTGGATGCGAAAAGCCCGTTCAGCTTTCGCCACTCTGTCGCCACCGCGGAACTGGCTGTGCTCATCAGCCGCGCCATGAGGATTGCACCCGAGCGAGTCGAGCTCGTGCGCCGTGCCGCGCTGCTGCATGACATCGGCATGCTGAGCGTTCCGAACACCATCCTGGATAAGCCGGACAGCTTAAGCGTCGCGGAGTTGGCAGTGGTGCGGCACCATCCTGAGGTAGGTGCTGAAATCCTCTCGCGGATCGAGGCCTTTGGAGACGTTGCGAAGCTGGTTCGGCAGCACCATGAGCGGCTGGACGGCAGCGGGTACCCGGACCGGCTGGCAGGAGACCAGCTCTCCACCGAGGCACGTATCCTGGCGGTGGCAGATGTATTGACGGCCATGCTGAGTTCGCGCAGCTACCGGCCCGACTTAGATCCCGCTGAAATCCAGCGGCAGCTAGCAGTCGAGATGGAGAGCAGGTTAGACCCAGCGGTCGTGCAGGCTGCAACTGCCGTGCTGGACCAGTTGGCCGTGCTGCCGCTGGAGGATGTCCCGGCCATGAGCCTGGACGCGGTGCCGGATTTAGCCATGGTGCAGCCGCCGCCGTTCCGCTTTGAGGCAGCGTAGTGCTCCGGTAGTTTCCAGCGCACAGGATGCGCGTAAGGAGCCTTCCGCCTCCAGTCTGAGAGACGACCGGCTCTTCCGCTGGCGGCTGTTTTCTACCGCCTTCATGGTGCGGCTTGCGTACATCCTCCTGGCGCACACCTATAAAATCCGTCTGTCTGACGACCACTTTGAATTCGGCTGGGAGATGGGCCGCATCGGCCGGGCTCTGGCCACCGGCCATGGGTACAGTGACCCGTTCACCGGACACACCGGCCCCACCGCCTGGACGCCCCCGCTCTACACCGTGCTGATCGCGGGCGTGTTCAAGGTGTTTGGCGTGTACTCACAGCTGTCCGCGTTGGTTCTGCTCACCGCAAACTCATTGCTGTCGGCGTGGACAGCGGTGCTGGTGTGGGAGATCGGCTTCCGGTGCTTTACTCGGCGCGTGGCGCTGTGGAGCGGATGGTTGTGGGCGCTATACCCGGCGGCGATGCAGTACGCCGTGCGCTGGATCTGGGAGATGTCCGCGACCGCCGCGGTCCTGACGGCACTTGTGGTGCTGAGTCTGCGGATGCGAGGTGTGGGCGAACGCGACGCGTCCCGGCAAACATGGCAGCAGTGGGTTGCTTTCGGGCTGTTGTGGGGCGTGCTGGCGTTGCTGAATCCAACGCCGCTGCTGCTGCTACCGGTGCTTGGGCTGTACGTGCTGCTCGCTCCGGAGGGCTTGGGCGGGGTCGAGCCTGTCGCAGCGTCTGCCGTGACTGGCCGCGCTGGACGGGTGTTGCGAGGGTACGTGCCCGACTCGCGAACCCTGTTGCCCAGACTGCCTTTGGTGGCGCTTGCCGGGTTGCTGTTTCTCCTGACGTTGGCACCGTGGACGGCGCGAAACTATGCTGTGTTCCATCGCTTCATTCCCCTGCGCGACAACTTTGGCGCTGAAAACTACGAGGGCAACTCGCCGTGGTCCATGGGCTTTCCATGGGGCAGGACGGTGCCGCTGGAGAACCGTCGCATTCTGGCCGAGTACACCGCGATGGGCGAACCCGCGTGGGTCGCGGACCGGGGCGCAAAAGCGCAGCAGTGGATTCGCACACACCCCGGGCGCTTCGCTCAACTGACGGGCAAACGCGTGTGGATGTACTGGATGGGTGTGCCGAAGTCGGTGGAGGAGGCAGGCGTGCTGGAGTATGCCCGGCTGGCATTGTTCCAGTTCCTGTCGCTAGCCGGGCTGCTGGGCGTG
>CALMOM010000177.1:14747-28181 GCA_937873305.1 uncultured Terriglobus sp.
CTTCTCGTCCGCGGGCCAGACCGTGACGCTCGCGGTGCTGCGGCGCGTGCGCGGTGGCTGGGTGTTTGCAGCGGCATTCCTTCTGCTGCCATTGCCGTATTACACCGTCACGGTGCAGGCGCGCTTTCGGCACATGCTGGAACCGCTCATCTGCGTCCTGGGCGTGTACCTATTCCAAGCCGCCAATGCTGCCCGCCGCACGGTGTAGCAATCGCTAAACTGCCTGCGGTACCGGCTCCTGAGACTGCTCTGCAGGGAGTTTTGCCGCGCCGATGCGAATGGCAATGCTGTCCCACAGCCGCAGGCGTGCGTTCAGCGCAAATGTGGCCGCCTCTTCGGCTTCCGCCCACTTCCGGTCGTCCTCACCGCACAGGGTGCTGACCATGCGCAGGGCCATGGGGCCATGCTCGTCACCATCCACCTCGATATGGCGCTCCAGGTACCAGACAAACGTGGACAGCGTGCCGTGCAGCTCGTGATTCAGGTCGCGCACCAGGCCGCGGAACATGTCGGGAATAAGGTCTTCACGGCCAAAGGTGAACGCCGCTGCAATGGCATGCAGCCCATGTGATTCGATCAGCGAAAAGGTGTCGCGCACAAAGCGGGCGGCCTCCGCAGGGGCACCGCACACATTGAGCGCTGTGCGGACGTCATTGCCGTCATGCAGCGCAGCCACCAGGGCGTCGATGCCCGCCGTCGAGGCGCCAGCTTTGTGCATGCCCAGCAGGTACAACTCGAAGTGGCTGATGGCCATGCCCTCGTACACATCGCTCTCTTCCCCTAGCACAATCTCGTTGACCAGGCGGCGGCTCTCCGGCGCCGCGCCGGGCAACCAGGGCACATCCACGCAGGTCAGGCCGCGCTGCAGGGTCTTAAGCAGGCTCATAAAATCCCACACGGCAAAGACATGCGACTCCATGAACAGGTGCAGATCGTCTACCTGGGTCAGCGAGTGGTACAAGGGATGGTTGGCCAGTTGCTGGTATAGGGGCTGCAGGCGCGCCTGCAGAGTTTCTACGTGGTTCATGCTTTCTTAGACTCAGCCGAGCAGGCCTGCGTCCAGGCGGCGCAGGAAATCCCACGAGTAGATTCCACTCTCATGACCGTCAGCCCACTTGAATTTCAGCGCGTAGCGGCCAATGGGCAGCGCCTCCAGCGGGCGCGCGGGCGGCGTGTAGATGGGAAGGAGCTGTTTGGGCGCGGGGCGCAGTTCGCCCGGGCGGCGGCCGGTTTTTTCTCGCTCCTCATGGCAGGTGGCGCAGGGGCAGGCATCGCGCAGGAACGGGAAGGTCCAGTGAGAACGGTGGCCGTCTTTCCAGTCGATGCTGAGGCCGGTGCCCTCGGTGAGCGCGACGCGCACCTTTGCCGGTGTAATGGCGGCGGGGGGCAGGGGCTGCTCCGCGACCGCTGCGCGGCGGCTTTCTTCCTGCGAAATCAGCCGTATGCCTTCGTGACTCACCGTTCCAGTTTACGGGAGCGCAGCGGGTACAAAGCTGGGCGTGGCGGCGATCAGCGCCTGCGTGTAGAGCTCCTGGGGTCGTTCGCAGACCTCCAGCACCGGGCCGGTCTCGACGAGTTCTCCGCCGCGCAGTACGGCCACGCGGTCGCACAGGTAACGCACCAGCGGCATGCTGTGCGAGATGAACAGGCACGCCAGGCCGTGCGTCCGCTGTAGCTGCTGCAGGAGGTTGATGACCTGTGCACCGACGGACACGTCCAGCGCGCTGACCGGCTCGTCCAGAACCAGCAGTTCAGGCCGCAGGGCCAGGGCACGTGCAATGTTGATGCGTTGCCGCTGACCGCCGCTGAACGCGTGTGGATAGCGCCCGAGTGCGGAGGTCTCAAGGCCAACTTCTGCCAGCATGGCGTGCAGCTTTTCTTCCAGCGGCATGCCGTGGAGGTGCTGCAGCCCATGAATCTGGAACGGCTCCGCAAGAATGTCGCGGACGCGCATGCGCGGGTTCAGCGCCCCATAGGGGTCTTGGAAGACCACACCCATGCGGCGGCGCATGGCTTTCATTTGGCCCTTGCCTGCGCGGAGTACGTCAATGCCGTCAAAGTGGACGCTACCCGCCGTTGGCTCGACCAGGCGCAGCACCATGCGCGCCACGGTGCTTTTGCCGCTGCCACTTTCGCCCACCAGGCCCAGCACCTCGCCGCGCGCCACCTGTAGGCTCACGTCCTGCACCACGGTGTGCTGGCCGTAGCGCTTGGTGAGCCCTTGTGCATGCAGCAGTGGCGCTGGCGGTTGAGGCATAGGCCGGATGGTAGCATCGCGAGCCGCGAGCCGCGGTACTCTCGCAGGTATGTCGATACTTCGTGCGTTTGCCGTGTTGCTGTTGGCGCAGTTCGTGGGAGAGGCAGTGCATCGCCTGCTGCACCTGCCGTTGCCCGGGCCGGTGCTGGGCATGGCCGGGCTGGCGGCGTGGCTGCTGCTGCGTGGTGGTGCGCCGGATGCGGCGCTGGCGGAAACTTCAGATACGCTGCTGCGCTGGCTGCCGCTGCTGTTTGTGCCGGCGGGTGCGGGCGTATTCGCCTACCCCGGTCTCCTACGAGCGGGCTTTGTGCCGATCGTGGTGGCGCTGGTAGTGTCTACGCTGCTCACGTTTGCGGTCACGGCGTGGGTTATGCAGTTGCTGAGCCGCCGCGCAACGGTGCGTGCACGCACGGAGGTGGAGGCGTGATGGCGGGCGCGCTGCGGGCCTCGCCGCTGTTCCTGATCCTGCTGACACTGGGTGCATACCTGCTGGGCGTGGCCGTAAGCCGACGCACGCAGTCGTCGCTGGCGAACCCGACGCTGATTGCCATCCTGATTGTGGGGCTGGCGCTACGCTTGACTGGACTGACCTATTTCCAGTACTTCCAAAGTGCCCAGTTGCTGCACTTCCTGCTGGGCCCGGCGACGGTGGCGCTTGCCATCCCGCTGGTGCGTTCGTTGGAGCACCTGCGCCGCAGCCTTTTACCGACGTTGCTGGCACTGCTGACCGGGTCTGTCACAGGCGCGCTTAGCGCCTACGGCACCGTGCGGCTGTGCGGCGGCGACCGGCTGCTGGCGCTCACCATGCTGCCGAAGTCGCTGACCACGCCCATTGCGCTGGACGTGTCGCAGACCATTGGCGGTTTGCCCGCCCTGACCGCGGTGTTTGGCATCGCGGCAGGCGTGCTGATGGCGGTGTGTTTGCCGTTTCTGATGAAGGCCTTGCGCGTCACCGAACCAGCCGCTGCGGGTTTGGCAGCGGGGACCGCGGGTAGTGGTATTGCCACAGCGCGCGTGGTGCCCATGGGCGTATTGCCGCTGGCATTTGCGGGCGTTGCCATAGGCGTGAACGGACTTATCACGGCAACGCTGGCACCCTTGCTCCTGCGTGCCTTGCGCCACCTGCACTAGCTAGCGCGGCGGCAACGGCAGGGTGAGTGGGTCCTGGTGGTAGAACTCGAGGTTCACGTCTGCAGCCTTGCGCTTCTCCCAGATGCCGGGCGGGATGTTGTAGTACATCACCAGGTAGCCGCGATCCTGGCCGTCTTTTGCCACCGTCTGATCGCGCTGCAACGGCTGCGTGCCGGTGGCGTCTGCCAGCGCTTTGAGCTGCGGAAACATCTTCATGAGGCGCGGCAGGTCAGCGGTCTCAATGAGGCTCGCCTGCATGACCGAGCCATCTTCCAGGGTGAAGCTGCCGTGGAAGCTGCTGAGGAACAGCGGTATCTCGGAGTGGTTCTGCAGCGAGACGTTTGCGACGACGTAGAGCGCATCTTCCGTCTGGTTTGCGCTCACCATCGCGGCCGGTCCCTGGTACTTGGGTCCTTTGTATTCCACGTGCACGGGATAGACGCTGGACGCCGACACAGAGCCGGTGACGGCAGGATGGAGGTAGACCTTCGCGAACCATGCACCAGCAGCGGCCAATAGCAGCACTGCCAGCAAAATAGGCACGAGCATGGAGCGGCGTTCGTTTCCGGCATCCAGTTTGAGTTCGGCCATGCGTTACACCTCCACCGTGACAGGTCTGGGCCGCAAGGCGGCAAGAAAGGCGTCAGCTGGCAGCGTGTTCAGGATGTCGGCTGCAGTAAGCCAGGCGCGCCGCAGTTGGGTGATGCCGAAGCGCATCTTGTCCAGGTCTTCAATGCTGTGCGCGTCTGTGTTTACGCTGACTTTGCAGCCGAGCGCCTTGGCCTTGCGCAGGTTCAGATCGTGGAGGTCGGCGCGGGCGGGCGCGGCGTTGTGCTCCACGGCCACACCGAGTTCCGCGCACCGGCGCAGCACCGCGTCCAGGTCGAACTGGTATGGGTCACGCTTCAGCACCTTGCGGCCAGTGGGGTGGCCAAGGATGCGCAGGTAGGGGTTTTCGATGGCGCGCAGCAGGCGTGCGGTCATCTCGTCGGGCGGCAGTTGGAAGTGTGAATGAACGCTGCCGATGACCACATCCATCTGCGAGAGTGTCTCGTCGCTCAGGTCGAGATCGCCTTCCTGCAGAATGTCGACCTCGATACCGGCAAAGACGCGGATGCGCCCGGCCATATCTGCGTCGACCTCGCGAATGCGGCGGACGTGCTCCTGTGCGCGCGCATCGTCCAGGCCGTTGGTCATGGCGAGATTTTTGCTGTGATCGGTGATGGCGATGTAGGCCCTACCACGACGAGCGGCAGCCTCGGCCATGTCGCGGATGGTCTCCCGGCCGTCGGTGGCTACGGTATGCATGTGCACGTCGCCGCGAATGTCATCCAGCGTGATGAGCGTGGGAAGGGTACCTGCCTCAGCGGCATCTAGTTCGCCGCAGTTTTCTCGCAGCTCTGGCGGGATGTACTGCATCTTCAGCGCGGCGTAGATTTCGTGCTCGTGCGCGGCGGCGACCACGTTGGCCTCACCCTCTTCTGGGTTCATGCGGGCCAGGGCGTACTCGCTCAGCGTGTAGCCCAGGCGCAGGGCGCGCTGGCGCAGCAGCACGTTGTGCATCTTGCTACCGGTGAAGTACTGCAACGCCGCACCGTAACTTCCACGGGGCAGCAGGCGCACATCCACCTGCAGGCCATTGCGCAGGGTAAAGCTCACCTT
Organism: uncultured Terriglobus sp.; assembly: GCA_937873305.1. GTDB lineage: Bacteria > Acidobacteriota > Terriglobia > Terriglobales > Acidobacteriaceae > Terriglobus. The sequence continues at coordinate 19,798 of CALMOM010000177.1, forward strand.
GTTCTGGCCCTTGGCCAACAGGGTGTCGATCAGCGGCAGGGCGGCGACGTGCTCTACGGCTGCGGCGACCACATCTGCCCCACAGGCCGGGCCGGTCACCAGCAGGTCCAGGTCGCCCACGGACTCCTTACCGCGACGCAGCGATCCGGCGGGTGTGATCTGGTCGATGCCGGGGAACTCGCGAATGAGCGCGCTGATCTTTGTCGCCCAGTCCTCGGCCACGTCGATGCGGAAGCGGCTCGTGTTCTGCCGGTGATCGGCGATGCCCTTCAGGATTTTGTCCACCTGCTTTTGGCCGAAGCGTGGCAATGAAGTTAGGTGGCCCGCTTTACCCGCGGCTTCAAGCTGCTCCATGGTCTCAATCTGCAGGGCGCTCCATAGCAGGGCCACAGTTTTGGGATCCATGCCCGGCAGGCGCAAGAGGTCGAGCATGGATGGACGGTACTTTTTCAGCAGTTCGTCACGCAGCGGCATGGACCCGGTGTTGACCAGGTCCACAATATTGGCCGCCATACCCTTGCCGATGCCGCCAATGGCGGTCAGCTGCTTGGGGTCGTCCACCATGCCGGCGAGCGAGGCCGTCTGCTGCTCCACTGCCTCCGCCGCACGCCGATAGCTGCGAATGCGGAACGGGTCGGCGGCGTCAATCTCCAACAGCGCCGCCGTTTCGTCCAGGAGGCGCGCCATGGTGATGTTGTCCATGGTTCCAGCTTACCGGCAGCAGACGGTGCCTGCCGCCGGATGAATTAAGCGGCCTGTGTCAGCAGAACCTGGTCGGCCTGCGGTCCCTTGCTGCCCTGGATCACGTCGAACTCCACCGGGTCGCCCTCTTTCAGGCTTTTGTAACCCTCGGTCTGAATGGAGCTGTAGTGGACAAAAACATCTGCGCCGCCATCATCGCGTCCCAGAAACCCATAGCCCTTTGCGTTGTTGAACCACTTCACTGTGCCCTTGTACTGAGACATCGCGTCACCCTGTCGTGCACCATCACAGCGTGTTCTCGCGAGTCGATCCGTCGCGAGGATGGTGTTAGGTAGACGGGTGGCCGTGCCGTTCGCGATTGGCTAATATGCCGCGTGAGCGCGTCGACTTTGCGGCAATTTCATTCCGTGAAACTTCAGTGCGGGCCTCTTGTGTGAGGCGCGGCAGGTGACCGCCGCGTTACCGCACCGCTGCCCCGTCTCGCAGGCGCTGCGCATAGATCATCGTGCCCACAATGGTTTTGCCGTCGTGGATCTCGCCAGCGGTGGCCATGCGCACCAGTTCCGATAGCGGCAAGAGTCGCACCTCAATGCGCTCATCGTCTTCCGGCTGCGCCTCGCCCGCTACGATTCCGGTGGCCAGGTAGATTTCCATCCACTCACCCACAAAGCCGGGGCTGGCGTAGTAGCGGACGAGTTTCGTCCAACGCGTTGCGCGGTACCCGGTTTCTTCGATCAGTTCGCGCGCGGCCGCGTCGCGGATGTTCTCACCCGGCTCCACGCGTCCCGCCGGTAATTCCAGCAGGTAGCTGTTGGCGGCATGGCGGAACTGGCGCTCCACCACTACCAGCGGATCGGCGGGGTTCGTGGACTCATCCACCGCCAGCACCACCACAGAGCCGTTGTGGCGCACCACGTCGCGCACGGCCTCCACACCGCCCGGTTCGCGGACGCGCTCTGTGTACACGCTGAAGACCCTGCCCTGGTAGGCCAGGTGCGACTCCAGCACAGTAGCGGTCGCGTCCGGCAGCTCCGGCTGTGCCACGGGCACTGCTGGCAGCTCCTGAGAGCCCTGTGCTGGTGCGTTCGTGGGCGTGTGCGTAGGATCGTTCGGTGTGCCGTCTGCCATACAGAGAAGCTAACAAATCTGCATCTTACGAGCTGGCACAGCATCCTATAGCGCGAGCCAAACCAGCTGAGTTGAAAGATTGCGGGACGTATGAGCGCCGAGTGTTACCCCATCTCTATCCTGCCGCACCTTCCGCAGATCTTCCGTGATTACACGGAAATGCGCACGGCGCCGGCAGACGCCCCGGTACGACGCTTCTATCCATGTAGTCCGTTCGACAACTGCTGGAAACAGGGAACAACTCCGGCGCTGCAGCCCGACCGGGACGTGCTGGTGACAGCGTTGCGGGAGCAAGCGCTCCGCTTCGGCGCTGGCGCGTCGACCTTTGCAAATTTGGACAAGCTGCGCGATGGCGCGCGCGCTGTGGTCACCGGCCAACAGGTGGGCCTGTTCGGCGGGCCTGCACTGACGTTGCTGAAGGCCGCCACCGCCGTACGCAAGGCTCAGGTCGCCAGCGAGGCGGGCGTGCCGCACGTGCCGGTGTTCTGGATGGCGACCGAGGACCACGACCTGGACGAGGTCAACCAGGCCACGCTGCTGGGCAAATCTGGTCTGATAAAGCTGCGGTCACAGTTCCCGAGCCATCGTGCCCAGCCGGTGGGCGACATGCTGCTAGGCGAGGCGATTGAGCCCGTGCTAGCTGAAGTGGAAGAGTTGTTAGGCTTTGCGCCCGTGACAGAGTTGCTGCGCGCCAGCTACACGCCGCAGGACACGCTGTCCTGCAGTTTTGGCAAGTTCATTACCGCTGTCTTTCGCGAGCATGGCCTCATCGTGCTCGATGCCAGTAGCCTCAAATTCCATGCCATGGGCGCGCCCGTGTTGCGGTACGCCATCGAGCATGCGGACGAGCTGCACGAGGCCTTGACGGAGCAAGGCAGGGCATTGGAGGCTGCAGGCTACTCCTCGCAGGTGCTGGTCACGGACGAGAACACCCTACTGTTTCTCATCGATGAGAACGGCAGCCGCGTACCGCTGCGACGCCCAGCCGTTGGCGGAGGACGTACGTGGCAGGCCGCGGGCCGGACGTATTCCACCGGCGATCTGCTGGCCATCCTGCACGAGTCGCCGGAGCGACTGAGCCCGAATGCGCTGCTGCGGCCCGTCTTCCAGGACAGCATCCTGCCCACCTCTGCGTACGTGGGCGGACCGGCGGAAATCGCCTATTTCGCGCAGTGCAAGCCGCTGTACGAACGCATTCTGGGCGCAATGACACCGGTGTTGCCGCGGCTCTCTGCCACGCTGGTGCCGCCCGCCATACGCACCGTTATGGATCGCCACGAGTTGACACTGCGCGACGCGATGATGTCCGCGGATGGGTTGGCCCAGCGACTGGCGGCACGGGCCATGCCCATCGAGGGTAAGCGTCGTATTGCAGCGGCTGGCAACGCGCTGGATTCAGAACTACAGGACGTGCAGCATTGGATGACCGCGACAGATGACGGCCTGGGCCGCTCTGCAGCGGTCGCCGCCAACAAAATGCGCTACCAGATGAACCGGTTGCGCCGGTTGGCGGCGAACTGGCAGTTGGAGCGAGAGCAATTTCTGCGTCGCCACGCCGAGGCCGTCACGCGCACCCTGTATCCGGACCACCACCCACAGGAACGCCTGCTGACTGGCGCACAGATGATGACGTGGAGCACGGTGGACCTGGCTTCGCTGCTGGTGAATGAAGCGGAGCAGGAATGCCCCGGCCACCGCGTTTTCGACATCTAGCTCACCTGCGCTCGCGGCGCGTAGAATCACTGCGGTATGGCGAAGAAGCAAGCGAAAGAAGTCGGGTTTGAGGTGGCATGCCCGGATTGTGGTGCCATGCTGCGCATCGATCCGGTGACGCAGTCTGTCATTGCCCACACACCGGCACCGCGCAAGCGAACTTTCGAGGATTTATCCTCTGCGGCAGAGGCCGCGCGCGAGCAGGACAAGCGCCGCGACTCGATCTTTGCGCAGTCGGTGGAGGCGCAGAAGAACCGCGAAAGCATCCTGAGCCAGAAGTTCGACGAGGCCTTTCGCAAGGCGAAGAAGTCGCCCGATACGGGCAAGCCGCTGCGTGAGTTCGATCTGGATTAGCTCCTCTTGGCTGACACTGTCCTTTTTCGCTTTCGTCTTAGCTAACACTGCCCTTTTGGCTGGCTCTACTTTTGGCTTTCGCGCCCTTCCCGGCGTTTAGAGCCGCTGCTGCTCGCATAAGGGCTTGAAATGCTGCTTCGTCCAGGGCTGCATCTTCGCGTAGATCGATGGCCCGTCGCACCTTGCCTTCAAGGCTGCTGTTGAAGAGTTTGGCAGGATCGGGCAGCGACGCCCCTTGGGCAAAGGTCAGCTTTACGACCGCCTTGTACGTTTCACCGGTGCAAAGAATGCCACGGTGCGACCACACGGGTACGCCGCGCCACTTCCACTCCTCTTCAACGTCTGGAATGGCAGTGTGGATCATGGCACGCACGCGGGCAAGAGTCGCGCCACGCCAGTCGGCAAGATCTTGAATGCGTTGGTCGATGTTGCTGGATGCAGCCTCTGACAACCTGTCCTCCGACTGGAAGCCTTTTGGTTAGCGGGTTCGCGTCGGAGCCTTTATAGGCCCGGCAGGCGGATGGTGACAAGCCCCTGTTTCGCGGGCCGGTCGAGGCCGAGCTCCCTGCGTGCTGCTGCGCTCATGCGGTCAGCCGTCCAGGGCGGCTCCCACGTCAGTTCGATCGTTGCGCGGTACACCTCTCGCATACCCATTAGCCGGTTCTGCACCTGCGCCACCAGCATGGCCTCGCGCTCTTCGTCAGGTGCGCGCATGGTTATGGTGATGTGGACGGCATAGCGGGGATCCATGCCAGGCGCATCCAGATCCGGGGTCACTTCAACGCCGTACACAAGGCCGAGGTCGACAATGTTGACGGGCAGCTCCGGGTCAAAGCAGACACGCAGTGCGTCGGTGACATCGTCACGGGTGAGCGTGTGCATGGCGAGCCTAATGGGTGCGCTCAACCAGGGCGCGGGCCACGGCTTTGAGCGGCTCCGCCTGTTCTCCAAAGGGTTGGAGCTCCGCCAGCGCGTCGCGCAGCAGCTCTGCAGCAGTCTCCCGGGAGGACTCAAGGCCAAAGACGGCGGGCCACGTCGCTTTCTCGGTCGCGGTGTCCTTGCCCGCGGTCTTGCCCAGTGCCGTGGAACTCTCTGTTTCGTCCAGAATGTCGTCCACAATCTGGAAGGCCAGCCCGGCGCACTGCCCAAAGCGGCGCAGGTACTCCACATCGGCGGCGCCCGCGCCACCCAGCAGGCCGCCTGCCACGATCGAAACGGTGATCAGTGCTCCTGTTTTTGCACGGTGAATGGCTTCCACCAGAGCTGCGGTAGGCTTTTTGCCCTCGCCTTCCAGGTCCATGACCTGGCCGCCGATCATGCCGGGCGGCAGTCCCTCCTGGCCAACGCCGGTGCCGGTCGCAATGCTGATTTCGCGAATGATCTCCACCTTGGCAGCAGCATCCCCTGGCAACTGCGCCAGCGTCTGGTAGGCCAGCGTTTGCAGCGCGTCCCCGGCAAGGATGGCGGTCGCCTCCCCGTACACAACGTGGCAGGTAGGCTTGCCGCGGCGCAGGTCGTCATTGTCCAGGGCTGGCAGGTCGTCATGAATCAGGGAGTAGGTGTGCAGCATCTCCATGGCGGCGCCCAGGTCCGCCGCGCCATCGGGCAGGTTACCTGCCACCATGCGCGCCGCTTCCAGCACCAGCAAAGGACGTAGCCGCTTGCCGCCGGCAAATATCGAGTGCCGCATGGCGCGATGAATGGAGTGTGGCAGCGCCTCTGTGTGCGGCAGCAGCCGCTCCAGCGCAGCATCCGTAAGCGCTACTCCACTGCGTACGAGCTGCTGATAGTCGACGTTCATTCCGGTACTCTCATGATACTGGAGCGACGGCGGCGCACAGTCCATACCGACGCGGTCAGCGCCGTGGCGCTGATGCCGAAACCCAGCCACTGGTCCCACGTGGTGCGATACACAATGTCCACCTGGTGCGATCCCGGTGCGGGCAGCGGCACCACGATCAGCCCGTCGGGCCGTACCTCCGGTGTAATCTCGACGCCGTCACGCAGCGTGTGCCAGCCGGGAAATTGCCGCAGCCGCACCACTAGCCACGCGGGTTCCTGTTGGGAAGGCGGGTAAAAGTGAAACGTCTCCGGCGTGGGATGTGCGTTGCGGGGCACCAGTGGGTGTTTGCCCGGCTCCCCATCGGTTTCGCTGGCCAACCAGGCGGCCGGAGCGCTCACGGGCAGGTCGTCGTTGTCTGCATCCGCCGGGGTGTACTCGTCGGTGACGTCGCCACCCTTTTCCGCCAGAAACTGCCCGCGCTGGGCGATCACGGTTTCGTCATCTCCGCATTCCTCGCGAAAGTACTGCCCACCTGCAAACCAGCCCACCAGCAGCGCAAGGAGTACACCCGCAGGCAGGGCAACGGCGGCCGGGGTGCGCGGCGCGAGGCGTTCCAACAGCAACGCAACCAGCGCGACTGTGGCCGCCGAGGCAACCACGAGCAGACGCCAGGGGAACTGGGCGTATACCAGCTCGGGACCCAGATGCCAGATGGCCTCGCTCCACCGTGTGAGCAGAAAAAAGACCAGCAGCACAAACAATAGCAGGGCAACGGTGGCATTCCCTCGCGGAAACACCGCGTGTCCTACGCTGCGTGCGTGCATGGAGCGGAACGCCACGACCGCAGTGTTCGGTTTTAGCAGCAACAGGATGGCACCGCAGAGGGCACCGATGGCGCACAGCCCGATGGCAATCCACGAGGCCTGTACCAGCACATGGGTGTGAAAGACATCCTTGTCCCACTGAAACAGGAAGTTATGGTCGGGCCGTGCAATAGGCACCACTGCCATGTCCAGTGCGATGTAACGGCGCTCCAGCAGCAGCGGAACGAGGTAAAAGGCGTCCAGCACGCCTGCCAGCACAACGCCCGCTGCGAGTGTGGCAGCGACGCGCAGCCGGGCGATTACTCCAGCGCCACGCATGAGGCACAGCCGCAGCAGACCCAGCAAGAGAACGGTGTAGCAGCCCAGCACGGCAGCGGGCGCGTTGGAGAGCCACAGCAGCGCCACGGGCAGGGCGACCTGCAGGATCGTCACCCGATCTCGCAGCAGGGCGGCTAGTAGCAGCGGCGTCCAGGCGGCGGCGAGCAACTCCCCATAGGCCGATCGCTCATACGCCACAAACAGCATGTACGGGTTCAGGAGGTACAGGCAGCCACCCAGCATGGCGATGGAGGGCGTGGTCCAGCGGGACAGCAGCCGCTGCATGGAAAGGCCACACAGAAACAGCTCAAGGCCGGTAAACACAACCGGCACGGCGGCCCAGGGCAGCGGCATGCCGAGCGCCGCACCCGTGACCCACGAGAGCGGCGGGTAAAACAGCAGGCGCGGCTCACCCGCATTGTAGGCAGGCGTGAAGGCCCACACCGGCTTCAGTACGCCGTGCTGCCACTGATGGGCAGCCTCCATCCAGCTGAGCAGGTGAAAGTCGAAGTCGTGCCCGCAGGAGCAGCCATTGACGATGAGCGGCAAGACCGCGCATAGCGCCGCAACGGCAAACACCAATGGCGACATCCAGGGCGGCAGCTCACGTTGCAGGATTTGTTTGTCGTAAGGGTCGCGGATGCCCACCATTGTATCGAGGTCGTCGTGACAAAGAAGAACGTCTGCGAAATGCGCCATGGTCCCGCAACAGTCGCGGTAAAGCCTGCGTACGTTGCGCAGACTTGGCGCACTCCGCGGACGCTCTTACAGTCTCTCCACGAAACCAAATAACATGCCTGTGGCTGAAAGAGACCCCATCTGCCACACTGTTCGCAGTGCCTACGTCTGTTGCTATCCACCTGCCCGCTGTACAGCTCATCGTTCTGGTGCTGCTGGTGGGTATTGCGCTGGTCGCGGGCATCGCCCGGCGCCTCGCGATCTCGTACCCCATTGTGCTGGTGGTGTGCGGGTTGCTGGTGTCGTTTGTACCGGGCTTGCCGCAGGTTCCGCTGCCGCCCGATGTGGTGTTTCTGGTCTTCCTGCCGCCCCTGCTGTTCGCGGCTGCGTGGCAGACCAGCTGGAAAGAGTTCAAGTACAACATCATCTCCATCGGCATGCTGGCCGTGGGCCTTGTGTTTTTTACCGCTGTGGGAGTGGCTCTAATGGCGCACTTCTTCATGCCAGCGTTTGACTGGCGCATGGGTTTTCTGCTGGGTGCCATCGTGTCGCCGCCGGATGCCGTGGCGGCGAGTTCCATTGCCAAGAAGATCGGCTTGCCCAAGCGCATCGTGGACCTGCTGGAAGGCGAAAGCCTGCTGAACGATGCCACCGGCCTGCTTGCGCTGGAGTTTGGCGTGGACATGATCGTGCATGGCACCACGCCCACGCTGCTGATGGGTTCGCTGCGGCTGCTGTGGCTGTTTGGCGGAGGTGTGGGTATCGGGCTGCTGTTTGCCGCTGCGGTGGTCTGGTTTGAGCAGTGGGTAGACGACGGCCCGGTAGAGATCGCGCTATCGTTCATCACCGCGTACGGAGCCTATTTGGCAGGGGAAGCGGCACAC
>CALMOM010000178.1 GCA_937873305.1 uncultured Terriglobus sp.
ACCAACGCAGGCCATCGTCATCCTGAGCGCAGCGAGGGAGCCGCTTGTCTACGTCCAACCCGTCACCGGCCTCGGCTCTACTCCGGCTCACTTGCCGCGGCCCCGGCTCCAGACCCGCCCACCAGCCCTACGCGCACCCGCTCTACGCGCCTGTCGGTCGAAGCTACGACCTCCAGCCGTAAGGGCCCACCTTCCACCACCTCGCCCGGTAGCGGAATGTGCCCCGCGATCTCACTCACTAGCCCGCCGATCGTGGTCGCCTCGTATTCGGTCAGCAGCTCCGGAAGCGTCTGGGCAAAGGGAGCGTCTTCGCCTTCTTCGCCGTCCACCGCATCCCGCGCCTCAGACGACGCAGCGGCGCGCGCCTCCACCTGACCGACAAAGAGTTCTCGCAGACGGCTCACATCGAAGCTGCCGGCAACCAAATAGGTGCCGTCGTCTTCAGCCACCGGAGCGTCGACATCCTCGGGCTCATCATGCTCGTCTTCAATCTCGCCGACGATCGCCTCGATCAGGTCTTCGATCGTTACAAGCCCCGCAACTGCGCCATACTCGTCGATGACGATTTGCATGTGCTGCTTTTCGCGCTGCATTTCACGCAGCAGTTCGTTTACCTTCTTGGTTTCGGGCACAAAGACCGCGGGACGCTGTAGCTGCGAAACTTTGCGTCGGCCCGCATCGGCATCGCGGACTTCCAGCAGATCGCGAGCAAACGCGATGCCCGTGATCGTATCGAGCGTTCCCGCATACACCGGCACGCGGGCGAAGCTGTGCTCGTTGATTTGCTCCGTAAGCTCCTCAAGCGACATCGTGTCGGGCACGGCGAACATTTCCGGGCGCGGCGTCATAACTTCGCGCACGACCTTATCGCCAAACTCGACCACACTGCGCACCAGCTCGCGGTCGCTTTCCTCGAAAATACCTTCTTCTTCACCGGCTTCCAGCAGCGCGTTCATCGCTTCGCTCGGGTGCTCTTCTTCCGTGCTGTCTTCGCTTTCGGCCAGACTCGCAATCGACAGCAGCAGCCCAAGGGTGAGCGTCACCGGCAGGATCAGGTAGAACAGCACACTGAATAGCAACGAAATGCGCGCCACCCAGAGCCCACGTGTTCGAGTGAAGATTAGTTGCGGGATCAGCCGGTCGAAAAACAACAGCACCAGCAACAACTCAAACGCCGTGCGGGCAATCTCCGCTCCGGTATGCATCGTTTGCCCACGCAGCCGCAACGCAAACAGAAATGCCAAAGCCCCAAGCGCTACCTGCCGAAACACACTTGCGGAGTTCGCCGCCGACTCGCGAGTGAGACGCAGCCGAGGCTCTACTCTCGCCTCCCACGCGTCGATATTTTCCTCATAGTCACGGGAGAGAAACTTCCCCATTTCCGTGTAAATGCGGTCGGCATAGGACGCAAGCGACAGCAGCATAAGCAGTCCGCACACCGATAGAGTGAACCCCCAACTCAAGCACTCACCCCTTTCGGCACGCTGTTCACCTCGCGACGTGCCAACCTTCGCGACGCAGGGAAATCCGCTATGGTTTTGCTTGCGGTAGCCGACCGCCCGATCAGCCCGATGTTCAGCCGCAAGGCCGACCGCAACTCGGCTTCACGCGCTGCCATTTCGCCCGCATCGGCTTCATGGTCGAACCCGGCGAGGTGCAGCAATCCGTGCAGCAGTAGAACCTTCACTTCATCCTGCACGGAGTGCCCATGCTCCCGCGCCTGCCGCGCCGCCGTTTCCAGTGACACCGCCAGATCGCCTGAGTGCCCCTGCCCTCCAAACTCCGGCGGAGCTGGAAAGCTCAACACATCGGTTGCCTTATCTTTACCGCGAAATTCGCGATTCAGGCGTCGCAATACACGATCCCCAGCCAGCAGGATATCGACGTCGCCTGTGAGCCCCACAGCCGCTTGCGCCCGCTTGCTGAAGCGGGCCAGACCCACGCGCGACAGCCCCCATGCATCCCAGGGATTTTCGTCCACCAACAACCTTCGCGGAGGTTCAAGCGTCATCATGCGTGTTTTGATGCTACTCCCACCGGACGGCTTCCCATCGCAATCGCAATGGGTCCCAGCCCGGAGTTGGACCGTAAACAGTTACTGCGTCTTGGACGTCAACGACCGGGGCTCCACTACCGGCAACTCCGCCGCATCGACACCCGGCGTGCGCCCGTGTGCGTCGTATGCCCGCACGATGCGTTGCACCAACTGATGCCGCACCACGTCCACATCCTCGAAGCGGCAGAACTGAATGCCCTCCACTCCTTCGAGCACGCTGATGGCTTCGAGCAAGCCGCTCTTCTTTGGGTTCGGCAGGTCAATCTGACTTAGGTCGCCCGTGATCACCGCCTTGGACGACCCGCCAAGACGCGTTAGAAACATCTTCATCTGCTCATTTGTCGTGTTCTGCGCCTCATCCATGATGATGAAGGCTTCGCTGAGCGTGCGTCCGCGCATAAAGGCCAGCGGCGCGATTTCGATTACGTTGGTTTCAAGCATCTTGTCGACCTTGACCGGGTCGATCAGGTCGTACAGCGCGTCATACAGCGGCCGCATGTAGGGGTCGACCTTTTCCTGCAGCGAGCCCGGCAGAAACCCGAGCCGCTCTCCCGCTTCGACCGCGGGCCGCACCAGGATGATGCGCGACACCTTTTTCGCCAGCAGTGCGCTTACGGCCATTGCAACGGCCAGATACGTTTTGCCCGTGCCCGCCGGCCCCAGGCCGAACACCATGTCGTTTCCTTCAATCGCTTCAACGTACTTCCGCTGATTGGTAGATCGCGGCTGCACCATCCGCTTGACGCCCGCGGAACGCTGTTTGCCGCTGTCGATCAGTCCCCGCAGCGTCACGGCCGGGTCGCCCACCACCATTTTCAGCAGCGCATGCAGCTCGCCGTTGTGCGGATGCACACCCACCTTGCGCAGGTGCTCAAAGTCAGCGAATATTCCTTCTACCCGGGCGACTGCCGTCGGCTCACCCGAAACGTAGATCGCATCGGAGCGCAGATCGATCTGCACGTCCAGCCCGTCTTCCATCAGACGCAGGTTTTCGTCGCGCGTTCCGTACAAAGGCTCGATTCCAAGGGTGAGCTGCAATGATTTTTTGACCAAGTGTGTACCTGACCTCCGTCAGAGGGTTGCTGTCGATTGAGACGTTTGAAGGGGAGCACCGATGCACCGCTGCCGCGCCGAGGAGAAACGATCCCGCCACGTTTTCGCGCGTCGCAGCCTGCATGATGCACCGTGTTGGCGAGTGTTGCCAAATGAGCGTCGATGTTGCCGAGAGAGTACACCCGGGCACCCCATCCACGTCAACTTGCGCTGTGGGAAAACCCGCATCGGGTTACGGAAGCCGGCGGATTCGCCGCCTTCACCGGCACAGCTCCACCTGGTTCGCCACCGCTATACTCGGGGCATGGGATCGCGCATTGCTGGGCTTCTGCTGCTGCTTGTGAGCTTCATGACCGCGTGCGCCGGTTGTGCGCAGCATGGCGGCAAGTTCGTTTTGCTTCCGGGCAGCGCAGCAGGCCGGGTAGTCGCCAACGAGGGAACATGGCACCCTTCCCCGGCAGTGCTTGCGGAAGCAGAAGCGGCCCTTCGAGCGATAGCGAAGCTGAAGAGCGGAACTTCTGCAAGGGCGCCCGAAATCGATCATCCCGAAACATTCTTTCGGCAGTACCTGCCGATCGTCCGAAACGGACGGCATTTTCTGTACGTGAACGCCTTTTGCCTGAGTACGCCGCCAAACGAGTGGCGGTCTCGGCTTTTTATCGTGGATGACGGGGGCTCCTGCTTCTGGCAGGCGCTCTACGACCCGGCTTCGAAGCAGTACTCTGACCTCCGGGTGAACGGGCTCGGCTGAATGCTGGGAGGCCGTAGTTTGTTTTGCTCGTTCTTTCAAACCTTCTCTCTCGAATCGCCGGTTGACCCTCGCGCGCAACTCCCGTAACATAGAAGAGTTGCAGCAGAATGCGGAAGGACTGTGTCCAAACCAGCCTCCTGCCTGCTCCCCATACCAGGTTTAGAAAGAGTTCCTCAATGGCAAATCACGTATCGTCCCTGAAGCGCGCCCGCCAGACCATCACCAAGACGGCTGTCAATCGCGCGAACAAGTCCAAGCTCCGCGGCTCACTGCGCGCCCTGCGCGAGTCCATCGCCC
>CALMOM010000179.1 GCA_937873305.1 uncultured Terriglobus sp.
TAGGCCACGTTTGCGAGTTCCAGCAAGCCCTGGATGGTGCCGTCCTCGCCAAAGGTGCCGTGCAGCACTGGAAAAACAACATCCAGCCCGGCTTTGCCCATGCCTGCGGCGCTGGCCTGCAGCGCATGGGCGGCAGTTTGCGACGGCGCACTGCGCTGCTGCACAGGTGGTAGAGACCGACACCCTAAAGCGGCGGCCACGCTGCCGACCGCAGTCGCATGCGCCTTTCGTGTGGCCAACGTTTTGCCCGGTACCGCACGTCGCGTATGAGTGCCGCCAAGTAGCGCGAGAGCCCGCTCACCGTCCAGCCACTGCCCTGTCTTTGCAATCGCAATGGGCACCACGTCGTACGTTTTGCGGTCGATGCTACGCAGGATGGACTCTGCCGAGCGCAGCGACACCTCATGCTCGCCGGACCGACCGCCAAACAACACTCCCACGCGTAACTTCCGTGCCATCGTTCTTGCCCCCACCCTGAGCGTATCGGGTTTGGCCAGGACGGCACAGACTCACACCTGAGTCCGGTGGTCGCGTGATCCGTAAACGGTAACGTAAGTTTCTCTGTCCCGATATGCCACAGTTCGGCTAATTTAAGGCAGATATTGCATTTTTCTCCGCGGAAACACGCGCTTTCAGGCTGAAAAATGCGCGGCACGCGCACTACACTGCCCGCATCCGGACAGCAGCAAAAAAGTCGCTGTCTACGGAATCGGCGGACCAACGACATGCGTGAGCTCCACTTAAAAGGCCATGAAGACTATCGAACAGAGCGTATGAGCAAGGCTCTGCGGTCCCCTTTGCTCCATCCAAGCTGGTCGGCTTGGGCCGCGGAATTCAGCGCTGCTTTGTTGTCGGCTCTGCCGGGACGACGCGTGGCTCGATCTATCACCGGCGAGACGCTTGGACGCAAGCCCACGGCTAGCAGCAGTACACCTTCCGCACCTGCCGGTTTGCAGATTCGCGCTCCAAAGCTAACGTGGACCATACGCTGGGAAAAGCTGGCTGGCACGCAGTCGGGTACCGCTGGATCAACTCAGAAGAGCGCCAGCGGGCGAAGCCACTATCCCGAACTGGATGCGCTGCGTGGCGCGGCAGCCATCGTTGTGCTGATGAACCATTTTCAGCAGGTGTGGCTCGCCACAAGCCACCCGCACTGGATAGCACGTCCCAAGCTCAACCCGCTGCTCTGGTTATTGGTGAATGGGCATGCTTCGGTCATCCTGTTCTTTCTGCTGAGCGGCTTTGTCCTTACGCTGCCAAGTCTGCGCGGGTCGCACCAGCCTTACCCGCGTTACCTGATCCGCCGTGTCTGCCGTATCTATCCTCCCTATCTCGCCGGCCTGTTGATCTCGGTGATCGGGTGCACCTTTTTTTTGGGGCGATCCCAGTATGGCCCGGAAATAAGCGGCTTTTGGTCTGCCAGGCCGGACCTTCGCTCGATCCTTGCCCACCTTGCGATGGTGGGACGCTTCAACGTGTACCGCTACGATGGCCCGGTCTGGTCACTGGTCCACGAGATGCGGATCTCGATTATTTTTCCGCTGCTTCTGATTCTGAGCAGGCGCTTGAAGACGTGGTCCACGCTTGCCACAGCCGCCGCCTGCACGCTGTTGTCGTCACTCAGCCTAAGATTTCTCGAAACCGGCTTGCCTGGCTCTGTACGGGCCACGGCTTGGTCATTGACACTTTCGTACTGCGGCACGTTTCTGCTTGGGTCAGCCCTCGCCCAACGGCGTGAGCAGTACTCCCGTGCTCTTGGTAAGGCGCCGTTGTCCACCAGGTTGGCTTTGCTTGGGGCAGGGTTACTGCTGTACCTGTATCCGCCCTCGGCCATGTACGGCATCGATGTGTCAGACTTTGCGATCAGCTGCGGAGGCTTGATTCTGCTCACCTTCTGCTTGCAGCACGGGAGCAAGACAACGGAGTGGTTGCGCACGGCTCCCATGCAGTTCCTTGGGCGTATTTCCTACAGCGTCTACCTGGTGCACTCCCCTGTTTTGCTGGTGCTTGCCTACACCTTCTACCGGCACAGCCCGGCCACTTTTCTGCTGCCGTTCCTAGCGTTGACCATTCTTCTGGCAACCTGCATTTATTACAGTGTGGAAGTGCCGAGCATCAAACTGGGTCGTAAAGTCGGTGTTGCTCGCTAGCAGTACAACCAGTGCGGCTGAACACTTACCCGAGAGTTTGTGCACCTTCGTAACTATCGGCCGGGCAGACCGTGAGTTCTGGTTAATCGCGGGGAGTGGTATACCTCGGATATTCCATGGAACCCACTCGGCGACACTTCCTCGTTACGGGCACGCTGGCTTCGCTGGGTTCCCATACGCTAGGCCAGGCAGTAGTACCACCACAGGCTGCACCTGCCACGCCAACCGTAAATCCAGGTGCGGCAGGCGCGGTGCCGACCATGGGCGTGCTACCTGCCGCTGGACCGGCAGTCTCCGCGCAGGAGTTCCAGGCGGCAGAGCGACTGATGCAGGTGGAGCTGACACCGGCGCAGCGCACGGAGGCGGCGGACAACTGGCGCACCAGCATGGCCCCGCTGGCTGAGCGGCGTACCGGGCCACATATGCTCGTGCTGAGCGATGCAGACGTGCCAGCTACCGTTTGGAACCCGCAGTTGAACGGCGTGCACGGTGGCGTTTTATCTGTGGCAAGTACCATCTCTGTCACCGTGCGTGAGCAGCCCACAAAGCCGCTCCCAACGACAGACGCGGACATTGCATTCAGCAGCGTTGCCGACCAAGGCCGCTGGCTGCGGGGAAGGCAGCTGACCAGCGAGCGCCTGACGCGCATCTATCTCAAGCGCCTGAAGCGTTACGACCCGCAACTACGGTGCGTAATTACGCTGACAGAAGACCACGCGCTGCGGCAGGCGCGCCTCGCCGATGCTGAGCTTCTTGCAGGCCAGGATCGCGGTCCGCTGCACGGTATCCCATACGGCGCGAAAGATCTGCTGGACACGGCGGGTATCGAGACGACATGGGGCGCGGAGCCGTTTCGTAATCGCGTGCCGAAGGCCGATGCAGCCGTCATCCGCATGCTGAACGAGGCGGGCGCGGTGCTGGTGGCCAAGCTAAGCCTGGGAGCACTTGCACTGAACGATGTGTGGTTTGGCGGGCAGACCATGAACCCGTGGGTGCCCAACGAGGGCGCATCCGGCTCCAGCGCCGGGCCGGGCAGTGCGGTGGCGGCAGGGCTGGTTGGCTTCGCCATCGGCAGTGAAACGCAGGGATCCATCCTGAGCCCCAGCATGCGCTGCGGTGTAACCGGGCTGCGGCCCACCTTTGGCCGGGTGCCGCGCACCGGTGCCATGACGCTGAGCTGGAGCTGCGACAAACTGGGGCCGATGGCGCGCACGGTGGAGGATACCGTGCTGGTGCTGGCCGTCATCAGCGGCTATGACGCGGGTGACCTGGCCAGCGTGCCTGCCCCGCTGAACTTCAACGGGCAGAGCACCAAAGTACGCGGGGTGCGCATCGGCTACTTTGAGCGCTGGATGCACGAAGCCCCGGCCACGGAGGTGGACCGCGCTGCCGTGGCCCAGCTCAAGAAGCTGGGCGCAACAGTGGTGCCGGTTACGCTGCCAGACTGGCCGTACGATTCGCTGAACACAATCCTGTTCGCCGAGTCTGCGGCAGCTTTCGAGCAAATTACGCTGGACCATCGCGTGGACCAGCTGAAGATGCAGACGCCCGAAGCGTGGCCGAACACTTTTCGGCAGTCGCGCTTTCTTTCGGCCGTGGAGTTTGTGCAGGCCGACCGGCTGCGCCGCCGCGTGGCTGCGGAAATGACGCGGCTGATGGAGACCGTAGACCTCTTGCTGGTGCCCACCATGCGCGACGAGATGATGGTGATCTCCAACTTCACCGGGCACCCCGCACTGTGTGTGCGCACCGGCTACATCGAGCTTGCGGAGACACGCAGCGACTGGCTGCCCGGCTCGATGCCAACGTATAAGCTGAACCCGCCTGCGCGCGTGCCCTACGGCGTCACCCTGATTGGACAGCTGATGGGAGAGAGCCCGATGGCGGAGGCTGGCAGCGCGCTGGAGCGGGCAAGCAACGCCTCTGCCGAACGACCCACAGGGTTCGCGTGATTCTTCGCATCGCAACCGAATGTTCAACACGGTGTAACCGCCAGGCCGTATCCCTTGCGCATGCGAGTGAGCTTCGTGGTTCCCGCGTTCAATGAGGAGGCTTACCTGGGTGCCTGCCTCCAATCGATCCTTCGTGAAGCCGAGGCCTGCGGCGAACCCGTCGAGATCATCGTAGTCAACAACGCCAGCACCGATCGCACGCGCGAGGTGGCCCTGCGGTTTGACGGGGTCACCGCCGTCGACGAGCCGCGCAAGGGCTTGACCTATGCGCGGCAGGCTGGGCTGAACGCCTGCACCGGGCACCTGGTGGCCAATGTGGACGCAGACTCGCGGCTGACGCCGGGTTGGCTTCAGAAGGTGCTCACAACCTTTGAGGCAAATCCGAAGCTGCTGGCGCTGAGTGGGCCGCTGGTCTACTACGATCTGCGTCCACTGCAGAGGCAATTAGTGCGCATCTTTTACGGCCTGGCGTGGACCACCTATGTGCTGAACCGGTACGTATTGCGGGTCGGCTCCATGGTGCAGGGCGGCAACTTTGTGGTGACGCGCGCGGCCCTCCAGCAAATTGGCGGCTTCAACCTGGGCATCGCCTTTTACGGTGAAGACACGGACATTGCACGCCGCCTGAACAGCGTGGGCGAAGTGCTGTTTACCTTTGCGCTGCCGATGCTTTCCTCGGCGCGGCGGCTGCGCAAGGAAGGCATTCTGACCATGGCGTGGCGCTACTCCGTGAACTACCTGTGGACCACCTTCCACGAAAAGCCATTTACACAGGATTACATCGACATCCGCGAGCAGCCCGAGGGATAACCCGCCCCGGGCAGCTTGCGGTGCAGGGCTACGCCAGCCCCTCGTGAATGGTGTGGGCTGTGCCTGCATCCACGTGGGGCAGCACGCGGTCCAGCAGGTGTGCCACGGTGCGATGGCGTGACCAGCGAGCCACCGCCAGCGCCGCACGAAGCGGCAGGGGTGCACGCCCGCTGCCCCACAATTCCGACAGCGGACGCATGACGCCGTCCCTGTCCGGGTGAAAGGCCCGTTCATCCCACCGCTGCCACCCCTCGCTGAAGCCAGGGTGATGGGCAATCGAGTCCACGGTGGAGTTCATCAGCCGGTGCGACCAGGGCTGGCGATACTGCTCCAGGAAGAGCACACGGCTCAGGCGCTCGACACGGATCTCCTGGACGAAATCGTCGAAGTGTCGAGCATCCGTGAGATTAATGTTCGCGTTCGGCTCCATGCCGTGGCGGTCACCGCCGGAGATGAGCAATTGCGACCACGTCCGCGCCAGGGTGGCAACCTGCTGGTTTTCCCGCGGATGGCGAAGCCCGTTCAGTTCCAGCGCGTGCACACGCTCGTTGTGCGTTGCAAGAAAACGCTGCAGCTCCCGCAGGTGCAGTGCACCCGTCTCATACAGGTCCCACATGGGGTGATTCAGAACGATCAGGATGCGCGGATCGCAGTGCAGCTGTACCAGAAGCGCGAGCAATTGCCGTTCGCACGGTGCAGCCGTGTAAGCAGCGAAGCGCGCCATCCATTCTGTGGCCTGTTCCGCGGGCAGATTGTGAATGCCGACATGGAAGATCGTCGCCCCAAACGGCACGGTCCACTCGACGGAAATGGGCATCTTGCGCGCGGTGCGCAGGGTGCGGAGCAGCAGCGGTGCCTGGATGTCGTCGTGGTCGGTCAGGCTGACGAGCGGCTTCAGGCCCAGGCAGCGGATCTGCTCCGACTCAAGATCGAGTGCCATGCGCGGCACCAAGGGCGGCCGCCAGTGCGCGGCCTCGAAGTTGAGCGTGATGCCATGCCCCTGCCTGCTGCGCCGCTCATAGTATGTGAACAACGCCCGCATGGCGGGGTACTCCAGGAACATGCGGTGAATGAACTGAAGGCTTTCCACGGAGTGGCTCGTATGGCTGTGCAGCGAGACGCCTGCGGTGTACTTGCCTGCGGGGGAGGGTGGCATCCAGTCGTACTGGACGCTTGATCGGGGTTGTGTCATCCGGCACTTCCTTTCGGAGAAATCGCTGGTCACGTTTGCCACCTACTGTGGGCTGCGCAGCACAACGGTTGGTGAGAACTGTGCGAATACTTGCCTAATTTGCGGTGCACAGTTCGTGAACGGGAAAGATGCGCCGGGATGGGTCAACCCGCTACAATCGCTCGCACACACGGTGAGGTGAGGGCCATGGAGAGGCGCTTGAGAACGAACCGGAACAGGGCGGCCCGGTCCTCCAGTGCGCTGCTTTGCGCAGCCTTGATGGTGATTGTTTGCGGGCACGCTCAGCAGCAGGCATCAGCACCGGCGGCAGGCGCTTATGCTGAAGCCCCGGTCACCACGCTGCGCATCACCACGCGCACGGTAGAGATTTCTGCCGTGGTGCGCAACAAGACTGGCGACCCACAGGGCACGCTGACAAAGGATGACTTCGAACTCAAAGTAGACGGCAAGCAACAACCGGTTCGCTACTTCTCCGTCGCGAATGATCTGCCGCTAACTCTGGCCCTGCTGGTGGATGTGAGCGGCAGCCAGCGCACCTTCATTGGCGATGAGTGGCGCGCCAGCGACGTGTTCTTCGAGTCGATGCTGACACGCCCGCAGGACCGCGCCATGCTGGTGGAAATCGATGCGCGCGTGCGACAAATGATGCCCATGACGGCGTCCGCAAGTAAGCTACACCTCGCGTTGACGCAGTTGGGGTCAGACGCAGAGGACGCGCGCGCCACACGGCTGAATGACGCAGTCTACGCCGTTTCAAAGGATTTCCTTGCCAACGAAAAGGGCCGCAAGGCCATCATTCTGCTGACCGACGGCGGAGAAAACGCCAGCCACGCCACGCTGCCACAGGTGATCGAGCAGGCACAGCGCGCCAACGTGCCGGTATATGCCATTGAGTACAGCGCGTGGGCCGGCTTCAACTCAACATCACCCAGCCTGGGCAGCCTGGCCGCGGGCAGCGTCAATGGCGGCCGCGAACTGCTCAACAAATTAGCGGGCGCTACGGGTGGCCACGTGTACACGGTCGAGCACGGCATGACGTTGAAGCGCATCTACGAGGCCATCCGCAATGACCTGCAGACGCAGTATCAACTTGGCTACACACCACCGCCCGACCTGCAACCAAACAGCTTCCATAAACTCGACCTGCGGACCAAGGACAAGAAGCTAACCGTGCAGGCGCGCAGCGGCTTCTACGTGCAGCCGTGACATTGGCCTGCAAATCGCCGCACCATCGGCCACGCTTCCGCGATTGTTCATGACAGTGGCGTCTTTACAACTTTCTTAGACCCGATGCCATAGCCTTGTTTTGTGGGTGGGCGATCGACAGTTGTGCGGAGGGTTAGGCCCGAAGCAGCCCCCGGAAGTTGTAGCAAGCAGATCTGGTCAAGTCCCCCTCTGGCCTTCCTGCGGCATACCCCGTCCCTCCCCTGAAAGAGAGTCGCACCGTGTACAGCAAGCCGCATGCCTCCAGCCGAGTCCTCGGCGGAACGATTTTCTCACTTCTTCTTGGCGGTGCGGGTCTAGTCAACGCTCAGGCCCAGCAGACGCCATCCACAGCAGCAGACAGCACACAGCAGCCAGCGGTCGGCTCCCGGGACGCTCAGGAGCAGAAGATCCAGCTGCTGCAGCAGAAAC
>CALMOM010000180.1 GCA_937873305.1 uncultured Terriglobus sp.
TCACGGGGTAAGGCCCCATATCGAAGAGGGCCCCGGCAAGCTCGCCAGAGTGGCCGCGGTGATTAGCCGGGTCTACCATCTGCGCAAAGGTGGAGGTGAACAAAAGCACATCCCCTAATTTGCCCTCGCGGATGCGCTTCACTGTATCCAGCGTGGCCGGTTCGAAGTGCAGGCGATATGCCACCATGAGCTTTGCGCCGCTGGTCTTTGCGACATCCAGAATCTCCTGACATTTCGCAGTGTTGATCTCCAGCGGCTTCTCTACCAGCACGTGAATGCCAGCCTTCAGTGCCGGGATGATGAATTCCGCGTGACGCCAGTTGGGCGTGGCCAGGTAGATGGCGTCGAAGGTGCCAGCCGCGATCGCTTCACCGAACTGCTCATAGTTGTAACTCGCCTGCAGATCGTACTTCTTGGTCAATTCTTCGGCTTTGGTGGCATCGCCGGTCACAATGGCCGTCATGACCGAGTTGCCGGTGTGCTCGACACCGGGCATCAGGTCTTCCTGCGCGATATCCCCCGCACCCACAATGGCGTACCGCACCTTGGTGTCTGAACCCAAGCCGAGAAACTCTCTGATGCCCATCACACTCTCCTGTAATCGCTACTACTCTGCGCGGCTGCGGCAGCCGCAGTTGGGGTCCAACAAGCTCAATGCGGCTCCGCCGTGCCTGCGATGGGCTGTGTCCGCAACGCTCCGCCTTCGGTGGAGTGGTCCCAGCCCGGCAGGGTTTGGTCGCCGGTGATCAGGCGCGAACCCTCTTTGAAAAAAGCGTAGGTGTAAGCCCAGTTGCGAAACACGGACAGCCGATTGCGGAACCCTATGAGAAAGAAGATGTGCACGGAAAGCCATGCAAACCACGCGGGAAACCCACTCAGGTGCGCCTTGAACGGCCACTTGACATCCGCCACCGCGGCAGACCGGCCGATGGTCGCCATATCGCCCTTGTCGAAGTACTGGAAGGGCTTGTGCATCCGCTCCCCACGCACTTCCAGGGCGATGCTCTTGCCCGCATACACCCCCATTTGCATGGCAGGCTGGGCGACACCGGGGACCGGCTTGCCATTCGCCATCTTTGCTGCCGCGAGGTCACCGCAGATGAAGATTTCAGGATGACCCTTTGGGTGAAGGTGCTCGTCGACGATGACCGCACCCTTCTTATCCACCTCAACGCCCAGCAGTTTGCCCAGCGGCGACGCCTGCACACCCGCCCCCCAGAGTGTCACCACGGAGTCGATGCGCTCGCTCCCGACCATCACGTAACCAGGCTGTACGTCCGTCACGCGCGTGTCTGTGCGAACCTGCACCCCCAGTCCCTTCAACTGCCGTAACGCACTCTTCTGCAAATCAGGCGGATACGCACCCAGAATAGTCGGGCCGCCTTCAAGGATGAGCACCTGCGATTTTGCCGGATCGATGTGACGGAAGTCGTGACGAATGAACAGCTTCGACACATCGGAGATGGCCCCCGCAAGCTCAACCCCGGTGGCCCCGCCGCCAATGATGACGAAATTCATGGCGGGGTGCTTGCCGGTCTCCTGCATCTCGCGCTCGGCCAACTCAAAGGCCAACAGCACCCGCCGACGGATCTCGACAGCATCGTCAATCGTCTTCAATCCGGGAGCTAACGTAGCCCACTCATCATGACCGAAGTACGAGTGCGTTGAGCCGGTCGCAAGAATCAGGTAGTCGTACTCGAGTTCTGCGCCACCCTTAAGCGTGGCCCGGCACTGCTCCGTGTCGAAGCCCGTAACTTCGTCCATCAGGACCTCCGTGTTCGCCTGCCGAACAATGCCGCGAATGGGTTGTGCGATCTCGTTTTCAGGCAGCACCGCAAGTGCCACCTGATACAGAAGAGGCTGGAAGGTGTGGTGGTTGCGCCGGTCCACCAGGGTGACGTTTACCTCAGCATCCTTGAGTGTTTCCGCCGCTCGTAAGCCCGCGAAACCGCCGCCCACGATCAACACACGTTTGCGGACGCCGCCAATGATCTCTGTTGCCATGCCTGCTCCTGAACTGTCAGCCGTTTCTGATGCCGGGAGAGTCCTCCCAGTCACGTGAAACGCATCCGCCGACGTGTGTGACAGTGTGGCTACGGCGTTTTTTGCAGTGTGACGGTCAAGACCCCCACCGTTCCGGCGGTTGCGGTGATGCTGGTTGCGGCAGCAGTCGCGGTGTACTGCAGCGGGTCGACGCTCACCAGGCCGTCATCGTCGCTTGTAAGAGCAACTGGCTCGGCACCGTACACCGGCGCTACCGCACAGCGCCCCGGCGCGGCGCACGGCGGCTGCCAGCCTGTCACCCGCTGATAGACGCTGACTGTCGCCCCAGCCACCGGGTGTCCGGCGGTGTCTGTCACGCGCAGGGTGACCTGCTCCAGCGTTGCCGATGCGGGAACGCTTTGACCGCCTCCGCTGACCATCTGCAGTTGCAGATCGTCGTCGGCAACACCGGTCAGGGTCTCCTGGGTGCACACCACGGCAGAGACACAGGCCCGCACTGACGTCGTCTCGCCCGCGCGCAACGAGCCGGTCGCATCCACCTCCGAGGAGCTCCCACTGACATGAACTGCGCCCAGCGTGATGCTTGGGCTGAGGGCCTGCCATGCCACGGCGGTGGGCGATGCGCTGCCTGTCACCTGTGCCTCAGGGTGGAACGGCGCACCCGCCTCGGCGGCGACGTACTGGGTCGGCCTGCGCAGGGTAACGGACTCAGCCGCGGCAACAGCGATGAAACTTGCCTGGATCGCCGATCCGCTGTTCGCGGTCGCGGTCAATTGCACCGTACCGGTAGCTTGTGGGGTCAGCCGTGTTTGCGCCAGCCCACTCGCATCGGTCAGCAGCGTGCATCGGGACAGGCCGCACGCAGCAAAGTGCACCTGCCCACCCGCTGCAGTCACCGTGATGGTGGCACTGGGTGCCGGGGCACCGCTGCTGTCCACCAGACGCACCGCGAAGCTTGCCGATGCGCCCACCGGTACGGTCGCGCCCGGCGCGGTCACCAGCGACAAGACGTCCCCGGACGCACCGCTGTAGGTCAGCGCGCCGGTAACCCGGGTTGAGCCGGTAGTTGCAGGGTCAGTGACCACCAGGTCGTTCACCGACGCGCCATTCAGGGCAGCAAGGCTGGGCGCGCCGATGGTGAGTTCCGTGGATGTTTGCGCCACGATTGTAGCCAACACGCCGCCGACGGTAACCGTGCAGCCCGGCGTAAATCCCAGGCCGGTGATGACGACCGTCCCGCCTGTCTGGGGCACCCGGCCCGGCATCACCGTGTCTGCGTAAAGCACGCGAGCGCGGTACGGGAAGTCCGGGCGGCCATCGCCCCGTTGGTCGGCAAGCGCCAACCGCAGCTGCTCGTCCGCGGTGAACGCGGCCCGCAGCTGTGTGGTCCCAAGGCGCACCGAGTTGAAGGCTGCGGTGTGGGCAAGTGTTGGCGTAGTGCCAGTCGGGTCGGCTGCGTGCCAAAGTCCGATCAACGGCATCGCCTTGCTCGTGCTCGCAGCACCCGACTCATCGAGCGCTGTTACTTCCAGGGTGGCGGTGCGGCCCGCACGCACGGCAAGCGCGGTCCACGCCGTGTGCTGCGTGCTGCAGAACAGCCCAGACCAGATGCCGCCTGCGGGCAGCGGCGCGGGCGCGTCCTCTGTACCGTCACTGCCGGTTGCGCACTGGTACGGCGCGTTGGCCGGCGTCAGCGTGTTGTAGCCATCCACAGCCCCGGCGTGGTCTCCGAAATACAAAAACGCCGTGCTCTCACCCGCGGGCGCAACGCTGCCGGCCCGGTACGGACCTACAGCATACTGGCCCATGTACAGGGGATTGATGGGCTCGGTCTCGATGACCACGTCGGTGAAGGCGAACTGTCTGAGCGCGGGTATGCCGTAGAGTGCGAAAAAGCCCGCACCGTAGCCATAAACGCTGCCGTTTTTGTCGTCCTTGTCGGCGGGCGGGCCCGTCACCGGGTTGCCGAAGTCTCCTGGCGAGAACGCCCCTGTTACGGCACTGACATCGCCAAAGGCTTCTGTGCCGTAGTCATCCACGGGCCAGTTGCGGTGCGCCACCACGTTGACGCCGTTCATGCCCAACCCGTTCGGGAAGCGTACCCACGCCAGGACGCTCACACGGTCAGGATTGCTCTGTTTCAGGCTTGACGAGTACACCAGCGCGAGTGACGCCACGTCATCGTCGCGCAGGGTAAACGGCTGCGGCAGGCACTGATAGCTGTACGGCCCACACAGGATATCGATCGGGTGCATGACTGGCCAGTGCATCTGGTCCTGGTAGGTGGGCGCGGGCGTGCCGGTGAACACGTTATCGTTCAGCTGCGACCAGCCCAGGCCAATGACGCGGCCAAAGGCGCGCATCAGCTGGTACTGCAGCTGCAGTTGCTGCTCCTGCGCCGGGCCCGTGCACCGCCCGTTCACAAGAAGAATGGCATGCGCGATTTTGCCGGGCTGGATAAATAGGTCTACGCTCTCCGTCACCGCTGCTGTTCGGCAATTGATGGGGGCGCTGGCACCGGCACCCAGCAGGAGGTCGGTGATGCTGCCGTCCGCGTCGAAGACCACCGCGATCTGCTTGCTCGTGTAGTTGGAGCTCTGCACATCAGCCGGCCATACCGGCCCGCTACTGCCCGCGTAGACGTTGCTGCCGCTCACATCCTCCGCAAGCGTACCGCCGTCGCCCAGGGAGAACGGGATGCCGTTCACCGTCCAGACAGCAGCCGCGGCGTCTACCAGGGCCGTGGCCGCGTCGTGGTTGACGGATGCGCTCAGCGGCCCCTGGTCCACGTAGTACCGGACATCGCCGCGGTACCAGCCCATGGGCTGACTGACGTTGGACCAGCTGGGTCCTGCCACCCAACGTGGCCCCGCAGCCCACGCCTGGCATGCCGCAGCCAGGAGCAGCAGCACCAATCCAAGCCTTCGCAGCCCTCGAAGCCTCACCGGGCCGCACCGCGCTGCCACGCCTGCAGCATGCACAATACCATGCCGGCGTCCACGCTGCTGTTTGGGTCATCAGCGGCGGCACCGGCGGCACCGCCATGCAGGCCGCTCACTGCGATGTTCGTGCCCCCGTCCGACGTCGGCAGCAAACGAACCTGCGCAGACCCTCGACCGGCCTGTTGCGCGGCACCGGCTCGGCGGTTCACCAGAGCCTGCCGAGCCGCGTCCTGGTGCTGCAGCAGATCGCTCAACGAAAGCGACCCGCCTGCGGCTCGCAGCGCCAGCACAGGCCGTAGCCGAGCTGCGTCTGCAACAACAACGCGCTGCTGCAGGAGCCGCAGGTCCAGCGTGCAGCTGCCCGCGTCACCCCGCAGGGCGATGACACCGTCAGAGCCGCCGACCGGCGAGGCATAGCCCGCGGCGGACGGCGCATGGAGCAGCAGCAGTGCCCGCTGGCCCTTCACGTAACGTGTGCTGTCCGACTGCCACAGGCCCGCCCACTCCCGCAGCATGTACACCTGCCCCGCGGCAGCGCCGCGCACCGCAGTCTCTACCTGCCAGCGGACCTCCACAGCATCCGCCTTCTGATCGATACTGCTGACCTCGCCTGTAAAGACCACATCCGCCTGATCGGCGAGTGCGCGCAAGGCCGCTTCCAGCGTTGCGGGTGCGATGGGTACAGCCGTGCTGTCCGTACGCAGTTCACGCCCGGGGTCGCGCGCCTGCGACGTGGCTGTTTGTGCAGCGCAGGGCAAGAGGGCCGCCAGCAGCGGCATACAGCCAATGGCACGCCGGAGGCGCAGCAGGAGCGAGAGGAAAGAGCGACGCATTCCTGTCGTTCATCGGCACATGCACCGTTGTAGAACACATCCCGTTGCGTCCTACATCGCGACAGTGGTGCCTTCACTCGGCTACAAAGGGCCGCAACTGTGCCTCGCTTGGCGGCGTTGTCAAAAGGCTGAGAACGCCCAGAGAGAGCAGTGAGACTGCCAGCGCAGGCAGGATAGCGTCGCGCTGCGCCACCGCTGCAGGCAGCACCCGCGCGACCACTGGCGAGTCCCACATCACCGTAACCACGGTACCCAGCGCGATGGAGGTGACCGCGGCCGCCGCCGTTGCACGCCGCCAGAAGAACGCCGCCAGAATCACCGGCGTCAGTGCTGCGGAGTAAATGGTATACGCATACAGGCTCTTTTTCAGCACGCTTTCCGTGTGCAAGGACTGCCACAGCGCCCACACGCCCAGCGACACCACCATCAGGCGCGATACCAGCAGCACTTCTTTGTCCGCTGCCTTGGGCCGCAGGTAGCGAACGAAAATATCGTTCACCAGGTTCGTCGCGGGCGAGAACAGGTAGTTGTTCGCAGTGGAAATAATTTTGGCAAAGATTGCGCCGGTCATCAGTGCGCCCAGCAACGCCAGCAGATGGTCGACGCCTCGCGCTGGGCCTGGATTTGGCGCTTGAATACCGAACATCGCGGTATATGCAAGGATTTCGCGCGGGTGCTGGTGAACC
Source organism: uncultured Terriglobus sp. (assembly GCA_937873305.1). GTDB lineage: Bacteria > Acidobacteriota > Terriglobia > Terriglobales > Acidobacteriaceae > Terriglobus. The sequence goes on from CALMOM010000180.1 coordinate 6,466, forward strand.
TCGCCCGTGCGAAACAGCGCGGAACCAACCACCGCAATGGCAACAATCACGGTCTCCAGGATGACTGTGCCCACAATCCAGCCCACCACGGCATTGCGCGCGTCACGCGGGCTGCGGGCAGAAAAGAACTTCTGGTACATGCTCTGGTTGCCCAGCATCAGCAGGCAGGTGGGCAGCAGCAACTCTGCCGCCTGCCAGCCGGACAGATCGCCCAGCACCTGGAAGTGCGTGGCTGGCAGTGCGGCGTGCACCTGCGCCCAGCCACCGGCATGGCTGATGAGCACCGGCAGCGCACACAGCAGCGTGACGGTGGTCAGCAGGCCGATGAACACGTCCATGTACGCGACCGAAGCCATACCCGCGATAGCGGTAAACACCACCACAAAGCCCGCGAGGATGTATCTTCCCCCGACTGCGCTTACCGCATCCGGGAAGATCAGGTGCAGGATGTCGCCGCCGCCGATCAGCTGGTAGCTGGTGATGGCCGTGTACGTGAACAGCACCGCAATGACGCCCAGCACACGCGCCGCCTGGTTGTAGCGTGCCTCCAAGAGGTCAGGAATGGTGAACTGGGCAAAGCGGCGCGCACGCGGCGCGATGAAGAAGATGAGCAGGAGTCCAAGCCAGCCGCCGCCACCCTGCCACAGCGCCGCAAAGCCGTGCCGGTAGGCGTTTTCCGCCCCGCCCAGCAACGACCCGGAGCCAATCCAGCTGGACAGCAGCGTAAACACCAGTACCGCGGCAGGCAGGCTGCGCCCGGCAAGTAGAAAATCCGCCTTTGTTTTTGTCTGCCGCAAACGCGACAGCGACACGGCCAGCAGCGCCAGCACAATCAGCCCAACTACAATGGCATAGAGATTCATCTGTGGCAGCAGTCTACCCGCTCCGCTCGACCGACGGCCCTGCAGCGCAAGAACCCTGGCCAACGGAGGCGAGAGCGAATGCAGGACATCAACCCAGCCACAGCACCGGTCCGCGTCGATGGCAGGGCCAAAGTTATGGGCACGGGTCTGTATACGGCGGATCTGAACAGCTTCGATCGCTACCTGCACCCCGGTGAGGTACCCACGCCCATGCTGCACGCCTGTGTGGTGCCCGCAACGGTGCCGCTGGGACGCGTGTTGCACCTCGATACAGCCGCCGCGGAGCGCACGCCCGGCGTCCGGCTGGTGATGACCCCGGCAAACGCCCCACGGCTCAAGCCACTCAAGTCACTCCTGAGCAGCGAGCAGACGAAGTACCTGCCCTTGCAGGATGACCGGGTTCGCTACCACGGCCAGCCCGTTGCGCTGGTGGTGGCGGAGACGTTTGAAGCGGCCACAGAGGCCGCCGCGCTGGTACGCGCAACGTACTCGCCGGAACCTGCCCTGCTGGACTTCGAGGCGCACGCAGTGGAGGCTGAGCCCGTCAAAACCGTAGGTCCCGGCAGCAAGGGCAAGGTGGAACGCGGCCATGCAGAGCTGGCCTACGCCGACGCACCTGTGCAGGTGGACAGCACCTGCCAGCTGCAGCCCGCGCACCACAATGCCATGGAGCCGGCCGCAACCGTGGCCCATTGGCATGCGGACGACGGCCTGACCAACCGCCTGACCGTCGTCACCTCCACACAGTTCGTTTACGGCGACGCGGTCGCGTTGGCGGAGGCCTTCGACACCGGCCACAAGGACAAGATTCTGCGCATCGTGAGCCAGGTAGCCGTGGGCAAGGAGTACGACAGCCGCGTGCGCGTGGTGGCCCCGCTGGTTGGCGGCGGGTTCGGCAGCAAGGGCGGCGCCAACCATACCATGCTGGCCACCATGGCCGCGCACACCCTGCGTCAGCCCGTGAAACTGGTGCTAACGCGGCAAGACACCTTCAGCCAACTGCCCTACCGCGGCGGCCTGCAGATCCGCATGCGCCTGGGCGCCGACCGCTCCGGCAAGCTGCTGAGCCTGCAGCAGGACACTACGATCCAGACCTCGCACACGGGCAGCTTTCTCGAGCCCACCGGCGAGGTCACACCGCACCTTTACGCCGTAGACAATCTGCGCGTGGAGCACCGCGCCCTGTGCCTCGACACCAATGCCCCCGGCTGGATGCGCGCGCCTGGTGTTGCACCCGGGCAGTTCGCGCTGGAGACTGCGATGGATGAACTCGCCGAACGGCTCGGCATGTGCCCCATCGATCTGCGCCTGCGCAACTACGCCGAAACCGACCCCGACACGGGCAAGCAGTGGTCCAGCAAGGAACTCCGCGAGTGCTATGCACAGGGCGCAGAGAGCTTCGGCTGGCATCGCAGACAGCCCCGCAGCACGGAGCGCGAAGGCCCTGACCGCATCGGCTACGGATTCGCCACGGCAGCCTACCCCACCAACCAGTTCCCCGCCACGGCACGCCTCACTTGGCAGGCGGACGGCACCGTGTTGGCAGAGACCGCCACCCAGGAAATCGGCCAGGGCGCTATCACCTCACTCTCGCAGGTCGTCGCGGAAGCCCTGGAGCTGCCGCTGGAGCGCGTGCGCATCGCCATCGGTGACACCACCCTGCCCTTTGGAGCATTCTCCGCAGGATCGTCCACCTCGCTGTCCGTCGGCAGCGCGTTAACGGAGGCCGTGCACGCGCTTACAGAGGCACTTGCGCGACTGGCGCGTGTGGACCGGCACAGCTCCCTTCACGGCTGCCGCTTGCGCGACATCGCCTTCACCGGCGGTGTGCTGCGGCACCGCAACGAGCCTGCCCGTAACGACCGCGCTTCAGACGTCCTGCGGCGCGCCGGTAAAAGCCAGCTCGCAGCACGTGGCGTTGCCGGGCGGCTCTTCGGCAGGAGCAGGTACGGCCGCATGGCCTTCGGCGCACAGTTCGCCCGCGTCGCTGTCAATGACTGCACCGGCGCGGTCCGCGTCACCCACATGACTGGAGCGTTTGCGGGTGGCCGCATCCTGAACGCCCGCACCGCCCGCTCGCAGTACTTGGGCGGCATGGTGTGGGGCATCGGACACGCCCTGCTCGAAGAAAGCCTGCGCGACACCCGCGTGGGTGCCTGGGTTAACGCGAACCTGGCCGAAGCACACGTCCCCACCAACGCCGACACACCGGAACTCGACATCGTCATGGTGCCGGAAGATGACAGCCTCGGCAGCGAACTCGGCGCCAAGGGCATCGGCGAGATCGGCATCACGGGCGCGGCAGCGGCCATCAGCAACGCCATCGCGAATGTCACTGGCAGCCGTCTGTACAACCTGCCTATCACGGCAGACGCCGTACTCGGCCTTGCCTAGTTCAGCCTACGTGCCTTGCAAATCCACCTTTGCCACGGCTGACGCAGGCGGCAGCGCAGCCTCTCCCGTCTTTAATTGCTTTTCCGCCACGGCGTGCTCGATTTCGGAGTTCACTTCGCCGCCCAACAGGATCATGACGCCCGTGACATAAAACCACAGCAGCAGGATAATGACAGCACCTAACGAACCATAGGTCACCGAGTAGGTGTCAAAGTAGTGCAGGTACAGCCGCAGTCCCAGCGACCCTGCGACCCAGCCCAGCAGGCCAAGGAGCGCACCCGGCGTGAACCAGCGCCACTTGCGGTTCGGCACGTCAGGACACAGGTAGTACATCACCTCAAACGACAGCACCATCAGCAGCGAAGCCAGAATCCACGTACACACACGTAGCATCACGGCAAGCGCGAAAGCCCCGCGAAACAGGTGCTCCACGTGCTTCGCGGCAATGTCGCCGAGGAGCATCGTGAGCAGTGCAGAGATGACAATAACGGCAACCAGCAACGTGAGGCCGATCGCTTCCAGCCGCGCCTTCCAGAAAGGCCTGGTCTCCCTCACCTTGTATACGGAATTCAAAGTGTCTTGCACGGCAGACAGGCCGATACTTGCCGAAAACAACGCAAAGAGCAGGCCAAAGGTTACCTTTCCCGGCGTACTTGCGCTGGTCATGTGCTGGAACGTCTGTGTCACCAGCGCGAAGGCTGTAGGTGGTATCAGTTGGCCTATCTTATTGAGCATTTCGAAGTACAGCTTGCCCGAGGAACGCGCCACCAGCCCCATAAGCGACGACATGGCGATAAGCGCAGGGAAGATAGCAGAAAAGAACGAGTAGGCCAACTGCGACGCTCGGCCAAAGAGGTTGTCCTCGTCAATGCCGTTCCACACGCGCTTGCCGATCTCTTTCAGCGGCACCCCCTGCAAATCCCACATGCTGCTGAGCGGCGTGTGCAATACGTGCGCCCACACGTGTTGTTCCATGGCTTGCAAACCCAGGTGCGAGGCTTGCACTGCCTCCGCTGTGGTGTGCCCCTCCGGCTGGCGCGGCGAGTCGATCTGCTGAGACATACGCGGCTCTCCTCTGCGTGGTGCGGTCGATGCAGCCGACACTCCCCATCAGATGCACACAGCATCGCACCAGCCACCTGCGGGCACAGCATCGGCCGCCATAGCCCGTGCACCCATAAATAGTGACCCTGCACCGCCGGCGCGTAAAGCCACATCTCATCTGCTATGAGCCGCCCGCACCCCTCTGTCTGGCGCAAGCTGAAGCAACTCTATGGCGTGGTGCGCGAAAGCCATCGCGAGCCCATGACAGGCACCCACGCGGAGCCGTGTTTGGTGCAGCCGGAGGAGCTCGGCATCACGTTTATTGGACATTCGTCGTTCCTGCTCCAGGTCGCCGGCCGCCACCTGCTGGTTGACCCAGTCTTCGCGACTCGCCTCATCCTGCTGCGCCGCGCCCGCCGACCGGGTCTGCGTATCCAGGACCTGCCGCCGATTGACGCCGTCCTGCTGACCCATGCGCACATGGACCACCTGAACGTGCCCTCGCTGCGGCAGATTGTGCGCCACGCCAAACGTCTGACCGGTGTGGCACCGCTGGCCATCGTGCCTGAGGGCGTGGGCGACCTTATTGCGAAGCTCGGTTTCCGCTCGGTGCACCAACTGTCCTGGTGGGAAACTGCCACCTTGGACGCGGACACGCCAGAAGAGTCCGTAGACGTCACCATGACCCCCGCCCAGCACTGGGGCGCACGCACGTTCAACGACACGCACCGTCACTTTGGTGGCTACGTCATCGCGGGCGCGGGCCACAGCGTGTACCACTCGGGCGACACCGCCTACTTCAACGGCTTCCGCGAAATCGGTGCCAGACTACAACCGCAGGTCGCACTGCTGCCCATTGGCGCGTACTACCCGGACAGCTACCGCGCTGTACACACCAGCCCGGAAGAAGCGCTGCAGGCCTTCCTGGACCTCGGCACCGCGCACACGATGGTGCCCATGCACTTCGGCACCTTCCCGCTCGGCAAGGAGCCTATGGCCGAGCCGCCGGTTCGACTGCTGGCTGCGGCGGAGCGCGCCGGGCTCGCAAGCCGTGTCCGCGTGCTCTCCGAGGGTGAGACACTCGAAGTCCATGCGGAAGTTGACGGCGGTCGAGCAGCAGTATTGGGTCGATAGCTTTCCCTATGACCTGCGTGCCGGCGTGCGCGCCGGTGCCGTCACCGCCCTGCTGGTGGGCTACGCCGCGGACCGACTCGCCCTGCACTACTGGGCTGCACACATCACGCTGCTGGACCCAGGCCAGCACAGCATAGCCGCGCTCTTCCTGGCGATTCTGCTGGCCATGTTTGCGTTTGTGGGTACGGCGGCCGTAGTGATGGTCATGCGGCTATTCCTGCGCATGTACCGCAACCCACTCTGATTCTGCTTCCAGGTTCGCCAACTGACTGCGACTTCTAAACCGAGTCATCCTGAGCGCAGCTAAGGATCCCTACGGCTTTTGAACGAACTCAGGTGCGACGAGCTCTCCAGCAAAAAGTTACAGGCGTTCACAGTTCGGGCAGGTCCGCAGGGACCCTTCGCTCTGCTCAGAATGACGAACCGTAAGAGCCTAGTCCTCAGCCCGGGGCCGCACCCCAAAGATCGCCGTCCCAATCCGCACGCACGTCGAACCCTCTTCAATCGCTACCGCAAAGTCGTGCGACATCCCCATCGAAAGCTCCGGCAGGTGCAGGCCCTCGATCGTGCGCTCTGCCTCGTCGCGCAGCTCGCGCAGGCGGCGAAAATAGGGCCGCGCGCCCTCGGCATCGTCGGTCCAGGGCGGCACCATCATCAGCCCGCGCACATCGATGCCCTCCATCTCGTGCAGGTGCCGCAGCAGGCTGGGCAGTTCGTACTCGTCGACCCCCTGCTTGCTCTCCTCGTCCGACAGCTTGACTTCCACCAGCACGGGTAGGACCTTGCCCACCTGCGCTGTCACGTCATTCAGGCGGGCCGCTACCTTGACCGAGTCGACGGTATCTACTGCGCTGAACAGCCAAGCCGCCTTGCTGGTTTTGTTTGACTGCAGGTTGCCGATCAGGTGCGTTTCCAACGTGCCGACACCCTCTCCGATCAACGAGTGCAACTGCTGCTGCTTGTGGTCCCACTCCTGCACGCGGTTTTCGCCAAACACGCGTTGCCCGGCCTCAAAGGCCTCCACCAGCGCCGTTGGGCCCCAGGTCTTCGACACGGCCATCAGCTTGACGGACGCGGCGTCGCGGCTCGCTCGTGCGCAGGCCTCGGTAATATCGGTACGCACGCGGTCAAGGTTCTCGCGAATCGACATGAGTTAGCGACCGTGCTCTTCCAGGTACTTTTCGACCTCAAGCGCAGCCATGCAGCCGCTGCCCGACGCCGTAATGGCCTGCCGGTAACGGCGATCTTGCACATCACCGGCGCAGAAAACACCCGGCAGCACCTCGCCATTCAGTGTGGTGAAGACGTTGTCCTTGCTGCGGATGTAGCCCTCGTCGTCCAGGTCCATCTGCCCTTCGAAGAACTTGGCATTGGGAATGTGGCCGATGCCCAGGAAGAAGCCGGACAGCGCGATCTCGCGCACCTCGCCACTCTCCAGGTTGCGAATACGGATGCCGCGAACTTCCTTTTCTTCAACGCCCAGCACCTCTTCCACCACGGTGCTGGTCAGGAACTCGATCTTCTCGTGCGCCATGGCGCGATCCAGCATGATTTTGCTGGCGCGGAAGCTGGCAGAACGGTGGATCAGGTACACCTTCGACGCGAAACGCGTGAGGAACATGGCCTCTTCCATCGCGGAGTCGCCGCCGCCGATGACGCAGATGACCTTACCCATGAAGAAGAAGCCATCACAGGTAGCGCAACTGGAAACACCATGGCCGATGAGCGACTGTTCGCTGGGCAGCCCCAGCCACCGCGCGCTGGCACCGCTGGCCACGATCAACGTGCGGGTCTTCACCACCTTGCTGCCAAAGTTGAGTTCAATGGGCGACTTGGTAAGGTCGGCCGCCACCAGGTGCCCCATTTCCACCTCTGCGCCAAACTTTTCGGCCTGTTTCCGCATGTTTTCGACCAGTTCTGGCCCCTGCACGCCGTCAGGCCAGCCGGGGAAGTTTTCCACCAGCGTCGTCACAGACAGCTGTCCGCCAGGCTCGTGGCCCTCAATCACTAGAGGCTTGAGGTTGGCACGGGCCGTGTAGATGGCGGCAGTCAGGCCGCTGCAGCCGGACCCAAGAATGACGGTATCGCGCACAGTTGGTTCAAAAGTCAATGGCATAGGATTTCAGCTCTCTGGGCGCACTCTGATGGTGCATTCCCCACTTAGTTTAATGCGGGAGCCACCCTGCCGGATTCAGCCGGCGAGCCATCCCCTGCGACGGTCGCCGCGTCCCACTGCTTGTCATGGCCAAGACTGTAAAATCGCTGCCGAACCCCACCCACAGCCTGCTAAAAGGCGCACTTGCCGGCCTGGTCGGCGGGCTTGCCGCGACCGCGGCCAAATCCGCGGCTGAAAAGCTGTACCCGCCACGTACCCACGGCGAACCTGAGCCACCCGCAGTGCTGGCTGAAAAAGCTGGCATGTCAAAAAGCGAGACGCCGCAGAAGAAAGCAGTAGAGGAGGGTGTGCACTGGGGCTTCGGAGCGCTGGCCGGCGCGGCCTATGGTGCCGTCGCTGAACTCTACCCGCAGGTCACCGCCAAGCAGGGCACCACATTCGGTCTGGCCCTGATGACGGTCACCCACGAAGGCGCGCTGCCCGCGCTCGGCCTGGCTGCCACGCCAGACAAGCAGAACAGTCGTGAGCGGCGCAGCGAGATGGCGACGCACGTGGTGTACGGCATCGTGTGCGAAACGGTACGCAAACTGGTACGTAAAGCGCTCTAGAAGCATGTAAACTACGCCGCGAGTGCACAGAAACGTGCAGCGATCCGTGTTGCTGCACGTTTTTTGCGCGCAAATGCGCACTGAAAAGACACACAAAGACACATATTTGCAAGCATCTGCCGACATGTGTGCTTGTCTCAAATTTGCGAGTACGCAGCCGGCGTCAGGATGAGGTTGTCGACAGTCGACACAATCGGTTCGCTCGCGAACTTCGGGTCGTGCGATAACTTCTGCCAGTCGGGGTCTGCGCCGAAGGCCTTCCAATGCGCATCCATGGCTGCCAGGTCTTTATGGGCCAGCATGTACGACAGGCTTGGTCCACGGCTGCCGATCAGGTCATCTGCAAAGAACACGTTTTCGGACCCGGTTCTCGCGAAGATGGCGAACTCGCCGCTGTGAAACATTTCGATTTTACGGACATGGGCCGCATAGGTCGGGCTCTCATAGGTGCGCAGCTGCAGGATGCGCGCCTCCTTGGCGGGCGCGGTCAGCTTGGGGTAGCCCTCAAAGGCGATCGAAATGGAGCTGCTCACGCGGTCAAATGCCGGTGCTGTCGCAGCCGGTCTCGAGAAAGGTGCGGCAGCCTGAAGAAAGGCTTCATCTTTGCCAAGCAGCAAGTCCAGCTGCACCAGCATGGTCAAGTCGGTCGAGGGCACCAGCAGCACCGTGGTCGGCGTCCCGGCACCATAGCTCAGGTTCATGACGCCAACCGGCCCTAGCCCCATGCGGCCCAGCGCGGGCAGCAGCGCTTCCTGAAAATACTTGCCCGCAACCGCGGTCTGCGGTCCGCTATTCATCTTGTAGCGCCGCAGCAGGTAATACTCCCGTGCGCCGGGAACACTGCCCTGCGCGTCGCTTTTGCCTGCCAATACCGCTGCCGTTGCTACCGCTCCACCACCGATCAGGTCACGCCGGTTCATCATGCTCTTCCCTCACCGGCGAGTATAGGGCAGCATACGTAGTACTCATCCAAGCCATCGCAAGGTAGGGGTTTGCAGGAAACGCAACGTTCGACTGACAGGTCGCAAGTTGCGATTATCTGCAGCATTGCCCTAGCGTCCAAGTGGACACCGTGCGTCCGCTATGCTGCTGATATGCGCTTCCGTCTGTGTGCCTGCACCATCACCGCTGCTCTTTTGCTAGCCGGCCTGCTGCTGTCGCCAACGCCCGCGCATGCCTGGGGCCGCGAGGGCCATCGCCTGGTGGCGGAGGTTGCCCAAGACCACCTCTCGCCCATAGCGCGCAAAAACGTGAAAGCATTGCTGGGCACGGAGACGCTGGCTGACGTGGCCGCGTGGGCCGACGAGTATCGCCCGCTCGAAGCGCAGACCGGCCCGTGGCACTACACCGATCTGCCCGCAGGCTCTGACACGTACGACCGCGATCGCGACTGCCCCATCCAGCCCGGCGTGAAGCTGGGCAGCCGTAACGACAAGTGGCGCGACTGCGCGACGGACCGCATCCTGTTCTTCGAATCCCGGCTCAAAGATCAGGCGCTGGATCCGGCCGACCGTGCCACCGCGCTCAAATACCTGGTGCACTTCGTCGGCGACATTCACCAGCCCATGCACGCCACCGGCTTTGAGAAAGGTGCCAACGGCATTCCGGTCACGGTGTTCGGCTCGGCTACTTGTGGTCAGTACAACTGCAACCTGCACGCGGTGTGGGACAGCGGCCTGCTGCAGCACACCGGCCTGTCAGAGCCGGACTACCTGCACCGGCTTGAAAAAGGCATCAAGACGCAGCACCTGCTCGCGGGTACAGATGACCCGGCAGTGTGGACGGGCGAGTCAAAAAAGGCCTCAGACGAAGCGATGCTGCCCAAAGGTGCGGCGGTGGACGAGGCATACTACCTGCGCGAAATCCCCGTGGTGGACCAGCGCCTGGAGCTTGCAGGACTGCGCTTGGCCAACGTCTTGAACGGCATCTTCACGACACCGCCAATTAGATTCGTGCCCAAACCGGCATTAAGCAGCGACTAGCGTCTGCGTCTAGAAGACATCGTCGTATTCACGCGTTCAGTGCTACTCTCGCGGCATGCGCTGCTTTCTGGGATTTGTTCTCGCTCTTGCGGGTCTCGCACCCGTGCCGATACTGTCACAGCAAACGTACACCGTGACAGTTCCAGTTGCACGCTCTGCCGCGCCGCTGGATGGAAGGCTGCTGCTGCTGTTCTCAAAGAACCCGGCGGTGGAGCCGCGCTTTGAGATCAACGACACGCCCAAGTCACAAATTGTATTTGGCACTACAGTGGACGGATGGCGACCGGGTACGCCCATCGCAGTGCCGGACGATGCGACCGGCTACCCCATCACCAAGCTCAGCAGCATCCCGCCGGGCGACTATACGGTGCAGGTGGTGCTGAATCGGTACCAAACGTACCATCGCGCAGACGGCAAGACAGTGAAGCTGCCGCCCGACATGGGTGAGGGTCAGCACTGGGCAGAAAAGCCCGGTAACCTGTACAGCAAGCCGGTGCGCGTCCACGTGGGCGGTGCGGAGCCCGTGGCGCTGCTGCTGTCTGAAATGGTTCCGTCCATCCAGCCGATAGCAGATACGAAATACGTGCGTCGCATCCGCATTCAATCGGCACTGTTGAGCAAGTTTTGGGGCACGCCTATGTTTCTGAGCGCCATGGTGATGGTGCCGGAGGGCTTTGACACCCATTCAAACGCGCACTATCCGCTTATCGTCTTTCACGACCACTACACGAACGCGTTCAATGACTTTCGCGAGACACCACCCGACTCCACGATGCAGCCGGACTACTCTGAACGGTTTCACCTTGCGGGCTACAACCGTATTCAGCAGGAAGAGGCCTACAAGAACTTTCAGGACTGGACCGCGCCAGACAAACCGCGCTTCCTGATTGTGAAGCTGCAGCACGCCAACCCGTTCTATGACGACAGCTATGCCGTCAACTCCGCCAACCTGGGCCCGTACGGCGATGCGATTGAGACCGAGTTGATCCCGGCGATTGAGGCAAAGTTTCGCGGCATCGGCCAGGGCTGGGCGCGCTTCATGTACGGCGGCAGCACTGGCGGTTGGGAGTCGCTAGCTGTGCAGATGTTCTATCCCACACACTACAACGGCGCGTTTGTTGCCTGTCCTGACCCAGTGGACTTTCACGCCTACATGACCACCGACCTGTACCACCGCGACAACATGTTCTGGATACCCGGCGCAAACAAGCAGGTGGAGCAGCCAGCTATGCGCAACTACCTGGGCCAGACGCTCATCTCTATGCGCGACAACGTGCAGTACGAAGCCGCGCTGGGCGACCATGGCCGCTCTGGTGACCAGTTCGACATTTGGCAGGCAGTGTATTCACCCGTGGGCGCGGACGGCTACCCGGCCAAGATCTTTGACAAGGCCACCGGCACCATTGATCACGGGGTACTGGAGTACTGGCAGAAGAACTATGACCTGGACGCCATCCTGCAGCGTGACTGGAACCGCATTGGCCCTGACCTGGCGGGCAAGCTGCACCTTTATGTGGGCTACGAGGACACCTACATGCTGAACGACGCGGTTTACCTGATGGAAGACTTCCTAAAGACCACTGGCCAGCCGGGCCATGGCGTTGCTTTCGGCGGAGAGGTCACTTACGGACCCAAGGCGGAGCACTGCTGGAACGGCGACCCCACGCAGCCGAACTGGTACACACGGCTGCACTACAACCAGATGTACCTGGGCAAGATCCTGGACCGCATTGCAATAACAGCGCCCGCCGGAGCCGATCTCACAAGCTGGAAGTACTAGCACAGCCTCTAAGAGGCTCGACGCAGCCAACGCACAGTGCCACGCTGTCTACAACCTTGTGTTCAGGCGTCACATCGAGCAACGTACGCATCGACGACCCTCCCGTATCAAGAGGCTGACGGCGTTGGAGGCGGAGCGGCTCCATTGCCTTTCTTGGCGGAGAAGCTGCCCGTCGCGTTGAAGGGGTCAACGTCTATGGTGCCCGTCATGGTGCCGTCTTCTGCCACCTTACCGGTAAACGTGATGGTCAGATCACTGCCCTGGTATTTGCCGCCGTGGCTGAAGGTAGTGGTACGGCCGTCTAGCTTGCCTTTCAGGTCGTACTTGCCCGTGCTGGTGTTGCAGGACCCACTCAGCGCCACATCCTGCTGCACCACCGTGCAGGATTCCTCCACGCCTACACCCTGCACGTCACCACTGATGTTCCAGGGTCCGGACACATCCAGGTCAGGCGCGGCTGTCGTAGATACGGTGGCGGCCAGCGCAGGCATGGCAGTCACAAGTGCACATATAATCCAACGCTTCATGACAACTCTCCCCTTTTACTTCGATAGTTCTTTCTTCATGGCGAATGCGCCACCCGCATTCAGTGGCTGCAGGTCGAGCGACCCGCTAATGGACGTTGTGTCGTCCAGCTTGCCAAAGAACGACACGGTGCCATCCTCGCCACCGTACTGTGCCGGATGCGTAAAGTTCACGCTGGTGCCACTTACCCTGCCGGTGACCTTGAACGTTCCGCCGGAGGTCTCGCAGGTGCCACTCAGCGCGCCGTCGGCAGCCTGTGAGAGATCGCAGGTTTCGTTCACCGCGATGCCCTGCACCTCGGTCTGCGTGAGCCATCGGCCAGAGATGCCGATTGCAGCACTTGCCGCGAGAGGCATGCCCAACAACAGCGGCAACAGACGCACACATACGGAGCGTGACATACCAGACACTGTATCAGCCGCCTGGAGCGAACGTCTCCGCGCACGATGCGGAACGCCAGCTCTCATTCGAGGGAACGGGTGACGCGTCTAACGGGGTGAGGTTGTCATGAATATTGTTCGAACCCTTGCGCTCGCCCTGTGCACCACCGCCGCACCGCTGTTGGCGCAAAGCGTAAACACCGACTATGACCGCCACGCTGATTTCAGCCGCTATCACACGTTTTGCGTGGACCGCGTACACGCCGCAGATCCGCTGTACGAAGGCCGTTTACGCGACGCGTTGAATTACACCCTGGGCCACACCACACTGCGAAACGGTGGCACCCCTCTGCGCACCCGTACCGATCAGGGCCCCGCTCCGGTTGAGGTGCAGGCGGGCTGCGATCTGGCGGTGCGTGCGATCGGCAGCGTCCGCGAACAGACGGAGTACAACCCCTTCTACAACGGCTTTGGGCCTGGCTGGGGCTACGGCGGTTGGGGCGGACCTGGCTTTGGGTATGGCTACGGTGGTGGATGGGGCGGCCCCAGTGTGACACGCGTGGAGCAGATCCCCGTGGGAACCCTCGTGGTCGACCTGTATGACACGCGTACGAAGCGCCTTGTCTTTCGCGGTGTGGCTGGGACTGAGGTAAGCCACCGCGCCGACAAGAACACCCGCAGGCTCAACATCGCGGTAGAGAAAATGTTCCGACACTTTCCACCGAAGACCGACTCCTAGGTCTCCGTAGGCGCACGACAGGGGACGCCTTGCGTTCCCTCTCTATCCTTAGTTCAGTCGTGGCACACACTGGTAAAGCACCACCATACCGGTGCGTGGCCTGTTACTCCCTGCGCGCATGCGCAGTGGGTCGAAGTGCATGAAAGCCCACCCAAGCAGCAGCAGCACCACGATGCACACTGCGAACATGCCCACGATGAAGCCGAACCGCGGCTTGCCGTAAATCTTGGAGACTTCTTCCTTCGCCATGATGGGTTCGATGCACAACATGGAGAAGCGCCAAGAAGGTCACGGGGCCGGAAACGGGATTGGCAGACAGTGGCTTGCAATGGCACGCACAACGAGACCGGTGCACCCACGCTCTTACCATGAACGAGGTTTTATGAAGAGCATGACACGCAAGCAGGCAGTCTTCGGAGCGATCGCAGCCATCGGCTTCGCGATAGCATCCCCTAAGCTGGTGTCCGCACAGGTTGGCATTGGCGTCAACCTTGGCCCAGCGCCGGCGTGTCCGTATGGCTACTACGGCTACGCACCCTACAACTGCGCACCGTATGGCTACTACGGTTCCGAGTGGTTCAACGGCGGCATCTTCATTGGCGCTGGACCGTGGCATCGCGGCGGTGACTTCTACGGTCGCGCCGACCGCAACTTTGACCCACGCTACGGCTACCGCGGTGCCTACCCGGCCCACGAGGAGCACTTCGATAACCGCCGCGACTTCCACGAGTTCCATGGCAACGAGATGATGAGCCACCGCGGCGAGTTCCGTGGGGGCGGCGAGCACCGCTAGACCGGCTGTACGGACACGATCGGGCAGGCGCAAGCCTGCCCTTTTGTTGGCTCTAGCGCTACAAGCTTACGGCTTGTGCTGCGGGTCTGCAGCCAGTGGCGAAGCTTCGAAGGGAATGCCCTTGGTCTTGTCGCCGCAGAGTTGGCCGGCAAGTGCGGCCTGCTGTTTGCCATCCGCCAAGGTGACGCTGATGGCAGCAGGAGACACGCAGGTGCTGTTCTCGTACACCTCGCCGGACACCCAGCGCAGCTTTGAGGTGACCTCCGCGTCTGCCGCGACGACGACCGGCACCAGCACCGGGCCGGGATGCATGAACCTGGCACCGGTAATCTCCAGCTTTACGGGGAGTGGCTTGTTGTCCTTGTCAAGAAAGGTGATCTCGGGCCGCTGGGGTACGCGGCACGCTGTGGGCGACAGGTTGCGCAGCACCAACAGCGTGCCCGCGTGCGACATGCCGTTAAAGCTGCCGTTCTCGTCGTCCGTGCCTAGCGACAGGTCGCTCGCCTTACACATGGGAATGGCCGGGTTTGCTCCGGCAGGGCCACCCGCCTTGTTCGCCTGAGCGCTCCCAAGGTGGGCACAGAAGACGACTGCGGCAAACAAGGTGGAGCAGCAAACGTGCTTCATGCCGGCTTGGACGTCTGCAACACCACGCCCATTGGCCTATCGGAAATCTAGTTCAGAGATGAGGCGCGCAGTCTAAGCTGCCGAGATGCGGCATACACCGGGGCGACGCCGCCGGGATGCATCTATGCATTGCAGGAGACTCAACCCATGCGCCTGCCGCCTATCGCCCCGCCTGACCTCACCGCCGAACAGCGGCCCCTGCACGAAGCCATGGCCGAGGGTATCGGAAGCACCTGCACGGCTTCATCGCGGCGCAGCCAGACGGCGCGCTGATCGGCCCATTCCCTGCCATGCTGCACTTCCCGCAGTTGGGCACGGCGGCGTGGAGCGTCTTCACCGGGCTGATATTCAGCCGCGGGCGCTGCGAGCACAGCACCCCCTGCCCGGACCTGCTCGCGAGGTGGCCATCCTGGTGACGGCGCGCGGCTCAACTCGCGCTATGAGCTGTACTCGCACGAGCGCGTGGCCGCCGCAGCCGGGCTGAGCGAGAGCAAGATCGCCACCATCACCGCGGGGCAGCGCCCCACCAATCTATCCGCAGAAGAAGGTATTGCCTACGACGTCGCCGCCTGCCTGAGCAACGGAGGCCAACTGCACGACACCACCTACAAGGCCGCCACGGACGCCTTCGGCAAAGACGGCACCGCCGAACTCGTCTACCTAATCGGCTGCTACAGCATGATCAGCATCTTGCTGAACGCGTACGACGTGCCGCTGCCGGAGTGATGGCCTGCGCACGTGGTGCAAGTTGATGGCGGGATTTGGCCCACGAGCGTGAACTGCGATTAAAAAGGAATGTCATCATCTTTAAAACCGAGCTCTGCAAGAACTTCATCTACCGCGCTGTTTATACCCAGAGCTTGATCGTGAATCATTTGGAACGTATTTTCAAACTCGTAGCGGGCCTTGCCCGAGCTAACCGCCGTCAGGGTAAGCAGGACGGTGTCGTCTTCGTTTCTGATCAATTGGAAAGAGGGCGGTCCCACCTTATCGCCTTCAAAGTCAACTTCGGTATAGCGGAGGGCCTTAAGAACAAACTTTCCCTCACCGAAAAGGGTAATGAACTCATCTTCTTCTGCCGTTTCTGACCAAGTGAGCTTACCTGCCTCAGTCTGAGAAGAAATCTGATCAAATAGATGTCTTTGCTTAGCTTCCGTCGGCATTTACATCACCTCTTTGCTCGGCAAAAGCTTGCGCGTTAATGATGGCGTTGACAATTCTTTGGCAAACCAAACTCAATCGTTTAGCTTCGTGGATGGAGAGAGGTTCTACAGCAGCCTTGGCTAGCTTGCCTATTAACACCTCAAGCTGCGATTGCGCTTCACGAAGTTCAGGTAACAGCTCGCCGACATGTGTTTGCCATCTCATTACTAGGTACCTAAGACTCCCGTCCATGTCTCTGGCGCGTACAAGAGCTGTTTGGTGGGCACTAAGCGAAAGTAGTGTGAGAAGTTCCGCTCCAAGTCGCCGAGTCTCACTCAGTGCGTGGACCAAAGATTGTGTTCCGATGGAGCGCTCCGTAGCTTCCGAAGCAGTCTTCGCTGCAGAAGCAGCAGTTTGTGCTTCTTTAGCAAATTTCCGTGCGCTAAGAGTGAGAGCTAGTCCAACGAGCCCCGACCACGAGCCCCGTAGTGTCTCGTACGTCCCTCCAGTGCATCTGCAGGAAGTCACCCATGAACGCTCCTACGCTCCTTTGTACATGGGATAACAGCAGATTTACACGGCCCTCAAGGTAGGGCTGACACCATCGCTACGGTTTATTCC
>CALMOM010000181.1:0-25766 GCA_937873305.1 uncultured Terriglobus sp.
GTAGGCGAGGGGTCGCTCTTTGTTGGTCACGATGAAGCCTGGGGCCGCGAACAACAGAAGGACTTTGGCGCAAACAAGTACCACACGCCAGCCGACATCTATAGTGACAGCATGGACTTCAACGGCAACGCACGCATCGCACGTTTCGGCTTTGACCTGGGTTGGATGGTGACTGCGCAGCCGCAGCGCGTGGAGTGGGTGCCCGGCGATGAGTTCGTCGCGGCCAGGAACAAGAGTGACGCACGATGAGGCTATGCTTCGTCTCAGCAGGCCTGCTGTTCATGGCTGGCCTTCCCGCGCAAACGAGCACCACGCCGCTTACGTACGACTGCGCCTACACAAAAACGCCCATCCACATCGACGGCAGGCTGGACGATGCTGCGTGGCAGGCGGCCCCGTGGACCTCGGACTTTGTAGACATTCAGGGCGACAGCATGCCGAAGCCGCGCTTTCGCACACGCACCAAAATGCTGTGGGACGACCAGTACCTGTACATTGCGGCTGAGTTGGAGGAGCCGGACGTGCATGCGACGCTGACCGAGCATGACTCGGTCATCTTCCACGACGACGACTTTGAAGTCTTCGTCAAGCCGCTGCCAGGCACGCCGAACTACTACGAGTTTGAGCTGAACGCCCTGAATACGGGCTGGGACCTCTACCTGAACAAGCCTTACCGGCTGGGCGGCAAGGCTGATAACAGTTGGGATATCGCAGGCCTGAAGACCGCCGTTGCGGTGCAGGGCACGCTGAACAAGCGCGATGACACGGATCGCGGCTGGACGCTGGAGATCGCCTATCCGCTCACGGCCTTTGAGCCTCGCCAGCACGTGCCAGCGCCCGTAAACGGCACCACCTGGCGCATCAACTTTAGCCGCGTGGAGTGGAAGGCGGGCCAGCCCAGGGAGGATAACTGGGTTTGGTCGCCGCAGGGTGTCATCAACATGCACGTCCCGGAGCAGTGGGGCTACCTGCGCTTTCGCAAGCCCTGACACCGCCCCGTTTGTCGATCCCGCAGCGTAGCGGAGGGATCTGCATGTCTGTTCGGCCGTCGCAGAAGCGACTGTGCCTCCCAGCCCACGCCCGTTCGCGCGCGGCGCGAACCTGACATCAGTGGTCTGATACAAACTTCCTCCCTGGACGAGCACACCTGCAGATCCCTCCGCTGCGCTACGGGATGACAAGGTAGGCATGCCGGATGACACATCGGAGGAGGGGTACTGGCGAGTGAGGGTAGAATCAACCGCATGAGCACAGCCGCCGCACCGCCGCTATCGCAGGCGAAGACGACTTTCTCCGACCGCATCAATCGCATTGAAGTCTCTGCCACCATGGCCATTACGGCAGAGGCGCTGCGCCTGAAGGGAAGCGGCGTGGACCTGGCCGACTTCGGTGCGGGCGAACCGCACTTCAACACGCCGGAGCACATTAAGCAAGCCCTGATCGATGCGGTGTTGCAGAACAAGACCCGCTACACCGCCGTGGCTGGTATTCCAGAGGTGCGCAAGGCCATCGCCGAGCGCCACGCGGCAGATTTCGGCTCAAGCTACGCACCGGACGAGTGTGTCTTTACCGCGGGTGGCAAGTTGGCGCTCTTCAATGCCATCGAGGTCCTGGTAGAACACGGAGATGAAGTCGTGTTGCCCATTCCGTTCTGGGTTTCGTTCAAGGACATCATCCAGTTCGCGGGCGGCACGCCGGTGCTGGTGCATGCGCGTGAGGAGGAGAACTTCCGCATCACCGCCAGCATGATCGAAGCGGCCATCACGGATCGCACCAAGGCAATCATCCTCAACACGCCGTCTAACCCGTCCGGCGCGGTGGTCTCGCCAGAGGACCTAGAAGCGATTGTCCGCCTGGCGTATCGCCGCGGCATTTACCTCCTGCTGGACGAGTGCTACATCTATTTGAATTTTGAGGGAAAGTCCGTCTCAGGCGCGCAGTTCCAGGACTGCAAGGAGCACCTGGTGGTGCTCGGCTCGTTGTCAAAGACGTATGCCATGACGGGCTGGCGTGCGGGCTATGCGCTGGCACCGAAGCCCATCATCGCGGCCATGGGCAAACTGCAGTCGCAAAGTACCAGCAACACCACAAGCTTTGTGCAGTACGCCGCCATCGCGGCCGTCAGCGGATCGCAGGGGTGCGTGGCCGACATGCGCGCCGAATACATCCGGCTCCGCGACCGCATGCTGGCCGGGCTGGCTGCCATTCCCGGCATCACCTGCACGGTGCCGCAGGGTGCCTTTTACGTGTACCCCAATGTCAGTGCGTTCTTCGAAAGGCAGGGAGCGTCGTCAGCCGCCACGATTGCGTCGCGCCTACTGGGTGAGGCGCACGTCGTCTGCGTGCCGGGCGAAGCGTTTGGCACAGCGGAGCACCTACGCTTCTCCTACGCCACTTCCGCCGACGTTATCGACAAGGGCATTGAGCGCATGCGTCTGTTTTTTGAGGGCCTGGACTAATGGAAGCTACGTTGCAGCAGGGAAGTGGCATGTTTGTACCTGTCGTGCTGGCAGGCGGCAGCGGCACGCGGTTTTGGCCGCGGTCGCGACGCTCCAGGGCCAAGCAGGTTCTGGCGCTGTCTGGTACAGAAACCATGATCCAGCAGACGGTCGAGCGTCTTGATCGGCTGTGCTTACCCTCGGACGTGCTGGTCATCACCAATCATCTGCTGGCGAGCACGGTGGCAGCACAGCTGCCGCAGGTACCGGTAGAACGCCTCTTGCGTGAGCCATGCGCGCGCAACACCGCGCCAGCCTGTGCCTTGGCCGCCATGATCGTGGAGCGCACCGCACCGGGCGCTGTGCTTGGTATCTTCCCCTCCGACCACGTCGTCAGCAATCAGGCGCGTTTTGCCGAGGTCATCCGCACCGGTGTGGAGATTGCGTCCGCCGGAGACAACATCGTGGTGTTGGGCGCGCCGCCCACCCGGCCAGAGACGGGCTACGGCTACATTCGCATGGGGGCAGCGGCCGCACAGTTCGCAGTCATCGTTGAGCCGCGCAGGGTAGAGCGCTTCACCGAGAAGCCGCAGATTGACCGCGCCATCGAGTTCCTGGCGGACGGGAACTACAGCTGGAATGCCGGCATCTTTCTGCGGTCTGCGCGCACCCTAGCAAATGCCATTCGGGAGTACCGCCCGGCCATGGCAGGGCCTCTGGAGCGCATCGCTGCCGCTTTCGGTACGCCCCAGTTCGACACGATGTTTGCAGAGGAGTATCCCAAGGTCGAGAACATCAGCATCGACTATGCCGTGCTGGAGCCGCGTTCCGCGCGGGGTGCCGACAGCAACATCTACTGCCTGCCCGCCGATTTTGGCTGGAACGACCTGGGCAGCTGGGCCGCACTGCACGAGCACAGCATGGGGCAGGGGCGGAGTTTAGGCCACGGCAATGTGGTCGAGGCCAGGCTGCCGCTGCATCTGGATGCCTTTGGCAACTATGCCTATGCTCCCGGCAAGGTGGTGGCGCTGCTCGGCGTCAGCGACCTGGTCGTCGTCGAAACCGACGATGCCCTGCTGGTGACCACGCGCGCGCATTCGCAGGAGGTCGGGCGGATCGTGAGCGAACTCAACAAATTATCGCGGACAGAATTCGTCTGAGCAGGAATGGTCCGGTACGGTAGCGAGAAACCATTCCAGGTGCGCGCACGTTCATAGGGTGGCGCTGTTACGCCATTAGACTGGTACGAGCATGAGCGAGCACGACGCACACACCCCGGCAAGCCCGGTTAAATTTGGTACCGATGGCTGGCGCGGCATCATCGCCGACGACTTTACCTACGAGAATGTCCGCACGGCTATACGTGCCATTGCGCACTATGTTCTGAAGCACGAGGACCCAGCCAAGGGCGTCTGCATCGGGTATGACACGCGCTTCGGGTCGCCCCAGTTCGCGCATCTGGCAGCTGAGGTGATGGCCTCGGCCGGCATACCGGTGCAGCTTGCGGATCGCGTTACGCCTACGCCCGCCCTTTCCTATGGTGTGCGCCAGCGCGGTGCAGCGGGCGGCATCATGATTACGAGCTCGCATAACCCCGCGCAGTGGAACGGCGTTAAGTACAAGGCGAAGTATGGCGGCTCCGGTTCGCCCGGCATCATTCGCCAGATTGAGCAGTACCTGGGCCAGCCGCTGCCGGCAACCGGCGCGCCCGCGGCAATCACAGCGACTGACTTCCTGCCCGACTATGTCGCTGCCATCGAGGCTTTCGCGGACCTGCCACGAATCGGGAGGTCCGGGTATCGCTTTTTGGTGGACAACATGTATGGCGCGGGTGCGGGCGTGCTCAAGGGCATCTTCGAGCGTGCCGGTATTCCCGCGATCGAAATGCGAGCCGAGCACAACCCATTATTTCCCGGCATCAATCCCGAGCCCATTCTGCCGCACATTGCACTCACGCAGCAGCGCGTGGTCGAGCAAAAGTGCGATGCGGGCCTGGTCACCGATGGTGACGCGGACCGCATCGGTGCGGTGGACGAGCACGGCAACGTGGTGGACGCGCACAAGATCTACAGCATCCTGCTGTGGTGGCTCTTGGAATACAAGGGCTGGCCCGGCGGTGTGACCCGCGCCTTCAACACCACCAAGATGCTGGATCGCATCGCCGCGAAGTATGGCCGAAAGCTCTATGAGCATGGCATCGGTTTCAAGTACGTTTGCGACCTGATGCTGTCGGAAGACATCCTCATCGGCGGTGAGGAGTCCGGCGGCGTCGGCATCAGCCGTCACCTGCCGGAGCGCGATGGCATCCTGAATGCGCTGCTGATTGCAAATGTGATGGCTGAGGCGGGCAAGACGCTGGGTGAGCTCGTCGCCATGCTGCAGGCCGAGTTTGGCGAGCACCAGTATGGTCGCATCGACATGCATATTGACGACCGGCTGAAGCAGTCCGCCATCCAGCGCGCCAACAGCGGCCTGACCGAGATTGCCGGATACCGTGTCCTGCGCAAGGAAGACATGGATGGCATCAAGTTCTACCTGGAGAACCCCGACGCTGCAGGCGTGAGCGACGCCGCGGAGACGTGGCTCCTGTTGCGCGCCTCTGGCACAGAGCCGCTGCTGCGTGTCTATTGCGAGTCCACGTCGCAGGCCGCTGTGTCTTGTATTCTGAAGGCCGCCGAGCAGTTTGTGCTGGAGGGCTGATACATGCCCAGCAGTGTTCCAGTCGAAATCCGGACCCAGGCCCTCCTCTTCGACATGGACGGCGTGCTGATCAGTTCGCTCGGCTCTGCCGTGCGCTGCTGGCGCCGTTGGGCTGCTATCTACGGCATTCCAGATGCGGAGAATTTCGCATTGCCCCATGGCGTGCCTGCCCGCGACATTATCCGTGGGGTGCGGCCTGACGTGGATACGGATGACGCCCTGCGGGTGATTGAAGACCTGGAGATCGAGGACGCGAGCGATCTGCAGGTGCTACCTGGCGTCGCTGCGCTGTTGAACAGCCTGCCGCCCGAGCGGTGGACCATCGTGACCAGCTGCACACGCCGCCTGGCCGAGGCACGCCTCGCAGCCGCCGGTTTGCCAATGCCGCAAACAATGATCACCGCCGACATGGTCACCCGCGGAAAGCCCGACCCGGAACCGTACCGCCGCGGCGCAGACGTGCTCCGCTTCAGTCCCGCAGACTGCATCGTGGTTGAGGACGCCGCATCCGGTGTGGCTGCTGGGGTAGCCGCAGGTTGCCGAGTACTGGCGCTGCTGAGTTCAACCCCTGTTGACGAGTTGCAGGCTGCTACGTGGATCGTCCCTTCGCTGGACGGAGTCACAGCAAAGCGACGCGAAGGCCACCTGCGCATCACGGTTCCGGCAGGTATTTAGGTCTTTTCGCACAGTGGCGCTACTGCCGCGGCGCAGTGCTGCATCCTAGAAAGTGTCAGCAGCACGGAACGGAGAACAGATGAAAAAACTTATTTTCTGGGGAACACTGGGCGCGGGAGTGGTGGCAGCCTACATGATGGTCAAGCGAGGCGCGCCGCTCTCTGAGGTGGTGACCAACACGCTACGCAATCCATTTGGCGCGCTCGGAAATGAAATACACCAGGCACTTTCGCCAAAACAGAAGGCGCTGAACGCCTAGGCTTCGGACTCAGCCCACAGCCTTGCGGTGGTCAGTTGAAAGTCGGCCACCGGTCCCTCGCCGTATACAACATCTGGCCGTCGCAATGTCTCTGGCTCTTGGTTGAGTCGGAATATGGTAATCGTCGCTTCATACGGATCAATAAGCCATGCAAGCTGTGCACCATTGTTGATCCATACTTCCATCTTGGTCTCAAGTACGTGAAGTGAGTCGGTCGACGACAACAACTCAATGACAAAGTCAGGGCAGAGGGGTGGGTACTTACGTCGTTGTTCTGCCGTAAGTGCGTTCCAGCGATCAAGTGCGACCCACGCTGCATCAGGGCTCAGCATAGATCCGTCTGGCAAATTGAACCCGGCATTTGATGAGAACACCACTCCGCCCCCATCCTCATCCGCCCACGAGCCCAGCCTGCGAATGACGATCGCGTCCCAATAACCACCCTCCCCGCCGACTGGCGTCATGATAGTTAGTTCCCCCTGTCCATTTTTTTCGATTCGCAGAGCGCTGTTTTTACCAGAGAGCAGGAGCAGTTCATCGTCCGTCAACGGCGAAAGAGGACGCAGGACAATCGGCAACGGCAGTCCCGTCAGCGACCATTCCATACATCCTCCTCGTGTACGAACGATGTTGCGTGAGTCGTTAAGCGACCACATCCAGGCCCATGGAGCGGGCCGTGCCCTTGATGCTCTTGATGGCGGCCTCGACGGATGCAGCGTTCAGGTCGGGCATCTTCTGCGTGGCGATCTCACGCACCTGCGCCTCAGTCACGGTGCCGACCTTCGCCTTGTTCGGCGTGCCGGAACCTTTCTCGACCTTGGCGGCCTTCTTCAGCAGCACGGGCGCGGGCGGGGTCTTGGTGACAAAGGTGAAGGTACGATCGCCGAACACGGTGATGACCACAGGAATGGTGAGGCCTGCCATCGCCGGATCCTTGGTGCGGTCATTGAACTGCTTGCAGAACTCCATAATGTTGACCTGCGCCTGACCCAGCGCGGGGCCAATCGGGGGCGCGGGCGTCGCCTTGCCGGCCATCACCTGCAGCTTTACGTATCCATTGATCTTCTTCGGTGCCATGTATCTATCCTCTGCTTGGTTTAGTCATGAACAGGGTAGAAGCTCACCTCTCACGACAGGTCAAAGATTTGTGTGGATGCTGCGAGCAGTTTCCGCTACTCTGCGTGCTTTTCCACCTGTGAAAATTCGACTTCGGTCGGCGTAGGACGGCCAAAGATGCTGACCATGACTTTCAGGGTCTGCTTGTCTTCGTTCACATCATCCACCGCGCCATTGAAGTTGGCGAACGGCCCTTCGGTAATGCGGACCTGTTCGCCCTTGGTGAACTTGACCTTGAGCTTGGGCTTGTCTTTCTGCACGTCTGCGCGCTGCAACATGCTGTTGACTTCAGCTTCGCTCAGCGCGTTGGGCGTGTCGCCCGTCTGCAGAAAGCCCGTGACGCGCGGCGTGTTCTTCACCAGGTGCCACAGGTCGTTGTCCAGGTCCATTTCGACAAAGACATAGCCGGGCAGAAAGACGCGGTCGATGGTGTACTTCTTACCATTGCGCAGCTCGGTGACAGGTTCCACCGGGATTTCGATGCGACCGATCTTGTGCTCGAGACCGAACGCGCGCACGCGGCTCTCCAGCGATTCTTTGACCTTACGCTCAAAGCCGCTGTAGGCATGGATGATGTACCACTTTAGCGTGCTCTCCGGGTGCGAGGCGGCCAGTTTATCGCCCTCTGCCGGGGGTAGCTCGCCGCCGTTCTCGGCAGCTTCTTCGCCGTGCTGCGAGGCAATCTGTTCCTGGTCTACCGCATAGCCAGCTGTGGGGAGTAGTTGCTCTGCCATGTCTCTGTCCTTGACTGGTTTCTGCTGCTTTAGTGCTGCTGCGTGAGTTTACTGATAAGCGCGTTCAGCGTGTGATTGATGCCGTAATCCACCGCCCAGAAGTACGCGGCAAAGGCAAACACTGTGACGATGACAACAGTGGTTGTCGTGCGCGTTTCCATCCTGCTGGGGGTCGACGTCTTGCGCAGTTCACCGCGGACATCGCCAAGGAACGTGGAAAGCCGTTCTGCCTGTCCTTTGGCCTTACCGATCCCGGTCTCTTCCGCAAGTGCAATTGCCTTGGCCATGTACCTACTCTTTTCTGCTTCGGGCACGCCGCAACGGGCCCTGAACATCAATAACTCAAGTTTACTCGCTGGGAACTGGCAGGGGCGCTCGGATTCGAACCGAGAAGTTCGGTTTTGGAGACCGACAGTTTAACCGTTGAGCTTACGCCCCTGTGCTGTTGCAACTCTACCGCAGAGTCCGATGTAAGGGCGGACTGGGCGACCGGGCGAACACCTCATGATAGCTGTTTTTAAGATGAAAGCAAAGGAAGCTTCGGTCACTCTCCTGTAATTCGGGCATTCGTTCGACGCAGCGTTAGGCGCACTGACTCCTTGTACAGCGTGGCAGCAGAAGCCGTATTCGGAGTGAGGCCATCGTACGCTCACACCGGTGCTCCGCCTCGGTAGCAAACAGTAGGGCCGCTCTTTCGAGCGGCCCTTTCCTTACCTGCAACTTGGCGCGAAGCGCGTCTGCTGCATGCAATGCTTTACTTGATGATTTCGCTGATTGTTCCGGCGCCCACGGTGCGACCGCCTTCGCGAATGGCGAAGCGTAGGCCCTTCTCCATAGCAACAGGCGTGTGCAGCGTGATCTCGAGCGAAATGTTGTCGCCCGGCATCACCATCTCGGTACCGGCAGGCAGCTTAGCCGAACCGGTTACATCGGTGGTGCGGAAGTAGAACTGCGGACGGTAGCCGTCGAAGAACGGTGTGTGACGACCGCCTTCTTCCTTGCTCAGGACGTAGATCTCGCCCTTGAAGGTGGTGTGCGGTGTGATGGAACCAGGCTTGGACAGAACCATGCCGCGCTCCACGTCTTCCTTGGCGATACCGCGGAGCAGCAGACCCGCGTTGTCACCAGCAAGACCTTCGTCCAACTGCTTCTTGAACATTTCCACACCGGTGACCACGGTCTGGCGCGTCTCGCGGAAGCCCACGATCTCTGCCGGCCCGCCGACTTTGATCTGGCCACGCTCGATACGGCCGGTGACAACAGTTCCACGACCCGAGATCGAGAAGATGTCTTCGATCGGCATTAGGAACGGCAGGTCGACCAGACGGTCAGGCTGCGGCACGTTCTTGTCCACCGCCTCCATCAGCTCGTCGATCTTGGCTTCCCACTGTGCTTCACCGTTCAGCGCGCCCAGGGCAGAGCCACGGATCACGGGGACGTCGTCGCCCGGGAAGTCGTACTTGCTCAAGAGCTCGCGCACTTCCATCTCGACCAGGTCGACGAGTTCTTCGTCCTCGACCGCATCGCACTTGTTCAGGAACACCACGATGTAAGGCACGCCAACCTGACGAGCCAGCAGCACGTGCTCCTTGGTCTGGGGCATCGGGCCGTCGGTGGCCGCAACCACCAGGATCGCGCCGTCCATCTGCGCCGCACCGGTGATCATGTTCTTGATGTAGTCGGCGTGGCCCGGGCAGTCGACGTGAGCGTAATGACGGTTGGCCGTCTCGTACTCCACGTGCGAGGTCGCGATGGTGATACCGCGCTCACGCTCTTCCGGCGCGTTGTCGATGGTGTCGAACGAGCGGAACGTGATCTTCGGGTTGTGCTTCGACAGAACCTTGGTGATGGCTGCGGTCAGCGTGGTCTTGCCGTGATCGATGTGACCGATGGTGCCCACGTTCACGTGGGGCTTGGACCGGTCGAATTTTTCCTTCGCCATGATGCTCTCCTAGAGGTTGCTAAGCCGGTTGCCAGGCGGCCTAAAAGATGGTGCTGAACACGGTGAGGGCTGCCGTACCGCACGGCTCCAAGCCCAGGAAAAGTGTGAAAGGTGGGCCTCAGTAGTAGGCGTACACCTTGAGGTATTTTGCGCGCAGGGTGGGGTCAACCTTCTCCAGCGTGCTCAGGTAATGTTCGCGAATCATGCCCTGGTCGCCATCGCCCAGCTGCTTGTACTCGCCGGCAGTGTGCGTGCCCAGCTTGCCTGCCTCCGCGACCTCTTCAAACTGCCGGATGCGCAGCTTGCCGCGTTCCAGCGAACGCAGAAATCTGTCGACTGTGGCAGACGAGAACGCTGCATCAATAGCCCCTTTGACAGAGCCGAAGACCTGGTGATTTGCTACCGCGATTGCTGCCTGCTCGTACATCGACCCTTAACAAACCTCTACAACGAATCTTTGGAGCGGGAGACGGGGATCGAACCCGCGACCAACAGCTTGGAAGGCTGTGACTCTACCACTGAGTTACTCCCGCGCCCTCAGGGGCTAAAGCCCTGACTCTTGCTGTGACTCTCAGCGCACGGGCTGAGGTCCGTGCCTCCGAAAAACGGCTTCAACCGCGACGCGTTGAGGCCCATGTTTGTTATGGCGGCGCTCACATGGTCGGCGCACCCTAAATCTGGAGCTGATGGAGGGGCTTGAACCCTCGACCTCTCCCTTACCAAGGGAGTGCTCTGCCACTGAGCTACATCAGCCTCTACTGCGGTCCGCCTGCTGCTGTTTTAGTCGTGCCAGCAGAATTCGAAACGCAAAAAACCCCAACAGCACCCACGCCAGCGCCCGGTACTTGCCCGGCTCCATCGTGAGCCCCACACCGGCGGCCGCACCGGCAAGCACCAGCAGAGCGACTACCATCCGCTGCTGCGACCCCGGTCCGTTCATCGGCTTACAACCAAACTAAATGGTGCACAGGGGAGGATTCGAACCTCCGTAACGCGTTGCGTGGCAGATTTACAGTCTGCTGCCATTAACCACTCGGCCACCTGTGCACTTCGCTTTTTGTCCGTGAACCTGAGATCTGGAGCTGACGGAGGGATTTGAACCCCCGACCCTCTGATTACAAATCAGATGCTCTACCAGCTGAGCTACGCCAGCCCGCATTCTGAGCTGTTTCTGCTCCGTCCCTGCCAGTACCCGGACAACAAACAACGCTGCCAAGAAATGCGCAGCGCTAGGAGTACTTTAGCACAGCGCTGTGGCTCTCATGGGCCACCGAACAACGCTGTAAAAGGGGCCATGAAAGCGGTACTCCAGCGGTGTTTAAACGTCGTCTATGCTATTTGTAATTGCACTTTGGCGCGTCTAGGGGCCGTTTTATGCCGTTTCTGTCATCCAGTGTGCGTCTTTTTGCATGCGTTTGTGCACTTTCTAGTGCGCTCACAGCCGCAACGGCGCAGGAGCCAGTCGCTGGGCCGCTTCCGCAGCTGCAAAGCGCTCCAAGAGAGGGCAACACCGCCGCTCCGGCACAGAGGCCGGCGAAGCTGCTGGACAACGACGCCATCGTTAAGATGACCCGCGCCGACCTGGGCGACGACATCATCATTCAGACCATTCGGGCGCAGCCGGGTGACTACCGCAGCGGCCCGGATGACCTGGTCGCACTCAAGAACGCGGGCGTCTCGCAGCCTGTGATCTCGGCCATGCTGGCGCACACCAGCGGCCTGCAGCAGCATCCGGCTGCCGCGCCGGTCGAGGTGGCACCGCTGTCCATCAACACCGACGATCCCGGGGTGTACTTCAAGACCAGGCAGGGTACCTGGGAAGAGATGGGCGTGGAGCTAGTGCACTACCGCGATGGCGGCGCACTCAAGAGTCTGGTTACCAACAACATTGTCAAAAAGGATGAGAACGGCGTGGTGAGCGGACCGAAGTCGAAGCTGAGCATCGCGCCCGGCACCGACGTCCTGATCCTGACGCCCGCCAACGTCGAAGGAGTGGAATACGTGATTCTCCGTTTACGACCCAAAGGCGACCGCCGCGAGTTCCGCGTGAAAACCGGCAACGTCTTCCATTCAGAGACGGGCACGGACCGCGACGCGCTGGACATTCCAGTGCACAAGGTGTCGCAACACCTGTACGGCTTTACCGTGCCGCATGACCTGGTCAAGGGCGAGTACGGCGTCCTGGCACCGGGTGGTGCATCCACGCCGGGCATCAGCCACGCCGGTAAGATCTACACATTTTCCATCACAGAGTAGTGAGTGTTGCGGGCACATCCTGTGCCGGTAACGCCTCCTTGACGACTGTTTCTTCAGGCAGGGCGCTGACCCGCTGGTCGCCCGAGATGGAGGCATCGCCGGAGATGGCGTAGGCTACCGCCGCTCCGATCAGCGCTGGAATCAGGTATGCGTGGCCGCCGGTAACCTCAGCCACGAACACGACGGCAGCCAACGGGGCCTTGTACGCCGCAGCGATAAACGAGGCCATCCCCACCACGGCGTACAGCCCCACAAAGCTGCTGTGCACCACCGACTGCGAGAAGATGATGCCCACCGCGCCGCCCGTCAGAAACATGGGCACAAACATGGCTCCCACACCGCCCGCCGCCAGGGTAAAAGTAGTCGCAGCCAGCTTGAACACGGCGAAAACGGCCAGTTCTAGCGAGGTGTGCGATTCCCGCAGGATGGATTCGACCGCCTCGTAGTTCGGTCCGATGGGTACCATGCTACCGGGGTAAATCAGCAGAAACAGGACACCGCACAGGCCGGTCAGCGCACCGCCGATGCCCAGCTTCATCCACAAGGGCGCGGCCTGCCGCACCACCCATCGCCGCGCATGGCGGAAGGTAATGACAAAGGTCATGGCGATGAGTGCGACTACCGCGCCCAGCACCGCACACCACAGGAGGTCGTGCATGGTGTACATGCCTTGTGTGGCAAAGTTGAACAGCGGCTCGCTGCTGACCAGCGCGCCCAACGTGAAATACGACACCACGGAGGCGATGAGCGAGGGCAACAGCGCCTCATGCGCCAGGTCGTCCTTGTAGGGCATTTCCAGCGCAAACACTACACCCGTCAGTGGCGCTCGGAAGACAGCGGACATACCGGCTGCGGCGCCGCAGATGAGCATGATGCGACGGTCCCGGTCCGTGAGGCCGAGCCGCTTGAGGGAGCGCAGGCGCGACCACAGCCAAGACCCGATGGCCGCGCCGCCGTAGATGCTGGGGCCTTCCAGCGCGGAGGAACCGCCCAGTCCGACTGTCATGACCGACGCCAGCAGCTTGACGGGGACGGACCGAAGGTCCAGCTCGCCGCCATGCTCGTGGTACGACTGGATAATTTCTTCGGTGGAGTGCTCGTTAGGGTCCGGCGTAAAGCGCTGCATCAGCCAGCCCACGGCCGCCAGGCTGACGGCCAGCCCCGGGATGATGGCCCAGTGATGTCTTAAGTAGAAGGCAAACATCGCGGGCCACAGCTTGTGCAGGGTGGCAACAGCGACCAGCGTGATCAGCAGACCGGCTGCCACGCCCACCAGCGGGCCGATGACGAGCCATTTGTGCAGGTTGCGCGTGTAGGTTGCGCCCAGGTCTTCGCGCACCTTGGGGGCAAGGCGACGCAACAGCGCATAGCGGTAGCGTGGTGGCTGCGTACTGTTCTCCAGGGTGGGTATGGTTAGCAGCGCTCCTCTGGGCTCAAGCGCTATCTTCTCAGGGAGAGACCTCTGGACCCAAACGCCATAAACGGCGGAGATCGAATCCGCTATGCTTTTGCTATGACCTCCCAGCCGCGGCGTCGCGCCTACACGCTCCTGATTGCAGCGCTGGTGGTGGTGGCGTTGGGTGCGCTGCTGTTTCTGCGCTTTCACGCTCCGCCAGAGGTGGCGCGCCTCTTGCCGGAGTCGGACGCGATCCTCTACCTCAACTTGAAGCCCGTGCGTGCTGCGTCGCACTTCGACCGGCAACCGGTACAGCCCTCACCGGAGTATGCAAGGTTTCTCGCCGCGACCGGCTTCCAGTGGGACCGTGACCTGGACCGGGCAGCGATCTCGCTGCACCGCATGCCGGACCCGGCAGGGCCCAACGGGCCGGTGGCCTACACGGGCGTCATGGAAGGCCGGTTCGATGCAGAGCGGCTGCGGCGATACCTGCAGGGCATCAGCACCGGCAAGGAGATGTACGCCGGGCACGAGGTATACACGCTGCCCGGCAATGATGGCCGCACACTGCGGATCAGTCCCCTGGGCTACGACCTGCTGGCAGCCAGCAATATGCCGCTGCCGGAGCAAATTCACTCCGTGATCGACCGGTATGTGGCGGGTGCGTCGCCCTTTTCCGGCGCGTCGTTGCTGGCGCAGCGCTATTCGCAGGTGCCGTACTTCGCGTTTGCATGGGGCATCGGCCACGTGGGCCTGCCGTTCAGCGACCGCGGACGCATCCAGGTGTTCGGTCTGACGCTGCCGCTGTCGGAAGACACGGACTTCATCGCCTCGCTCACCTACCGTGGCACGGTCCATTTGCGGGTCGAGGAGTTGGCTCCCACGGAGATGGAGGCGGCGCAAACCGCAACCAACCTTTCGACCGTCATCAACCTTCTGCGTGGCTTCATGACCAGCGGCGGGTCGCGGCAGGACCATGCCTTCCAGCAGGCGCTGCAATCGCTGGAGGTGCGCCAGGCAAAGGCAACGGTGGTGCTCTCGGGCGATCTCTCACCGTCGCTGCTGCAAGCGTCGGGCGCGCCGCAATAGTGCTTAGGTGCGCCATCTGCTGTTGACGCGGGCAAAACCTGGGGGTTGTACGTGTACTCCATTCAGCGGTCGTAACGTCTCAGGCCGAGCATCATCTCCACATTTTTGCTACTGTGATGGAAACTCACAGTGAAGAGTCCTAAGCGGCGGTGTTGGCGTCCCGGAGCAGGTGTCTGCTTACCGGCTTGCCTGGTTCTGTCAGTGCTGCGTTGGGATTTGGCTGTGACGAAAGCCGCATACGGACGGCTGAGTGTTTGGGCCGCCGCCGGTGAGGCCACGTTCATTTCAGTTGCCGGCAGGCGGCGCATCAGGGGTGAGCCATGTGCGGAATCACGGGAGTAGCGCGGCAGGGGCGGCCACCCTCATACGAGCAGGTGGCTCGTTCGGCGGCGACGCTCTCGCATCGCGGCCCTGACCAGGCAGGTGTCTGGGTGAACAACGAGGTGGCCCTTGGGTCCACGCGGTTAAAGGTGCTGGACCCGGACGCGGGCCCGCAGCCCATGCATTACCGATCGCACACGGTGGTCTTCAACGGCGAAATCTATAACTTTCGTGAGTTGCGGGGAGAGCTGGAAGAACTGGGTCACGCGTTCTCCACGTCCTGCGACACCGAGGTGGTGCTCCACGCCTTCGATGAATGGGGGCCGGCGAGTTTCGCGCGGCTGCGCGGCATGTTTGCCATTGCCGTGTGGTCTGAGACGGAGAAGCGCCTGACGCTGGCGCGCGACCCGGCCGGCATCAAGCCGCTGTTCTACGTGGAGGACGGTACCGGGCTGTACTTCGGCTCTGAGGTGAAGGCGATCTTCTCCCACCCAGAAGTCAAGCGCGACATCGACCTGCAGAGCCTGGATGCCTACCTGGGTATGAATTACGTGCCGGGGCGCCGGACCATGACGAAGGGCATAAGCAAGTTGCAGCCGGGACACCTGCTGCAATGGAAGGCAGGTAACTGCCTGGTGGAGCGGTATGCCGAGGTGTCTGCTGCTGTGCGGCGGCGGCGCGGCGCGCTTGCTGACTCGGTAAGTGAACTCGATAGCCTGCTGCATGCGGCCATAAAGGAGCAGTTGGTGGCGGACGTGCCGCTGGGACTGTGGCTCAGTGGCGGGCTGGACTCCTCGACCCTGGTGCACTATGCCAGCCAGCATGTGTCCAAGCCGCTCAAAACTTACTCCATCACATTTCATGGGCGCTCGTTCGACGAATCGTCCGACGCACGCGCGGTGGCCGATGCCTACGGGACGGAGCACCACGAGCTTGACCTGGGACCGGCGCAGGTAACGCCGGAATCGATCCTGGACCTGGTGTACTACGCGGATGATCCTATCGCCGACGCGGGTGCCGTGCCTGCCTGGCACCTTTCGCGGCTGTGCGCGCGCGATGTGACAGTCGCGCTGAGCGGCGAGGGCAGCGACGAGCTGTTTGGCGGCTACATGACCTATGCCGCGGACCGCTACGCGGAGGTGGCGCGCCTGGCTCCGGCGTTTACGCGCCGCGCGGCGCTGGCGTTGGCCAACCGGCTGCCCGCATCCGACGAGAAGATTGGTTTTGAGTACAAGTTGCAGCGCTTTCTGGAAGGGTCGCTGCTACCGCCGCATGAGGCGCATGTCTTTTGGAATGGCACGCACTCCCGCGCGGAGCGGGAGAGCCTGTTGCGCCACCAGCACAGCGAGTACACGCACCACGTATTGGGTGCCACCTCGCGGCGTCGCGGCGTGGGCCGCTTCCTCGACTTCGACCAGCAGTACTACCTCACCGACGACATTCTGGTGAAGGTGGACCGCATGAGCATGGCGCACTCACTGGAGGTGCGGCCGGTCTACCTGGACCCGCGCATTGTGCAGTTTGCGGCAGGGCTGCCGCTGGCGCACTGCATCGGCGGGGGCACCACCAAGCGCGTGTTGCGCACGCTGATGAAGGGCAAGCTGCCGCCGCACATCCTAAGCAAGGGCAAGCAGGGGCTGGACATTCCGGTGCACGAGTGGCTGCGCGGGCACCTGCGACCGCTGGTAATGGACACGATATCGGAGCAGGCGGTGAGGCAGACGGGGCTGTTCCACTGGCCTGCGGTTTCGCAGATGCTGCGCACGCACATGCGGCGCGAGGCGAACCTGGGTTACCACATCTGGGGCCTGCTAATGCTGTTCCTGTGGATGCGGCAGTGGAAGGTGAACATGGGCGAGGTGGCAGAGGAGTGTTCGCACGCCTACAGCGTCACCGGCTAGACCTCGTCGTTCTGCTGATTGCCGCCCTGGCATTTTTGCCGCTGGTGGCGAGCCCGCCGCACCTGATGGACGACGTGGATGCGGTGCAGGCGCAGATTGCACGCACCATGCTGCAAAGCGGCGACTGGACCACGGCGCGGCTGGACGGTGTGGCGTACCTGGAGAAATCGCCGCTGATCTACTGGATCATAGCGGTTTCGTTCCGCGTCTTCGGCGTGCACGACTGGGCGGCGCGGTTGCCGCTGGCGCTGCTCAACATGCTGCTGTGCTGGGTGACGGCGCGGTTTGCGCAGTGGGCCTTTGGCAGGCTGGCCGGGCTGTTTGCGGGCGGTGTGCTGGCCACGTGCGTGGGCATGTTTCTGTTCACGCGCATCCTGATTCCGGATGCGGCGCTGACGCTGTGCATCGCGCTGGCGCTGTGGGCGTTTCTGCGGTGCATCGACGATGCGGAGCCGCGCCATGTGCGTTGGGCAGCGGTGCTGTACGCGAGCCTTGCTTGCGGGCTTTTGCTGAAGGGGTTGATCGCGGCGCTGTTTCCGGTTGCGATTGCTCTGCTGTACCTGCTTGCTACCCGCAGCCTGCTGTGCAAAGAGGTTTGGCGACGGTTGTACCTGCTGCCGGGCTTGCTGTTGCTGTTGGCGATGGTGCTGCCGTGGCATGTGCTGGCCACGGTGCGCAATCCGCCGTACTTCGACTGGACCATGCACAGTGCGCCCGGCGAGTACCACGGCTTCTTCTGGTTCTACTTTCTCAACGAGCACCTGTTCCGCTTCCTGAACATGCGTTACCCGCGCGACTACAACACGGTGCCGCGCGTCTGGTTCTGGCTCTTGCACTTCGTATGGTTCATTCCGTGGAGCGCGACGCTCATTCCTGCGCTGGCGCAGCGTCTGGAGATGCAAACGCGGGCTGGCAGGGTGCGGCTGCTGTGCCTGCTGTGGATCGGGTTTGTGCTCGTCTTCTTTTCGCTGAGCACCACGCAGGAGTACTACTCGCTACCGATCTACCCCGCCCTGGCCATGTTGCTGGGCGCGCAGCTCAGCAGCCGCGAACGGTATGCCGCGGTGGCACAGTGGCTGCTGTGTGGTCTATTCGTCGTGGTGCTTGCGGTGTTGGGCTTCCTGCTGTGGACCACGCGCGGTCTGCCCGCGGCCGGCGACATTTCGCAGGCGCTGGCCAGCAATCCGGAGATGTACACCTTCTCGCTGGGGCACCTGACAGACCTGCGCATTCCTGCCTTCGCGTATCTGCGGCTGCCGCTTGCCCTCGCCGCCAGTGCTGTGCTGTTGGGGGCCGTGGGGCTGCTGCTGGTGCGACGCACCCGTGCCGTGTTCGCCGTGCTCACTGCGACCATGCTGCTGTTTCTGCAGGCTGCGCGCGTGGCGCTGGTACGCTTCGATCCGTACCTGAGTTCGTACCGATTGGCCGAAGCGTTGCAGCGCTCGCCACAGGGCAGGCTGATTGTGGGCGACGCGTACTACGCCTTCTCTGCGACGTTCTTCTACACAGACCGCACGGCGCTCCTGTGGAACGGCCGCACCAACAACCTGCAGTACGGCTCCTATGCACCGGGCGCGCCCGCCGTCTTCATTGGCGATGACGATTTAAGACGGTTGTGGAGCAGCGGCGAACGGCTCTACCTACTGGTCTACGGCAGCGACATGCCGCAACTTACGCGGCTGCTGCCCCTCCCACCGCACGTGGTTGCCAGCAGCGGGGGCAATCTGTTGCTGACGAACGAGCGGTAGGGTTCAGCAGCACGGCGATCGTTCGTCTACGGCTTTTTCAGCGCGCAGCAATCGCCCGCGGCAGGGGGTTCGTCGGCACTGGCATCGAGCGCAACCTTCCACGCGCCGTCGGGCATGCGCTTCCACACGGTGATGTAGCGTCCGCCGGTGACGACGTCGTTGCCGTTGCGGTCTTTGCTGTGGCCGTCGTAGTGGCCCCAGGTGTAGCCCATGTCGCCGGACGGGCCCATGTCGCCGCCGATGGGCTGCCATTGCAATTGGTACTGCGCCGGATCCCAGGCGGCGTCTGCGGCGATGCGCGCCTTGCCCAGCACGGGCTGCTTGCCATTGTTCAGGGCGAGGCCGTTGTCGGCAAACCAACTGGCGAAGGCCTTGCCGCCACCGGCAACAGTGGCGCGGCTGAAGTCGGCGTCCAGCTGCATCAGGCGCAGCACGCCCGGTGACAGCGTGGGCTGCGTCAGCGGGCTGCTGCTGGGTACGCTGCGGTGCAGCGGGTCCAACTGGGCCTGCAACACGGGCAATGTCGAGAACAGCATAAGCCAAGCCGGAAGCAGGAACCGTGAATGCATGGTAGCCCCACTGTACGCTGCGCCGGACGGCGCCGGACAGCACAGCAGGCGCGGAGCCGTTACAGTGTGACCATGCCAGTGCAAGCGCAGAAGCCCATGCCGTTTCGTTCCGTGGAGGTGGGCATCTGCACGGGGGCGGCTGTTCTGCTGATCAGCGGCACCGTACTCAGCGCTGGTAACGCCATCCTGCATATGACGGCGTTTCCACAGTTTGGCGCGGGCTTGCGCATCACGGGCATCCTCCTGCTCGCGGGCTGGGCGGCTGTGATTCGGCGCAAGCTGACGCCATGGATCATCGTTGCCATGATCGCGGGCGTCGAGATCGGGCTGGACGCGCCCGGGTTTGCCGTCGGTGCGCATTTTCTGAGCGACATCTTCCTGCGGTTGGTCAAGACGATCGTTGCGCCGCTCATCCTGGCGACGCTGGTCAGCGGCATTGCCGGGCACGGGGACCTAAAAAGTGTGGGCCGCATGGGCTGGAAAAGCCTGCTGTACTTCGAGGTGCTGACGACTGTCGCGCTGGTGGTGGGGCTGGTTGCGGCGAATCTATCCAAGGCAGGCGTGGGACTGACGCTGCCAGCGGAGATTGCGGGAAGCGTGCCGACGACCGCACCCATGCACTGGCAGGACTTTTTGGCGCACGTCTTTCCGGAGAACCTGGCCAAGTCGATTGCCGAAGGACAAGTGCTGCAGGTAGCGGTGTTCGCCGTGATCTTTGGCATGGCGCTGGCCATGGCTCCACGAGAGAAGGCCGCGCCAGTGCTGCGGCTGGTGGAGGGCCTGAGCGAGGTCATGTTTCGCTTTACCAACATTGTCATGGTGTTTGCGCCGCTTGGCGTGGCGTCGGCCATGGCGTACACCGTCGCGAAGATGGGGCCAGACGTGCTGGTGCACCTGGGCAAACTGCTGTTGGTCTTCTACACCGCGGCGTTGTTCTTTATCGTATGCGTGCTGCTGCCGGTGGCGCTGCTGGCGCGGCTGCCGCTCGCACGGCTGTTGCGACACATCGCCGGCCCGGCGGCCATCGCCTTTGCCACGGCCACCAGCGAGGCCGCACTGCCCCGCGCCATGGAAGAGATGGAGGCGTTTGGTGTGCCGCGGCGCATCCTGTCGTTTGTGATTCCGGCGGGCTACTCGTTCAATCTCGATGGCTCGACCCTGTACCTGTCCATGGCAATGGTGTTTGTGGCACAGGTGGCCAAGGTGCCACTGCCGCTGGGCCAGCAGGTGTTCATGATGGGCACGCTCATGCTGGCGTCGAAGGGCGTGGCGGGGGTGCCACGGGCGGTGCTGGTGGTGCTGCTGGCCACGGCGGGCACGCTGCGGCTGCCCAGCGAACCCATCCTGGTGCTGCTGGGCATCGACGCGCTTATGGACATGGGACGCACGGCGATCAACGTGGCGGGCAACTGCCTGGCCAGCGCCGTAGTCGCGCGCTGGGAAGGCGCGCTCAATACGGAACCGGTCAGTGCCGTCGTGGACGCGGGTATGGCGGAGTAAGTTGTAGCTCGGGTCTACACTTTTGACTGGGTGAATGCCGGTGGTACGGCGACAGGTTTCCGGCGAAGCAACTCGCAGCGTCCAAGCATTACGAATGAGTGAACTTCTCCCAAGCATCGGCTCCCCGGCAGACATCAAGAAACTGTCCGTGCCGCAGTTGCAGCAGCTGGCGGAGGAGATCCGCGCACGACTGATCCAGAGCGTGGCAAAAACTGGCGGCCACATTGGGCCCAACCTGGGCGTTGTGGAGTTGACGATCGCCATGCACTACGTCTTCGACACGCCGCGCGATTCGTTCGTGTTCGACGTGAGCCACCAGGCGTATGTGCACAAGCTGTTGACAGGGCGCGAATCGCGCTTCGACACGATCCGCCAGCCCGGCGGGCTCAATGGCTTTATGCTGCGGACCGAGAGCGAGCACGATAGTTTTGGCGCCGGGCATGCTGGCACGGCGTTATCTGCTGCGCTAGGCATGGCCGTGGCGCGCGACCTGAGCGGCGGTAACGAGCATATTGTCGCGTTGGCGGGCGATGCGGCGTTCACCTGCGGCATTTCGTACGAAGCGCTCAACAACATCGCCTCGCAAACCAAGCGGCTGATTGTCGTGCTGAACGACAACGAGTGGTCCATCGACAAGAACGTCGGCGCCATCGCGGCGTACTTCCACAAGGTGGTGACGCATCCGCAGTTTACCTATCTGCATGAGCGCGCCTCAGGCCTGATCGAGCGCTTTGGCGGTAAGGCAGCCAAGCACGTACAGAAGAAGGCACAGGAAAGCGTCAAAGGTCTGCTGGGCCCGGCCATGCTGTTCGAGGAGTTTGGTCTGGACTACTACGGCCCCATCGACGGGCACGATCTGCCGCTGCTGGTAAAGACCTTTCAGTTCCTGAAGGCGCAAAACAAGCCGGTGGTGCTGCACGCCATCACTCAGAAGGGCAAGGGGTTCCAGCCCGCGCTGGACAAGCAGAAGAAGTTTCACGGTCTTGGGCCGTACGACCCTGAGACGGGTGACACCGCACTTGCCGGGCAAAAGACCTACTCCGAGATCTTCGCGGAAACCCTGGTCAAGCTGGCGCACAAGGACCCAAAGGTCGTCGCCATCACAGCGGCCATGCCCAACGGCACGGCTCTGGACCTGTTCCGCCCCGCGCACCCCACACGCTACTTTGACGTGGGCATCGCGGAAGAGCATGCCGTCATCTTTGCGGCGGGCCTCGCCACCAAGGGATATCGCCCTTTCTGCGCCATTTACTCGACGTTTCTGCAGCGCGCCTTCGACCCTATCGTGCACGACGTGGCGCTGCAGGAGCTGCCGGTCGTCTTCTGCATGGATCGCGGCGGTCTGAGCGGGGACGACGGCCCCACCCACCACGGCCTGTTCGATATCAGCTATCTGCGGGCGATCCCGAACCTGGTGCACATGGTGCCGAAGGACGAGGACGAGCTCGCCGACATGATGCAGACCGCGCTCCTGCACACGGGGCCTAGCGCCATCCGTTACCCGCGCGGAACCGGGCCGGGCAACACGCCCAAGGCGCAGCCAGTAGCAATCGAAATGGGCAAGGCAGAGGTCATCCAGGACGGTTCAGACGTTGCCATCTTTGGCTTAGGCGCGTTGCTGCCCATGGCACAGAGCATGGCTACGCAGCTGAAGCAGCTCGGGCTGTCCGTCGCCGTCATCAATCCGCGCTTCGTCAAGCCGCTGGACCAGGACACGGTCGAGCACTACGCCCGCACCTGTGGCTTGCTCGTCACGTTCGAGGATCATGTGCTGGCCGGTGGCTTTGGTTCATCGGTGCTGGAAGCGCTGTCCGCAGCCGAAGTCACGACGCCGGTGGTCCGCGTCGGCTGGCCCGACCAGTTCATTGAGCACGGCAGAGTCGACGACCTGCGCGCAAAGTACGGCATTTCCGTGGAAGGTGCCATGCACGCCGCCCAACCGTACCTGGCTGCGTTGTTAGAAGAGCGTTTGGCTCTCCGTCCTTGAATAATGTGTATTTCTGACGCTTTCATGAAGGTGTCTGGCACTGTCGTAAATCTGCGTGCCCTGTCATAGGCAATATCCTTCCATCCATTGCGCGCATGACCGGCAGAAAGCACTCCTATAGCCATACCAAGAGAGAACAGCTGGCGTACGTGCGCTTGGCGGAATGGACATGCTTTGCATAAGTTTGGAGTTTGGGCGCCCAAGACGAATCGCGTGCAGTTGCAGTGGAAAGATCAGACACTGGCCATGAACGGACCGAGCCAGCGAGGCTGGTGGACGCTGGAAGTGCAGGACGCCGGATGCGGTGACCGCTACGCTTATCTGGTGGACGACGACTCCACGCCCTACCCCGACCCGCGTGGCCTGCGTCAGCCGGACGGTGTGCATGGCTTGTCCGAACTGTACGACCATACCAGTTTCGAGTGGCACGATCAGCTTTGGCGTGGCGCGCCGAAAACGGGGGCCATCCTGTATGAAATACACATTGGCACGTTCAGCACGGAAGGCACCTTCGACGGGGCCATTCCGCACCTGAAGTACCTCGCCGATCTCGGCGTGACTCACGTAGAGGTGATGCCCATTGCCGCGTGGGCGGGTACACAGGGATGGGGGTATGACAGTGTGGCGCTCTTTGCCACGCACGAGCCTTACGGCGGTCCTGACGGGTTCAAGCGGTTCGTCGATGCCTGCCATGCTACCGGGCTGAGCGTGATTTTGGATGTGGTCTTCAACCATTTCGGCCCGGTGGGCAACTACGCCGGTAAGTACGGCCCGTACCTGAACCCTGACCGCAAAACACCATGGGGCGAGGCGGTCAATCTGGACGGGGAAGGCAGCGATGAGGTCCGCCGCTTTTTCATCGACAGCGTACTCATGTGGTTGAAGGATTATCACTGCGACGGTCTGCGCTTCGACGCCGTGCATGCCTTTCTTGATCTTTCCGCCGTCCACTTTCTGGAGCAAATTTCCAGCGAGGTTGAGCGGCTGAGCTCGACACTGGCGCGCGAATTCTTCCTAATCGCCGAGAGCGATCTGAACGACCCGCGCATCGTGCGTTCTCGCGAGGCCAACGGGTA
Source organism: uncultured Terriglobus sp. (assembly GCA_937873305.1). GTDB lineage: Bacteria > Acidobacteriota > Terriglobia > Terriglobales > Acidobacteriaceae > Terriglobus. Next base: position 23,708 of record CALMOM010000181.1, read on the forward strand.
TGGCATGGACGCGCAGTGGAGCGACGACTTCCACCACGCACTGTTCACCGTAATGTACACGTCGGAGAACCAGAGCCAGGGGTACTACGCCGACTTCGGCTCGCTTCGCGATCTGGGCAAGGCGTTGCAGCAGTCGTACGTCTACGACGGCAATTACTCCGGCCACCGCAAGCGCAAGCACGGCCGACCGCCGCACGGTTTGGCGGCGCACCACTTCATTCACTTCGACCAGAACCATGACCAGGTAGGCAATCGCGCCCGTGGCGAGCGGCTGGAGCAGCTCGTTGGATTCGATGCGGCCAAGGTCTCCATCGCCCTGGTGCTGACGGCACCCTACCTGCCCATGCTCTTCGCGGGTGAGGAGTGGGCTGCGTCCACACCCTTTCTCTACTTTGCCGACCATGAGGATGAAGCGATGCGTAAGCAGGTAGCCGAGGGACGCCGGCAGGAGTTCGCCGCATTTGGGTTTGGCGAGGACGTGCCTGACCCGGAAGACCCTGCCAGCTATGAAGCCTCCAAGCTCAACTGGGATGAGCAGAACGGGGACAAGCACGCAGAGATGCTGGCATGGGTGAAACAGCTGATCAAGCTGCGGCGCAGTCACGTGTGCCTGAACGATGGCGATCTGCATCATCTGGAAGTAACTGCCGATGATGAGCGGAGAACCCTCGTGGTGCAGCGCGAAGAGGCCCGCTTGGCAGTGAACTTTGGCGAAATCGAATACACCTTTGCGCTGCTGGAGGGCGAGGTGCTGGAAGCGATTTCACGCCATGGGGTCGCTACCAATGATGGATGCCTGAACCTTCCACCTATGACATTTGCCCTGCTCATGTCGCCGCGTGAAGCCTTTGAAGACCGGCAGGTGGCGGAACATGGACAGCGCTGATGAGCAGCTGCCTGAGCTGCCCGGCGACGCCTTTCGCAAGCAGGACACGGCAGATGACGCCGAGTTCTACGCGCCTGCCCGCCTGGTTACACATATCGACGAGGCGGCTACAGAAGCATTGACGGCGTACTACCGTACTGTGCTGCCGCCCGGCGGCGTGGTGTTGGACCTCATGTCAAGTTGGGTAAGTCATCTGCCAGAGGAAGTGGACTTTGCAGAGGTGATTGGCCACGGCATGAACGCCGCGGAACTCCGTGCCAACCCACGGCTGACGCGCAGCTTTGTGCAGAATCTCAATCAGGCGCAGGTGCTGCCGTTGGCGACAGGCAGTTGCGACGCAGCGCTGTGTTGCGTGGGCGTGCAGTATTTGCAGCGCCCGGTGGACGTCTTTACTGGCGTACGGCGTGTGCTGCGGCCGGGTGCACCCTGCATCGTCAGCTTCTCAAACCGCTGCTTCCCGACTAAAGCCGTGGCCATTTGGCGTTCGCTGGGTGAAGAGGGCCATGCCGCTTTAGTGCGGCTCTACCTGGAGCGCGCAGGGTTTGCAGAGGTGAGTGCAAAGGCGCTGCAGGACGGCAGACGAAGCGACCCGCTTGTGGTGGTGACGGGCCGCTCCTGACTCTGTGCCATGGTCTTGCGCGGCAAAGCTGCAGTACGCTGTTTAGCGAACAGCAAAGGCGCTGTTGGGGTTGACGAGCGATGAGGGCGCAAACGCAACGGCAGGTGCTATGTTGCCATTTGCGCTCGGCGACCACGCCACGACGTAAGTAGCAGTTGTACTGAAGAGTGTGCTGCCGGTCGTGGTCTGTTGAAGGAGCCAGATGTTGCCTGCCGCATCCACACGCACGGATCCGGTGGCTGCACCGTTCAGGCCGGTGGCGCTTCCGGAGATGGTCTTGACTGGTGTTTGTGAAGAGCCTGTGCCACCAGCAAATTCCACCACGCTCGCATTGCCTGCTGCATTGACCTCTGCCGCATATACGTTCGCGCTGCTATCCACGGCGATGCCGGTAATCTCACCACTGAGGGTAAGGGTCTGCGCAGGCGGAACGCTGCCGTTCGAGTTGGCAGGGAAAACCAGGATTTGCGAGACATGGTCATCCTGGTAGTTGGCCAGATAGATATTGCCGGTAGAGTCGACCGCGATGTCTTGCTGGTCGATGATAGGGGTGG
>CALMOM010000181.1:25776-36520 GCA_937873305.1 uncultured Terriglobus sp.
CTGCGGTGGGCGAGGTGCCACAAGTCGCGCCGGCGGCAAAAACCTCGATTTGCGTCGCCAGCACGGCACCGGTGACCTGGTTGTACTGGCCTTCCAGCACGTAGGCCTGCCCTGCCGCGCTCACGGCGATGCTAATGGGAAAATACGACGCATTCGTCTGGAAGCTTCGCAACGGTGCCGCGCCGGAAGTGGAACCCGCTGGGTACACGCTGACGGAGGAAATGCCGGAGATGTCGTCAGTACCCGCAACGTAGAGCAGCCCGCTGCCGTCCAGCGCCGCCCCAGCCGGTTCCAACGTGCTGAGTGGCAATGTGACCGTTGGCAGGGTGGACGTACCGGTGGATGCTGCCGGGTACTCCAAAACATTGTTCACGCTCGTGGTGGCGGTCGAGGACACATCATTCAACGCGTAGACAATGCCTGCACCGCCCCTGGCAAGCCTGCCAGTCGTGCTGGTCGTGGTGCTGGTTGTTGTGCCGGACGTTAGTCCGCCGGAGTTGCCGCACCCACTTAGAAGCGCGCATACGAGCAGCAGACCGGTCATGGCGGGAGTAGAGGAAGAGAGGCGCGGCGGCATGGGACTCCTGAAGAGTTGGTCCAAAAGCGCGACAGACTCCGACCGGATGTCGCGCACAAGGAATCTTGATCTGTACGAGGTGACCCTACAGCGCGAGAGGAGTTGCGCGGACAGCGATTAATGTTCTTCGCTGCCAGGTAATGGCGTCGTTGTGCCAGTCAGTGATCTTCATGCTGACTCTGGTCAGCAACACTAAGCCTCTTGGAAAACTCCGGAACCAGCCGCGCGGTCTGTCGGTGGCGATAACCAAAGATGTAGCGCATCTGCAGCTTGCCACCGAGCAGGTTGGCGAGGTCTCCCAACGGACCGCCGGGCAATTCGTACTCCACATGGTCACTGACGACTGTACCCTCGGTGCCATTGCGTAGTTCCGTGCAGACAGAGTGGCAGTGCCGCCAATACTGAAACGGGCCTGCCGTCTGCGTGTCGCAGAAATGGTCATTCCAGGCGAACTCCGGAATCAGCGCGTGCCAGCGCAGACGGAATGGCAACAGCGGCAGAGCGCGAAAGCTGAGCACCATGGTGGTGCCCACGCCCGTGCCCAGCTTTGACGGTGAGCCGTGCGGTGGCGGTGGTGGCGCGATCAGGTTCAGTTCGTCGATGCGGGCCTGCTGCCAGGCAGGCATCAGCGGCGGCAGATTGCCTGGATTCGCAAAAAAAGCGAACACAATGGGAAGCGGGTATGGCAGCCACTGCTCGGACTGGAAAGTATGGCGCATGCCTACTTAGAGCAGCCCGGCAGGGTGACGCATTACAGCGTGTGCGGTATTCGCAACTTTTTGCTTAAGGCACTGAAGAATGTAGGACATCTCCAGTCCGAGTTCGTGTACTCTCCTCATATCGGACCTAGCTTGTCGCACATTGCCCATGGCAGCTGTGCGGGTCTAAGAGGCGTGGTTGAGGGGCCAAGCCGAGCAGTGCAAGAGCGGGACGGAGTTGAGGGACAAGGTCACCGCCGCAGCCTCGGAGAATGGGAATGAAGAAGTCTAGGAACAGTGGAGCGGCCACGCAGCGCCGCACGCGATTTGTCGCTGCTGGAACGCTGGCAGTGTCGGCCTGCACCGGCCTGCAGGCAAACCTTTGGGCAGCACCCGTTGCGCATGGCGGCAAAACAGAGTCGCAGGCACCCGCGCAAACATTCGATATCCCGGCCGGGCCGCTTTCAGGCGTGCTGGATCAGTTTCGGCAAGTCAGCGGCATGTCGGTCGCGATCCACTTGCCGCCCGATCAGATGGCCGGCTTCCACTCGAAGGGCGTCAAGGGGGCCTTCAGCAACGAGGAGGCACTCAGGGCCATCCTGTCTGACACCGGCCTCGGCTTCAAGTTGGAGCGTAATGGCCTCCGCGCTGAGATTCAGATCCACAATGCAGATCAGGTCAGTGTGGTCGCCGGCAGTAACAGTGTCGCGCTCAGCCAGTTTACGGAGTCCCTGACCGACACCGCGCAGACCGTAAACGTCATTCCGCAATACATTCTGCAGGAACAGGCAGCGGTCTCGTTCAAAGACAGCTTGAAGAACGTGCCTGGCATCGCCCTGGCCGCGGGCGAGGGTGGCCTGCAAGGCGACAACCTGACCATTCGCGGTTTTTCCGCGCAAAAAGACATCTTTCTCGACGGCATCCGCGACTTTGGATCGTACTTCCGTGACAGCTTCGATTACGAGTCCATCGACGTGCTGGAGGGTCCAGCCTCGGTGGAGTTCGGCCGTGGCTCTACGGGCGGCGTGGTTAACCAGGAATCGAAACAGCCGGTAGTCAATCGGTTCATCCGACCCAATGTGCAGTTTGGCACCAACGGCATGCGCCGTGGCACGCTGGACATGAACGTGCCGCTAACGAGGTTCGTCAACAACTCGGCCTTACGCTTTAACGCGATGGGCATGGAGACGGGAATCGCGGGGCGTGACATCGCGGAGACTCGCCGCGTCGCCTTTGCGCCGTCGCTGGTCTTTGGCCTGAATACCTCCACTCGCTTTGTGCTGCAGTACATGCACCAGATCGAGCGCACCACGCCAGACTACGGTGTCACGTGGCTCGATACATCGGTCGCGCCCGTACCGACCAATACGTTCTACGGCCTGCGCAACTTCAACCAGATGAATCTGACACCGGACCTTGCCACGGCCAAGCTGGAGCATGATTTCGGTTCGCACACCAGCATGCGTACGTCTGTTCGCTATGGCCGCTACCCAAGGCAGGTGCGTGTCACGGAAGCGATCGTCAACTCTGTGCCTCTGAACCCGACCACCGGAGCGACCAACTACTACGTGGGTGTCGGGCCTGCTCTCAACCCCACGGCAGCCGCGGCAAACCGCATTTATGCCAGCTACACTGCCACCTGCGCCGTGGCGGCCACAGTTGCCAACTCCTGCTATGCGCAGAACACCCCGGTGGGCCAGGCGTACCTGCGCCGGAACAACATTGCGCGGAATGCGACAGACGACATCCTGTGGGCGCGCACAGAACTAAGCAGTAGCTTTACGTATCACGGTATCGGGAACAACGCCGCGGTACTCATTGAGGGTGGCCGGGAGCGCACGGCCACCGGAAGCTACAGCTACTTCAATGCCGATGGCAGCGCGTTCACCTCCTACGCCAACTTGCTGGCACCTAACTCGGACGACCCTACGCCTGCCAGCATCGTAAACACGTACCCCACGCACGTCACTTCGCAGACGTACGGGTTCAACTTAATGGATAGCCTGCACCTGTCGCGCTATCTCCTGCTGACGGGCGGCATCCGCTTTGATTACTTCAACACGCAGAGCCTTGGGCCGACGGCGACGACCCTGCTGCCTGTAACCGCACCGTTTGCGGTGACGAATCTGTCGCAGTTGATTAAGCAGCCTACCTACCGTGCCGCGGCTATCGTCAAGCCCACACAGAACGGCAGCATCTACTTCGACTATGGCACCAGCTTCAATCCATCGGCGGAGACGCTGTCGCTTTCAGCGAACAATGCGGTGCTGCCACCAGAGGAGAACACAACGTACGAGGTCGGCAGCAAGTGGGACATGCTGAACAACAAGCTGAACCTGAATGGCAGCCTGTTCCGCACCACAAAGCTGAATGCAAAAGAGACAGATCCATTCAACTCCGCCAATACCGTGCTGGCAGGTACGCAGCGCGTGCAAGGTGTGCAGATTGGCGCGTTGGGGCACCTGCCCAGCCACATGGATCTGATCGTCGGCTACGCTTACCTGGATAACAAGGTGATCGCCGATACCGCTGCGCAGAACGGTGGTAACCCGATCAACATTTCACCCTTCGCGTCGCTCAACCTCACGTTCTTCAACGAGTGGCAATCGCGGCTGAAGACAAACCCGAACGCCACACCGGATGCACGCTTCAACACGGCACCCTTCTTCATCTCGTCTGTCGGTCTGCCGCTAGCGAATGTGGCCAAGAACACCGGCAACTTCTGGGTGACACACGCGCTGCCGCTACGCCTTACGGGCGGCCTGGGGGGCAACTTCAGTGGACCGCGCCGCTCCAGCTCCACCGCTGTGAACGCGCTGTACACCACGTCTGCACCCATCGACGTGCGCAATGTTCCGCTGGCCTTTCGCGCTGTGCCGGGCTTCTACACACTCAACATGATGTTGAGCCGGCCCATTAACGAACACCTGAATGCACAGGTGAACATCAACAACCTGACCAACAAGTTCTACATCGAGCAGCCAGCCAGCAATCGGCTGATTCCTGGCGAACGTGTTAACGCGCAGTTCTCGATGAACGCGCGCTTCTAACCCAGTGCCGCTCCAGGCGTGTTGTCTGGAGCGGCACCCAGCCCGAAAGGACCAGGGATGCTCGTCACGATCCCAGCTGTAGTCACACCCGATCAGGTGCGGCAGCTACGCGCAAAACTAGACGCTGCGGAATGGGTGGACGGCCGCGTGACAGCGGGCCACCAATCCGCGCTGACCAAGCAGAACTCGCAGATTCCTGAGACACACCCAGTCGCACGCGAGGTGGGCGAGATCATTCTGCAGGCGCTGGGGCGCAATCCGCTCTTTCGTTCCGCGGCGCTGCCCCTGCGCGTATTTCCGCCGCTCTTCAACCGCTATGCGGGCGGCCAGACCTTTGGCACGCACGTGGACAACGCCATACGCACCCACGCGGCAACGGGCCAGCGCATTCGCACCGACTTAAGCTGCACGCTTTTCTTCAGTGAACCAGACGAGTACGACGGTGGCGAGTTGGTGGTGGAGGACACCTACGGCAGCCACAGCGTCAAGCTGCCCGCAGGCAGCATGGTGTTATATCCCAGCACCAGCCTGCACCACGTGACGCCGGTGACCCGCGGCGCGCGCGTGTCCAGCTTTTTCTGGCTGCAGAGCATGGTGCGCAGTGACGAACAGCGAGCATTGCTGCTGGAGGTGGACGGGGCTATTCAGATGTTGGAGCTAGGCAGCGCCGCCGCTGTAAAGCTGACAGGTGTCTACCATAACCTGCTGCGGCAGTGGGTGGAGATGTAAAACGCCATCTACGACATGGCACCGGGCATACGTGCCGGTGCTGCAGGCTGTTTCCGCCTTCGATGGGGAAGGTGTGAACAGAACGAGAAGCCGGATGCCGCCCTCACGGCTCCGGCTTCTCGTATTGGCACGACGGTGTGTAACGCAGCAAAAGGGTGCCTTGCGGCACCCCTCTCGCATTAGCAGCATGTTTGGACTTAGCTAGGCATCAGAACGGTGTCGATCACATGGATCACGCCGTTTTTCTGGAACACGTCCGCTGTGGTGATGGTGGCCGTGCCGCCCTTCTCGTCGGTCAGCGTGATGATGGAACCGCTCATCGTCGCCTTCAGCGTGCCGCCCTCAACCGTCTTCAGAGTCGCCGTGCCGCCACCCTTCTTAATCATCTTGGCCAGCTCCTTCGAACTGATCTTGCCCGGCACAACATGGTAGGTCAGGATCTTGGTGAGCTGGTCCTTGTTCTCAGGCTTTACAAGCGTATCTACCGTGCCAGCCGGCAGCTTGTTGAAGGCGTCATCCGTCGGCGCGAATACGGTGAATGGCCCGGTGCCGTTCAGCGTGTCTACCAGGCCGGCAGCCTTTACCGCTGCCACCAGGGTTTTATGAATGGGCGAGTTGACCGCGTTCTCCACGATCGTCTTGCTGGGGTACATGGGTGCACCGCCCACGTCTGGATCCTTCTGTGCGACCGCGGTAAGGCTGCCAGCCAGCAGCGTGACGGTAAGCATCGCCTTTGCAAATATCTTCATAAGAGTTCTCCTGTGCTCCCTGGAGGCCTGTGCACGACGTGTCAGACCTCTCCTCCATGCTTACGATGCAAGTGCGCCGTCAGATTGCGCCAGAGGCAAAAGCGTTTGTTGTGCTGGCGCACAATGAAGACCTTGGTCTGCGCACGATGAAGTGTTGTGTCTGACGCATGATGGAGAACGGCTGTACGCAGACCAGCCGGGCAGCGCGTTGACAAGCAGCCACATCGCTTCAACACTACAGAGGTGCCGGTAACTCCCGTGACTGCCATTCATCCTGTACACGAGCAGCCGGTGAGTCAGCCTGCGGAGCACATTCAGCCGCGCGACTCAGGCCTGTTCATCATCGGCCTGTTCAAGCTGTGTAAGGCAGTATTTTTCCTGGGCGTCAGCCTGGGTGCGCTGCACTTTATTCACCACGATCTCTCCGTCACCGTGAACCGCATGATTCGCGAGCTGCACTTCGATCCGGAGAGCCACCTCGTCGACCTTTTGATGGATAGGGTAGGCCAAATTACGCATCACAAGCTGCGCCTGATCAGCATGGGCACCTCGCTCTACAGCGCGCTTTGCCTTACCGAAGCATATGGACTACTGCGGCGCAGGGAATGGGCAGAGTACGTCACGCTCTGGCTCAGTGTGTCGTTTGTGCCATGGGAACTGTATGAGCTGTGGCGCAGGCCAAGTTCATGGCACTTTGGCATCCTCTTAACTAACTTGATTATCGTGGCGTATCTGCTCTGGATGCTGCGGCGCAAGCGGTCGCGGGCGCAGCAAACGGCCGCCTCCTTATAACTCGCCTATTCCTCCCACTAACAAGCTCTGTGTGTCAACAGCCCTGTCGCGGGTTGCCTACTGAGATTCCGCTTGTGGGATGTTTTCCACAGGTTTGCGAGAAATGCACAAAAAGAGAAAATTTTCCGCTTTACGCACAAGTGGGGAACGGGCATGATTGGTCTCGTGGTGGTGCAAAGTGGAGAAAAAAGGAGTAAAACGGGCTTTACAGTTGATGTAAGCGGCAGTTTGAGGCGATAGGTACGGAGAAGCTCGGTCTGCGACATGTTTCGAGGCAATCATCCAGCACGGGTTGATGAGAAGGGACGGCTCAAGCTGCCGGCGGAGTTCAAGCGCCGTATCGACGAGTCCTACGGGCCCCAGTTCTACATCACCAGCAAGGATGGACGGCGGGCAGAAATTTACCCGCTGCGTGAGTGGGAGTTGATCGAAGAGAAATTAGCTGGTATTCCGAATCTGAACCCGGCAAAGAAGAAGTTTCTGGACGTGACGAACTACTACGGACAGATGGCGGAGTTGGATGGGCAGGGCAGGTTGACGCTGCCGCAACTGCTGCGGGAGAGCGCAAAGGTGACGGCAGATGTGGTGGTCCTGGGTTCACAGACCTTTTTAGAAGTGGTAAACCATGACGACTTTAGGGCCAAGCTGGAAGCCGAGCCACTGACAGAGGCTGATCTGAACGCCTTGGCAGAGATGGGATTGTAGGACACGCCCCAAGTGGGCGCGCGTGGAGGCGGAACAATGAACGGTCCGCGACATGTGCCGGTTCTTTTAGAACACGTACTCGACCTTTTACAAGTGCGCCGTGGCGGGACCTATGTGGATGCCACGCTGGGGCTGGCGGGTCATAGCAGCGCGATTGCACAACGGCTAGGACCAGACGGGAAGCTGATCGGGTTTGATCGCGATCCTGAGGCATTCGCCATAGCAAGCGCGACTCTAGCAAGCCTGCGGGTAGAACTGGGGATGGAAGCGCCACAGTTCCGGCTGGTGCCGCAGGCATTTTCCGAGATGGCGGATGTACTCGAGCCCGCGTCACTCGATGGCTTGCTCGCCGACTTTGGCGTCAGCAGTCTGCAACTCGACAGCGCGCATAGGGGATTTAGTTTTCGGCTGGATGCACCGCTGGATATGCGCATGGACACGCGCAGCGGTGTAACCGCCGGTCAGGTGGTAAATCAGGCGGACGAGGAAGATCTCGCCAACCTGATTTACGAACTCGGAGACGAAAGGAGGTCGCGGAGAATCGCCAGAGCCATTGTGAGGGCGCGGCCGATCAGCACTACGGGGGAACTTGCCCGGGTGGTATCGGCCGCCGCCCCCGCAATGAAATCAGACACGATTCATCCTGCGACACGCACCTTTCAGGCACTCCGAATTCATGTAAATGACGAGCTTGGGGAGATCCGGTCGCTGCTGGCAAGCGCGCCATCTCTCCTGAAACCAGGCGGCAGGCTAGCGGTCATCAGCTTCCATTCGCTGGAGGATCGCCTAGTTAAAGATGCGCTACGTGAGGGTGCGCATACCGGTATATGGGACGCGCTGACCAGAAAACCGGTAACGGCGAGTGAAGGGGAAGTGCAAGGCAATCCCCGTGCTCGTAGCGCCAAATTAAGGGCTGCGGAACGCTTAGTTGGAGTACTTAGACAGCCGCAGAAAGCGGTCACAAGGCGATGGGCAGGTTTACATCGATAAATAGAGAACTTAGTCGAGTTGTGGATAAGTCTGTGGGAACTTAGGAAAACTCGGATTGAAGGTTTACAGCAACGTGGTTTGAAGCGGCAGAGTCGGACAATGGTTTAGTGAGCAGGTTTGTATGTTGGCGGTTGGAGGCGTGGCCATGGAACAGGTAGCGGCAACGGGTACTCGGGCGCAACGGGAGCGCGTTGCGTCGTTCCGTGAACATAATCGTTCTGTGTTCGACGGGCAACGTCGTGCGCGTCGCGGACCTACGCCTGAGGTGTTTTTCTCCAAGCACCTCGATAACACTCGCCTGGTCAAGGCTGACAACCCAGAACGCCGTAAGGAGATGCGATCCTTCACCATCGCCATGAGCGTACTGTTTTTGATGGTGATGACCTATGTCTGGCAGCACTTCTCGTCGATCGAGACGGGGTATTCGATTGAGGCGCAGAAGCTGCGGGTGGAGCATCTGCGGGAAGACAATCGCCAGTTGCGACTGAGTGAAGCGCAGCTATCTGATCCGGACCGGATAGACCACATCGCCCGTCAGCTTGGCCTGGATGCGCCGCAACCAGGACAGGTGGTACGTCCTGACGGATCCTTTACAGAGGAAGGTCCGGTGCTGGCTGAAGCAAGGATGCCCGTCTCCGTTCTTCGTTAATCTAGCCGCCTCTAGGTAATCCTGGGTACATGCAAAATTTGAGGAGATAAGCAGCCGCTCTTATGCCCCCTGTACGACAGCCACTTACAGCACCCATCCGGCGAATACGCTTCGCCTACGTGACCTTGTGTTTTATCGGGTGGGCCGCACTTATTAGTGGTCGCCTGTTGTGGCTGCAGGTAGTACGCCACCACGATTGGGTAGACAGGGCGGCAAAGCAGCAGCAACGAACCTTTGAAGTAGCGCCTCGCCGCGGTGTGCTGTACGACCGCAACCTGCGTGAGCTGGCCGTTACCGTGCTTGCGGAATCGGTGTACGCAGTGCCCACAGAACTAGGAGACAACCGTGCGAATGCTGCGGAGTTGATCTCTGGCATCGTGCACACGGACCCAACAGACACGTTCACCTCTCAAAACAGCATCCTAGCCCGGCTGAACGCGTCCCGTAACTTCGCGTGGATGGCACGCAAGCTCACGCCGGAGCAGGCTCAGCGTGTCCGCGAACTAAACCTAAGGGGTGTGTACCTGCAGAAGGAGTTCAAGCGTTTCTATCCAAATACAACGCTTGCCGCGCAAACGCTGGGTTACGTGGGGCTCGACGACAATGGCCTGGGCGGCATGGAGCGCGAGTTTGAAGACGACCTGCACGGCACGCCGGGGCGCGTACTGACGGCGGTGGACGCCAAGCGCCACGCACTGGGCAGCGAAGAGCGGGAGCCGCTGCCCGGCGAGAACCTTGTGCTTACCGTCGACACCAACATCCAGCACATTGCGGAGCGCGCGCTGGATGCGCAGATGGAAAAGATGAAGGCTGCGCACGGCACGGTTGTCGTGCAGGATCCGCACACCGGCCAGATCCTTGCGCTGGCCATTGCCCCACGCTACAACCCCAACGACCTGAAGCACCAGGATCCAAGCATTCTGAAAAACCTGGCCGTCAGTGATGTGTACGAGCCGGGCAGCACCTTCAAGCTGATGACGTATGCTTCAGCCATTGATGGCGCAGGCGTGGAACCGACCGATATTGTCGATTGCCAAGGCGGCGCCATGACGCTGTTCGGCCGCACCCTGCACGACGATAAGTCCGACCACTTCGGCCGCGTGACGGTGAAGTATGCGCTGGAGCACTCGAGCGACGTTGGCGCGGCGAAGATGGCTCTCAAGCTGGGTAACCAGCGGTTTTACGATTACATTCGCTCCTTCGGTTTTGGCGACCGCTCTGGGATCGAATTGCCGAGTGAAACACGTGGCCTGCTGCGGACGCCGCGTAAGTGGGACGCACCCAGCATTCTGTCCATCGCCATCGGGCAAGAGGTTGGCGTGACACCGGTACAACTGGTGGCGATGGTGTCGACGCTGGCAAATGGTGGGACCTACATTCCACCACGCATTGTCTTGTCTGAAACTGAAGCCATGAAGGGTGATCCAAAGCTGCAGCCCACTGCGTTTAAGCCGAGTAACCATCTGGGAGATCATCTGCCCGACGGTACGCACCGCGTGATCTCGGAAGTATCCGCAGCCAAGATGCGCAACATCATGGAAGGTGTTGTTGTAGAGGGAACCGGCAAGAAGTACGCACAGTTAAACGGCTACAGTGCGGGCGGCAAGACCGGCACGGCAAACAAGGTCGATCCGGTGACGCACACGTACTCGCACACCAAGCTGGTGGCCAGCTTTGCGGGTATAGCGCCGGTAAACGATCCGGCCATCTCGGTTGCAGTGGTCATCGACACACCCACCGTCGGTTCGCGCTATGGTGCCGAGACCAGCGCGCCTGTCTTCCAGGAAGTCGCTCAGCAGGTGCTC
>CALMOM010000181.1:36530-39636 GCA_937873305.1 uncultured Terriglobus sp.
CCCCTGCACGCGGTGACGAACGATTCGACGGCGGCAGCGAGCACATCATCAGCAGAAGATGCTCCGAGTGAGGAAAGCGGCGACCTGGCCGCACTCTACGCGTCCGTAAACGATCTCCCGGCTGACGATCCGCTTCGTCAGAAGAACGATGCAGTCTCCACGCCTGCTGTGATTGCTGCGCCACTCCTCGTCTCTAGCCGTAAAGGTGTATTTGCGGCACTCCCTGACAAGCTGCTGATGGCATTCCGTGAGCACGGGGGCTCTAACTGGGTGGCGGATGAGACGGCGACCATGCAGCCACTACACGCGCCTGTCCTCGGCGATAGGGTGCAGGCGGATGGCTCTGTAATCGTAGATCCAGGTAGAAAGGTCGCCGTGCCTGTGCTGGATGGCGGCCTGCGAGCGGTCATCCGAAAGGCTGCAATGGCCGGACTGCGGGTGCAGCCGGTGGGCAGCGGCACCGCGCAGGAACAGGTGCCGGCTGCGGGGACGCCCGTGCCCATTGGCACAGAAGTCGTGGTGCGGTTCGCGCGATGACAGCCGTACCAACGCGCTCGCTTTACAATCGCGGCTAATGCTGTGGACCGACCTTATCGCTGCCACGCCGGTGCTTGCACAGGGCGAAATCGTAGCGGCCAATATTTCTGCGGTCGAGTATGACTCGCGTGCTGTGCGCGTCGGCGCGGTGTTCGTCGCCATGCGTGGCGAAGCTACTGATGGCAACCGGTACGCGCGGCAGGCTGTGGATCAGGGTGCGGCTGCAATCGTTACCGACTCGCGTGAGACCTTCGCCTTTGCGGATGCGCGTGGCCTGCCGGTGGCACTGGTGGCTGACGGGCGCAGGGCGCTGGCCACCGTGTCAGCCGCGTTCTTCGGTCATCCAGAGCGCGCATTAGGGCTGAGTGCGGTCACCGGTACCAACGGCAAAACCACTACGGCATTCCTGTTGGAACAGATGCTGCAACTGGCGGCGCGCAGCACCGTGCTGCTGGGCACTATTGAAACGCATGTGGCGGGCGAGGTGCGGCCCAGCTCGCACACCACACCCGAGAGCCGTGACGTGCTGCAGGTGTTTGCCGACGGCGTCCGCGCGGGCGCGACTGAGGCCGTCATGGAAATGAGTTCGCATGCGCTGCAGCAGGAGCGTGTGTGGGGGCTGCCGGTGGATGTGGCCATTTTTACCACTCTGACGCAGGACCACCTGGATTACCACCGCACCATGGAGGCGTATGCCGCAGCTAAAGCGCGCCTGTTCCGTGGCGTGGGCGCGCCAGCCCCGCGCGTCGCCATCATCAACGCAGATGATGCGTACGCACCGCAGATGCTGGCTGCCGCGGGTGAGTGTGCAACGGTGTGGACCTATGGCTTGGGCGAAGCTGCCGACTTTCGTGCAAGTGCGGTAGCGTTGCGAGCGGGCGATACACGCTTCGCGTTGCACACGCCTTTGGGCGACGCACAGGTGCAGTCCGGGTTGACAGGCAGGGTAAACGTGTACAACCTACTGGCAGCCTGCGCATCGGCCACTGCGCGTGGCCTCACACTGCAGCAGGTAGTGCAGTATGCCTCGCAGTTGCGCCCTGTACCGGGCCGCTTTGAGACGGTGCCGAACGTGCTTGGCTTTACCGTGGTGGTGGACTATGCGCACACCGACGACGCGCTACGTAACCTGATCGCGCTGGCACGTGAACTTGCCGGCAACGCGCGTGTGATTACGTTATTTGGCTGCGGTGGGGACCGCGACCGCACCAAGCGGCCGAAGATGGGCCGCGCCGCGGGCGAGGGCAGCGACGTGGTGATGGTGACCAGTGACAATCCGCGCAGCGAAGACCCGGCGGCGATTGCGGACGAAGCGCTGGCCGGTGTGCGCGCAAGCGGCGATATGCATGTGCAGGTGGAGTTGAACCGCGCACGCGCTATTGCAGGCGTTATCGACATGGCGCGAGCGGGGGACATTGTGCTGCTGGCCGGCAAGGGACACGAGAAGACGCAGACGGCGAACGGCGTAGCCATGCCTTTTGACGACGTGGCTGTCGCGGCAGCCGCACTGCGCATACGGGAGCACAGAGTATGAGGCTTACGGTAGGTCAGGTGGCGGACTGGATCCACGCCGAGGGCGATTTCGACGTTACGACAGCTGTGGAAGGGTATTCCATCGACTCCCGCACGGTGGCTGCGGGCGACCTGTTTTTTGCGGTACAGGGCGAGCGGTTTGATGGGCACGATTTCGTAGAGGCCGCGTTGCAGGCGGGCGCGGCGGCAGCCGTCGTGAGCACGCACTGGCTGGTGCCAGCGGCTGTGAACAGCTGCCGCATCCTGCGCGTACCCGAGAGCGAAGACTGCGTGCTGCGCGCGCTGCAAGGGCTTGCGCACCAGGTGCGGCGGCACTGGGGTAAGCGCGTCATCGGCATTACCGGTTCTGCAGGTAAGACGACCACCAAGGACTGCGTTGCGGCGGTGCTGGCGGCGCGCTTCAACGTGCTCAAGTCCGCGGGCAACCTGAACAACGGCTTCGGCGTGCCCTTGCAATTGCTGCGTCTTCAACCAGAGCACGACGTGGCCGTGATTGAGATGGGCATGAATCATGGCGGTGAGATTGCCAAGCTGGCACGCATTGCAGAGCCGGACTGGGCTGTGGTCAGCAACGTGGCGCCTGTACACCTGGAGCACTTTGCGAATGGTCTCGAGGGCATCGCAGCTGCTAAGCGCGAACTCGTGGAGTCGCTGCCCGCGGGTGGCGTGGCGTTTCTCAACGCGGATGACGCGTACGTGTCGACGTTTGGCGCAGGGCAGGACGTGCAAGTGCGTTCCTTCGGCATCGACGATCAAGCGGCGGCAGTGCTTGCTACAAACGTGCAGAACGCGGGTGTGGATGGCATGCGCTTCACCGTGGGGGTGAGAGCGAGGGTGCAGGGTATCGGGAACAACGGTGGGAGTGCCCCTCTGCTTACTTCTGAGGTGTGGGCTTCTGATTCCATGCCCGCGAAAACCGCCTTGCTAGGCGAACACAACGTCTACAACGCGCTTGCTGCAATCGCTGTTGGTTTAGAGGCTGGCATTCCGCTGTCCGAGTGCACTGCAGCACTGGCTGCGCTGCGGCCCGGCGACA
>CALMOM010000181.1:39646-45614 GCA_937873305.1 uncultured Terriglobus sp.
CGCACGCATCATCAACGATTGCTACAACAGCAACCCGCGCGCGCTGGATGCGATGGTGGATGCGCTGATGGCGGTAGATGCCACGCGTCGGATCGTGATCGCGGGCGAGATGCTCGAGCTCGGGGCAGAGGCGAACGCGCTGCACCATCACTGTGGCGAACACATGCTCCACAGCGGTGTAAACATCGTCATCGGTGTGAGGGGCCACGCATGGGCTCTGGCCAAGGGCGCGGGTAGCGATGCGCTATTTGTGGAAACGCCGGAGGAGGCCGGCGCGTGGATGCGCGACCATCTGCGACCGGGTGACGCCGTGCTGCTGAAGGCTTCGCGCGGTGTGCGACTGGAGCGAGCGTTGGCGGTGCTTGTTGAGCAGGGCATTGCCTCGGTCTGAGCACATGACGGTGCTGCTGCGTCGGCGGGTATCTAGTGCGGCACGCTACGGCTTGGTCAGCCAACGTAAGCTAACAGTGCGCGCAGCGCACGCGGAGGTCTGTTGCTTTACTGGCTGCTCTACCAAAAGCTGTACCCGGTCTTTCGCGTCTTTCGCATCTTTCGCTATCTGACGTTTCGCTGCGTCTTTGCAAGCCTCACCGCGCTGCTCATCGGCCTATTGATTGGGCCGTTCGTGATCAAGCGGCTGCGCGAGTTCCAGATCGGCCAGTACATCCGCGACGAAGGCCCGGAGAGCCACAAAAAGAAGACCGGCACGCCCACGATGGGCGGCGTGCTTATCTGCATCAGCATCCTGGTCCCCACACTTTTGTGGAGCGACCTGAGCAATCCCTTTGTCTGGATTGCGGTGCTATCTACAGCGGCCTTTGCGGCCATCGGTTTCGCAGACGACTACATCAAGGTCATCCACAAGCAGAACCAGGGCCTGACTGGGCGGCAAAAACTGTTCTTTCAATTCTTTGCCAGCTTCGCGGTCGCGTGCGTGCTGGTGTGGATGCAGACGCGTGGCATGTACTCGACGCGGCTGGTGGTGCCGTTCCTCAAGCGTCTAAGGCCCGACCTCATCATCGGTGCCATTCACCATACGCACGGTCTGTTCTGGGTGTCGTACCTACCCTTTGTGCTGTTCGTCATGCTGGTCATCAGCTTTAGTTCAAATGCGGTCAACCTGACGGATGGGCTGGACGGTTTGGCGATCGGCTGCACCATCATCGCGGCAGGTGCGCTTGCAGTGCTGACGTATGTGAGCGGCCACGTCGTCTTCAGCGATTATCTGGAGTTGCAGCGTATGCCCATGGCGGGCGAATTGACCATCTTCTGTGGTGCCATGGTAGGCGCGTCCATCGGCTTCCTTTGGTATAACGCGCACCCGGCAGAGGTCTTCATGGGCGACGTGGGGTCGCTCGCACTGGGCGGCGCCATCTCCACCGTGGCCGTCCTCATCAAGCAGGAGTTGCTGCTGCCGTTCATCGGTGGCGTATTCATCCTGGAGGCGGTCAGCGTCATGCTGCAGGTGGGCAGTTACAAGCTGCGCGGCGGCAAACGCATCTTCCGCATGGCTCCGCTGCACCACCACTTTGAACTTGCTGGATGGAGCGAGAGCAAGGTGATTGCACGCTTCTGGATTCTGGCGCTGGTCTTCGCTCTGTTTGCGCTTACGACGCTGAAACTGCGATAGCAGGCCAGCACTCGCCAACGCGCCCACTCGCTCCTCCGCCCTGCGTCTATGTCGATCCTGAGACGCCGACCGATTAGACTTAAGCCATGGTGGATGAACAGCAGTTTCGCCGAGACGCTGACCGCTCCCTTGAGCAGTTGAAACAGAGCCTGATCGACGCTGAAGAAGAGGGCGGCTTTGAGGTGGAAGAGAACAGCGGTGTGCTGAACGTTGTGTTCGAGTCGCCGCGTGCCAAGTTTGTCTTTACGCCGAATACACCGGTGCGGCAGATCTGGATCTCTGCGCTGACCACGAGCTTCAAGCTGGACTGGATAGACGGTGGCTTTGTGCTGGCGAAGACGGGTGAAGTACTGACCGCGCTGGCGGCGCGGCTGGTGCGCGAGCAGACCGGCAATCAGGCTTTCTCGCTGTAGCGGTTCTGGTGTGTCGCTAAAAGCGGAACGCGAAGTACGCGAAGGAAGGGCACGCGAAGGCCGCGACGACGAAGTCTAGTCAGTTAGGCCGATGGCGCTCATCATGCGGCCGGTAAAGCCGTCCTCGGCGCGGTGCGAGAAGAACTGGCCCGTGTCCGCTGTGGTGTCCTGACCGGTTACGGTGATATTTACCTCTGGCAAGCCCGCATCAAGCAGCTGCCGGCGGTTGGCTTCCCACAGGTTCAGGTGCAGCTGCGGACCAATGGGCGAGTGACCCGGCGCACGTGCCGTCAGGAAAAGCAGCGGGTACTTCTCGCGGATGGGATCGGAGTCGTACACGTCGCGGAACAATGCGTCGGCGTAGGTGAACTGTGAGGTGAACTCGTGCTGCACTTCTTCACCCACGCTGTAGCTTTCAGGGCCGATGGATGGGCCAATCGCCGCCAGGATGTCGTCCGGATCCGTACCGTACTGACGACGCATGGTACCCACGCCACGCTCTACGATGCGGGCCAGCGTGCCACGCCACCCCGCGTGAAAGGCGGCTAGAACCCGGTGGCGCGGATCGAACAGCAACACGGGCACGCAGTCTGCAGTCTGCACCGTCAGAAGCACGCCGGGCACGTCAGTCATGGCTGCATCTCCGCGCATGGTGCCGGGCAGCAGGAAGTCATCGGTCGCCTGCTCCGCGCGCTCAATCAGGCGAACGATGGGTGTGTGCCGCTGGCTGAGCAGGGCATAGCGCTGGAACTGTCCGGCACCGATGGCCTGCAAAAAACGCCTCCGGTTCTCGCGCACTTTCTCCGGCTCGTCATGCGTTGTAAAGCCTAGGTTCAGGTCCCCCATGTGTTGCGGCAGGTGCGGCCGGTAGCAGCGCGAGACGCCGCCTGCACGGGTCGAAAAACCATGCGTCAGGCCTTCGCAGCCGGCAAGCGTTGGAACAAAGACCGGGGCAGGCTGCTCAGCGGGCGTCAACGCGGCGTTGGCGGCTGCAGCCTTTTTGCGACCCACCGGTTTACGTTGACCCTCAGCCCAGGAGCTTTTGCGAGAGGAGCGTGCGCCATGTTGCAGACCAACTTCCGCCAGGATGTCATCGACCACAGCGATAGCTTCCGGGCTCTCCAGGTCGGGCGTGGTGCTCACATATCTATTCTACCGATGGCACCGATGGCGGCCGTTCGTTCAGCGGGATGTACGGCGCAGGGTAGGCCGGGCCGGTGTACTCCGCGCGCGGGCGGATAAGGCGATTGTTATCGTGCTGCTCGATCACATGCGCTGCCCAACCCGCAATGCGGCTGACGGCGAAGATCGGCGTGAACAGGTCCATGTCAATGCCCAGCGTGGTGTAGGTGGAGGCGGAGTAGAAGTCCACGTTGGCATTCAGCTTCTTCTCGCCGCGCACAAAGCCCTCGATGGCCTCCGACATCTCGTACCATCGGGCATTGCCCGCGGCTGTGCCCAGATCGTTTGACATGCGGCGCAGGTGCGTGGCGCGCGGGTCTTCGGTCTTGTACACGCGATGGCCGAAGCCGGAAACTTTGACTTTGTTCGCCAAGAGGCTGCGCACGTGGTCTACCGGGTCTGTGCCGGCAGCATCAATCTCGTACAGCAGCTTCATCACGGCTTCATTGGCACCGCCATGCAGCGGCCCCTTCAGCGCGCCGATGGCGCCGGCAATGGCAGAGTGTACATCGCTGAGCGTGGCAGCGATGACGCGTGCGGCAAACGTGCTGGCATTGAGTTCGTGATCCGCGTGCAGAACCAGCGCCACGTCCAGCGCTCGCTCCGCCTCGTGGATCGGCTGTTCGCCCGTCAGCATCCACAGGAAGTTGCCCGCGTGGCTCAGGTGAGTGTCCGGCGGCACGATCTGCTTGCCCTTCCGAATGCGATCGAAGTAGGCCACCAGCATGGCGATCTGCGAGGTCAGGCGCAGGCACTTGCGTATGTCAGCGTCGTGGCTACTATCGGCATCATCTGGGTCCGTGATGCTCAAAAGGCTCACCGCAGTGCGAAGGACCTCCATGGGTGTTGCCGACGCCGGCAATGTGCGCAGAAAGTCGATGACGCTTCCATCCATGGTGCGCGTGATGGCCATTTGACCTGCAAAGGCGGTTAGTTCCTGCTGATTGGGCAGATGGCCGAACCACAGCAGGTAGGTCGTCTCTTCAAAGGTCGACTTAGCCGCCAACTCATGAATGTCAATGCCGCGATAGGAGAGCACACCTGCTTCGCCATCGATCCAGCAGATGCCGGAGGTGGTTGCGACGATACCTTCAAGGCCCCGGGGGGCAGCAGCCTCTGGCATGTGCCGTTGTCTCCTGTTATGCGCGTTTGTCGCCGTACAGCGAGTGTATAGCGGATGTGTTGTGCGATTGTCATGGTGACTGCGCGATAACCGCCGAAGAGTAAGGTATTTCCAGGGGGCTGCGCTCCAGGTGGTCTGCGTGTTTGCACCTCGTTCGGCTTCCGTCAGACACCCTTTACCGCGGCGGGGCGTCGTCTCTGCCTTTGCCTTGCTCCCGGAGCGCTTCACGCTCTGGCTGAAAGGCGTTCAGGTCTATCGAGGGCGCCTCATCCAACAGAAGCTGCGCCATCACATGTGCTGTCGCGGGAGCAAGCAGGACTCCGTTGCGGAAATGACCGGCGGCCACATACACATGTGCATCAACCTCCGCCAATGAGCGCAGGCCGATGAGCGGCAGGCCATCTACCGTGACAGGGCGCAATCCCGCCCACTGCTCCAGAACCGGCGCCGTGAGGAGGGTGGGCAGCAGCGCGACTGCCCGCGCACGCAGCCGTGCCATGTCGTTGGCGCACACCGTCTTATCGAAACCGACGTGCTCTACTGTTGCGCCAACAATCAGCGAACCATCAAGCCGAGGCACCAGGTACAGATCGTGGGTACGAACGACCACATTTCCGAGCGCGCCTGCCAAGAGGGCGCCGGGTGCGTCCACACGCAGCATCTGTCCCTTTGCCGGGTGTACATAAGAGGCGGACCACGCTCCGGTGCAATCCACGAAGGCACCGCTGTGCAGCGTGTCTTTGTCCGTGCACACTTCCACGCCGCCCTGATGGGAAAGCACTGACTGAAGGGCTTCTCCTTCGTGCAATTCGATGCGACGCGCCTTGAGTGCCACAACTGCGGTGGTTGATAGCTGGCGCGGGTCCACGCTGTGTTCCGGGATGCGCTGCAGGTGCTCAGGCGATAAAGACTGCGGCACCGCGTCTGCGTGTGCACCGTCGGCCTCTTCCAGCGTCCACTCTGTCTGGAAGGGGACCATGACGCTGGTTGCCTCAGTAAGCATGTTCAGAAACGCGGGGTATAGCGCGAGGCTCAACAGGGACAGTTCGTGCAAAGCGCGGGGATTGGCAGGGTCGTGCGCTGCCAGCATGCCGGCAGCAGCCCAGGAGGCTTCCCGCCCTGCACGGCCCTTGTCGAGCACGGTCACGCGTAGGCCTCGCCGCTGACACTCCAGTGCACACGCCATGCCGATTAGACCTGCACCCGCAATGACAACGTCCGGCCGCATCCCATTAGTTTAGAGTCGGCCATGTGCTATCTCAAGGAGACCCAGTGAGCGACGAGATTCAGCCACGCCAAACTTATGTCGAGCATCCGTCCCACTCGGCCCTCCTACCCGTGGCCGTGGCTGTGGCACTGCTGTGTGCCGTCGGATCGCTGGTGTGGGCATTTCTCCTGCAGGGTAGACTTTCGCGGACAGAGGCGCAGTTAGCCGTGGCTCAGCAGACAATCCAACAGCGATTCTCTGACTCAGAGGCGCGGTCGCGCGCTGCGTCAGATGCTCTGGCAAAGCGGCTGGGAAGCACTCAGCAGCAGTTGGAGACGCGGGCCGATGCGCTGGCAAGCCGGCAGCAGGCGGATGCCTCTCGTTTGGCGACACAGCAACACGAGGCAGAAAAG
>CALMOM010000181.1:45624-56098 GCA_937873305.1 uncultured Terriglobus sp.
GTCTCGTCGGTGAAGACGGACGTGGGTAGCGTCAAGACCGACGTGGGAGGCGTGCGGACGGATCTGGGTGCGACAAAGGCCGATTTGGCTGACACCAAGTCGCAACTGCAGCGCACCGTGGGCGATGCAGGCGTAATGAGCGGTCTGATAGCACGCAACCACAATGAATTGGAAACGCTGAAGCACAAGGGCGATCGCACCTACTATGAGTTCAGCTTGCAAAAAGGCGCGCAGCCGCAGCTGCTGGGCACGGTCAAGCTGCAGCTGAAGAAGGCTGACGCCAAGAAGGCCCGCTATACCCTGGTGGTGAATGCAGACGACCGCATAATCGAGAAGAAGGACAAAACAGAGGACGAACCGGTGCAGTTCTACAGCGGCAAAACGCCTGCGCTGTTCGAAATCGTAGTGAATCAGGTGGCCAAAAACGCGGTGAGCGGCTATCTCTCCGTGCCCAAGGGGTCGTAGCGTACGGGCTGGAAGTGCTTTGGGCGCGCGGTTGCACTTGCTGGTAAGGGCATTCACACCGCATCATCAGAGCCATGCCCCAACAGGAGAAGCCGCGCAACACACCGCGCCAGGTGCTTTTTGCAAGCCTCGTCGGTACCACAGTCGAATTCTTCGACTTCTACATCTATGCCACAGCAGCAGTGCTGGTGTTTCCGGCGCTGTTCTTCCCCAAGAGCGATCCGCGGTCGGCCACGCTGGCTTCGCTGGCGACCTTTGCCATTGCGTTCATCGCGCGGCCCATTGGAGCGGCGCTGTTTGGGCACTTCGGTGATCGCGTGGGACGGAAGACGACGCTAGTGCTGGCGCTCTCGACGATGGGACTGTCGACCGTTGCCATAGGCGTGCTGCCCACGTACAAGACATTGCATGTGGGTGCATCTCTTTTGCTGGCGCTGTGCCGCTTTGGGCAGGGCATTGGTCTGGGCGGCGAGTGGGGTGGCGCGGTGCTGTTGGCCACGGAGAATGCGCCGCCGGAAAAGCGCGCCTGGTACGGCATGTTTCCGCAGCTGGGCGCGCCGGTCGGCTTCTTCTTTTCAAGCGGTGTGTTTCTGCTGCTGTCGCGCTGGCTGACAAACGACGAGTTCTTTCGCTGGGGCTGGCGGCTGCCATTCCTGGCCAGCGGCGTGCTCGTGCTGGTGGGCCTGTACGTGCGGCTGACCATCACGGAAACACCCGTCTTCCAGGGCGCGCTGGACCGTCAGGAGCAGGTGGCCGTTCCGCTGCTGGCAACGGTCACGCAGCACGCGCGCGCGGTGTTCGCTGGCATCCTGGTATGCCTGTCTACGTTTGTGCTGTTCTACCTGATGATCGTTTTTACGCTTTCGTGGGGAACGACTGCGCTGCACTACAGCCGAGGCACGTTTCTGCTGATGCAGCTGGCGGGCGTCGTCTTTTTCGCGGGAACCATCCCGCTGGCAGCCGTGCTGGCCGAACGCGGCCGCAAGCGCGTGATGATCGGCATCACCGTGCTGATTGGAGTCTTCGGCCTGTTCCTTGCGCCCATGTTCCAGGCCGGGCCGCGCGGTGCGCTGCTAATGCTGATCGTGGGCCTGTCGCTGATGGGCCTCACCTACGGCCCGCTGGGCACGGTGTTGTCCGAGATGTTTCCTACGCCGGTGCGCTACACAGGCAGCTCGCTGGCATTCAGCATCGCGGGCATCGTGGGCGCGTCGCTGGCACCGTACGCGGCGACGTACCTTGCCAGCACCTATGGCCTGCAGTATGTGGGCTACTATCTGAGCCTGTCCGCCGTGCTGACGCTGGTGGGACTGCTGATGATCCAGGAAACGAAGAACCAGGATATGACGACTGCGATGGAAGCACCGTAGGGCGGTCAGCAATAGATCCGCCTAATACCGCTGACGAAACGTCCGTTCTTGGTATTGACCGATGCAGGAGTCGCTTATCCCTACGATTTAGCTGTCTTGCCAACGGTGGCAGAAGCCGCAAACAGCCACGCGTCCAGACCATACTCAAAGGCCTTGCCGGGTTTAGGATCACCGAACACCTTAATGGTTTCTAGTTGAGCTGTGCCATGCAGATAAGCCCAGAAGGCGATAGTGGCCTCGCTGGCCTGGTGCGCTCCTGTCAACGCAGTAACGTGTCCGAGAACAAAACTCCATAGCTCTTGATGAGGCGTCGCTTGCTCTCCCTCCATGTCGCAGGGAAGAAGCAGCAGTTCATACAGCTTTGGTCGCTTGCGCGCGAAATCCAGGTACACACGAGCAATGCTTCGAATAGCCTGCTCGGAAGCGCCTTTCCTCACGGCACGCTGCATCGCTAGGTGCAAAAGTCCTGCAACCTCGCCAGCCAATGCCGACTCGAGCACGCTTCGATCCGCGAAGTAGCGATACAGCGCGTTGGGGGTGAGTCCCAGAGAGCCAGCCAGCGCCCTTAGAGACAAGCCCCGAAGGCCCTGCTCTTCGATCTGCTCAATGGCAGCCGTCAGGATTCGCCCACGGTCTGTCTTTGCCGGATACGCCATGATTACCACTGTACATCTTGACCTATAACGCCATAAAGTATACGGTGATCATGTTGAAGATATACACGCAGCATCTTTAGGGGTTTACATGAGCGCAAAACAGAGCGTGGTCATCACGGGCGCGTCCACCGGCATTGGCTGGGCAACCACAAAGGTTCTTTTGGATAATGATTTTCGCGTCTTCGGCACGGTGCGAAAACAGAGCGATGCAGATCGTCTGCAGGCTGAGTTTGGCCGCGACTTCGTGCCCTTGCTCGCGGACGTCACTGACGAGCAGGCCGTGGAACGTGCGGCGGCGCAAGTGGGTCCTCTACTCGGGCGCGAGAGGCTGGCCGGTCTGGTCAACAATGCCGGTGTAGTGGTCGGCGGCCCTTTGCTGCATCTGCAGCCGGAGGAGGTGCGGCGGCAGATGGAGGTCAACCTAATTGGGCCATTCCAGGTGAGCAAAGCCTTTGCTCCTTTGCTCGGAAGCGACCCGCAACGGACTGGCAAGCCGGGCAGGATCGTACAGATCAGTTCCGTCTCGGGGAAGATGGGTATTCCCTTTGTCGGTCCGTATGTAGCCTCCAAGTTTGCGCTGGAGGGAATGTCGGAAAGTCTGCGACGGGAACTGATGATCTACGGCATCGACGTGATCATCGTGGGGCCCGGGGCCGTGGTTACACCAATCTGGGATAAGGCGGCTGCAGAAGACTATCAACGCTTCGACAGCACGGACTATGGACCGGCTATTAGAGGTTTCCTGGCGTTCTTCGCCGAGGAAGGCAAAAAAGGCTTAGCTCCCGAGAAAATAGCACGGACGATTCATCACGCACTTACCACCGTCAAACCCAAGGTTCGTTATGCAGTGGTGCCGGAGCGCTTCAAGAATTGGACAATGCCCCGGTTGTTGCCCGCACGGGTCGTGGACCGACTGCTCGGTAAGCAGCTGGGCCTGCTACGGAGGACTTAAGTACTACCGCACTTGGCGCACAATGCCGACAGATACCCATAACCCATTTGTAGGAATTGAAGCGCTCACCCCTATACGCATACTTTCGCTGACCGACAAAGGTATGTTGTCCCGCAGCTCAGACGAGTGGCGGATGCAGCTTGTGAAATCCGGTTTTCTCCTGATAAAGTTTCGCGAACGCGCACAAGCGTGCGTCGTCGTAGAGTCTGCCGAGAAAGGTAATGCTGACCGGCGTGCCGGGTCCGCCGACGTTGCCGCGTGCGCCCTCGGCGGTATCCTGCACCGGTGGTGCGTTCTTGCCACGCAGGCCGTTGGGTACGATGACGGCGGGGTGGCCGCTCAGGTTGGTGGCCGTTAGTTGCGGTCCGCCGCTGGGCGTGACGATGATGTCGACGGTGCGGAAGAGCTCGGCCATCTTCTCAACCAGCACAGCGCGGGCGCGCATGGCCTGCACGTAGTCCACGCCGCTGTAGAGCCGCGCGACGCGGAAGGTGTTAGGCCAGTCGTACGGTGCCTGCGCGGTGAGCAATTTGTCTCGGCCGCTGCGCGTCAGTTCGTCGAAGGCGGCGGCTGCTTCCACGCTCAGCACCTTGCTGATGGAACTGTAGGGCAGATCCGGCAGCTTGACCGGGATCAGGTTCACGCCCATGCCGCGCAGCACGTCCAGGGTGGCGCGGTCGTACTTGCCGTCGTACTGCTGGCGATCGAAGCTGCGCTGGCGCTGGGCCGCGGACTCCTTGCGCTGGGCGTCCGTTTCAGAATGGTTGGCCGAGGCATCCGGCGTGCGCAGCACCGGCTCGGCGAAGGCAGATTCGATGTAGCCGATGCGCAGCTTGCTCACGTCCGCGATTTGCGGGTAGGAGAACTCAGCCGCGCGTACCGTGGCATCTTTGCCGTCCGGCCCGTAAATTGCCTGCATCACCAGCGCGGCGTCTTCCACGCTGCGGGTGATGGGGCCGAGCTTGTCCATGGACCAGCTGAGCGCCATGGCCCCTGTGCGCGGCACGAAGCCGAAGGTGGGCCGCAGGCCGGTGACGCCACAGCGCGTGCTGGGCGACGAGATGGAACCCAGCGTCTCCGACCCGATCGCGAACCCGACACAGCCCGCGCTGACCGCCGACGCCGGTCCGGCGGACGAGCCGCTGGAGCCCTGCGATGAGTTCCACGGGTTGCGTGTCCGTCCACCAAACCACACGTCGCCCTGTGCCAGCGTTCCGAGCGTTAGTTTGGCGACGAGCACCGCGCCCGCTGCGTCTAGCCGCTGCACGACCGTGGCGTCTTCATCGAACTGCTGGTGCTCCATCCCGCCCGCGCCCCACGTGGTCGGATAGCCCTTGACACTGAGCAGGTCCTTCGCACCCCACGGAATGCCGTGTAGCGGACCGCGGTAGTGGCCTGCAGCAATCTCGCGGTCTGCCTGCGCAGCCTGCGCGAGTGCGCGCTCTTCGGTCAGGTTGATGATGAATTTGAGTTGTGGGTCGTAGCGCTTCAGGCGCGCGATGTAGAACTTCGTTAAGCCGGTGGAAGTGAGGGCTCGGCTTTGCAGCCATGCGCCCAATGTCGTAACCGGCGCAAACGCAATCATCTCTTGATCTTCTGGCCTGACTGATGTCAGGAACTGCTCCAGGTGTTCCTCGGGTTTCGTCTCAAAGCCTCGAGGTGGCTGTATGACCACCTCCTGGATCTCAAGGCCTGTCGAAGCGATGTGCTTCGGTGTCGAAGGCAAGGGATCGAACACCATTGCGGGCGCAACAGCGTTCGGCAGGTGCATGTCACGAATGGCCGGCAGCCCGGCGCGCTGCTCACGCACACCGTCCAGCATCATGGCTTTCTGCTCTGCGGTGAGGGTGATGCCTGCGATGGCGGCAGCTGCGTCCAGCATCTCCAGTGTGATCGCGGGAAAGGTGGACTCTGCTGGCTCTGTAAAGGTGCTGGGGGGTGGTGCAGACGGAGCAGCTGCCTGCGCAGCGGATGACTGCACGGCAAGCGCGGCCAGCGCGCCGGGCAACAACGTGTCAGCCAGCCCGGCGGCGGCGCAGCGCTGAAGAAAGCCTCGTCTGTCGATCATGGCTTTTACTGTACTGCGAATGGAGCCTTAGATTGCAGTGGCGGCAAGCGGCTTGCGCCGTCGCAGGCGGGCCAGCCGTCTAACAAAGCAAGCATGACGTATCTTCGGTGTACCGCTTCTGCTGTCTTGCTCTTTCTTGCTGCAACCCTCACCGGCCAAACGGCGCACCGGAAAACCGCGTCCGCCCCGGAACCGCAGATGCAGGTGGTGGGCTACTTTCCGCAGTGGGGCATCTATAACCGTCGCTACGTGCCGCTGGACCTGATTAGGAGCGGGGCCATGCAGACCCTGACGCAGATCGACTATGCCCAGGGCAATATCAAGGACAACGCCTGCATCGTTGCCGACCCACTCGCGGACCTGAACATTTCGTTCAAGGCAGAGGACTCGATCGACGGCACGGCAGATGCACCGGATTCGCTGCTCCGCGGTAACTTTCACCAGTTGCAGCTGCTGCGTGAACGCTACCCCAGGGTCCGCATCCTCATTTCATTAGAGGGCAAGCGGGAAGTGTTTGAAGAGGCGGCCAAACCAGAGAACCGTGTTGCCTTCGTGCATAGCTGCATGGCGCGGTTTTTGCAGGGGCACATCGCGCCCGGGGTAGAAACGTCGCACCTTTTCGATGGCATTGACGTGGACTGGGAGTATCCCGATGCGGACCATGCTGATGATTTCTATGCGCTCATGCAGGAGTTTCGGCGGCAAATGGATGCACTGGAGCCGACGGCAACGGTGTCTCATGCAAAACATCGTGGAGCGCCGCGCTATACACTCTCCATCGCGTCCGGTGCGTCGCATAAGAACATCGATCCTATCGACTGGGCTCGCGTGGCGGATAGCGTCGACCAGATTGGCGTCATGACCTACGACTTTCAAGGTCCCTGGAGCCATGACACAGGTTTTGTGGCACCGCTACGCTCCGAGGATGTTCGGGCCGAGACAGTTGCGTCAGTCATCGACGCCTACATTGCAGCTGGTGTACCAGCGAGGCAGCTACTGTTGGGCTTGCCGTTTTATGCATACCAGTGGCACAACGTAAGGGCGGGTGCGCACAATGGCTTGTACAGCAAGGGCGATCCGGTGCGTGGCAATCTGAATCAGTCCACGGCATCGGCACTGTTGGCGAACTCGCCCGGCGCTCACCTGTATCGTGACCCGGTCTCTCAGGCACCTTGGATTTACGACGGCGACAACTTCCTCACCTTTGAGGACGGAATCTCACTGCGGGCGAAACACGCCTTTGCACGACAACGTGAACTGGGCGGCATGATGATTTGGGAGCTGAGTGACGATACCGCCGATTCTCAGTTGCTGCGCGCATTGCGACCGTAACGGCTTCGACTCTGCGTCGGCTCCAGACGCGTTGCCTCCCCTCACCGCAAAACAGGACACAAAAACGACTCGGCCCGGCGACTTCCCGGGCCGATAGTGTGGAAGGGACAAGTGCTATGGAATCAGCATGCCACGGCGCAGCAAGGTGGTTGCGGCACCGATGAAGCCCGTGCCCAACAGGATCAGCGAGCTCGGCTCCGGCGTTACAGCCACGGCCGGGATGTAGCCACCCACGGTTGCGGTCTGGTTGTCCTGGAAGCTCAGGTTGCCGGGGACGAAGTTGGTCGCACTGGTCTGAATGATCAGGTACGAGGAAGACATGCCCGGCATGATCAGGTTGGTGGTGTTACCACCGCCGGTGAAGTTGAACGAGATCGTGCCGGTCGCCGTGTCTTTGATGGTCAGCGGTGTACGGCCGCCGGCGGGGTTAGTGCCGGCAGGTGTGGAGGTGTTGTAGCCGACATTGTAGGTGAACAAGCTGCTGAACGGTCCGGTGGTCACGGTCTCAATACCGTCGCTGCTGCTCGCATTGTTGTTTACCTGGATGATGAAGTCCAGGCAATTGCCGGCGCTGCCACAGAGCGTATTGCCAGAGTCGCGGAAGACGTTCTCAACGTAGGTGCCGCTGAATGTGGATGCCTGGCCTGCTGGAGCCTGCGAGGTGAACGCGACGGCGGAACCGGTGCCGCCAACCATGGTGAGGTTACCTGGGTTAACTACGCCTGCGGTGACGGTGCCACCAGCAGCGATGGGCGTAGCACTGGCGAGGCCGCAGGCGGCAAGAGCAAGGGCGGAAGTTGCGAACAGACGGGAGAAACGGTTCATTGAAGTAGAACTCCTGGGGATATCGTTCCACCGCTGAAAATGACTTCGCGGGGGATACAAAAACACTATAGCCAGAACTTCAGCGAACTTTAGAAAATATTTCTCTATGCCTGCCGAGATAACTAGAAAACTTTTCTACCATACGAACAACTTACCATTCTGGGAAGCGCAGCGCCGACTTTTCTGGCCTCGCGTCCCTGCTTGCATCACCGCAATAGGCTAGGTTCAAGACCCAGTAGTAGCCTCAGCGAGACTCCCCTCGCCATTAAAGCCGTACTCTGCAGAGAGTGGCGCAGTTTGATGTGCGCGAGCTTAGATGTCTAGGTTTTTGACATCCAATGCGTTTTCCTCGATGAAGCGCCGGCGACTCTCCACGTCCTCACCCATAAGGGTGGTGAATATTTCTTCAGTGGCTGCAATATCCTCGAGTCGAACCTGGAGCAGGGTGCGGCGTTCCGGGTCCATGGTGGTTTCCCAAAGCTGTTCGGCGGTCATTTCGCCCAGGCCCTTGTAGCGCTGTACCTGGTACTCCTTCTTGCCCTGCTCAATGACGTACTCGAACAGGTCGCGGGCGGTCTGCTTTTCTACCGGGTCCTGCGCCGCCTTGCTGCCCACTTTGCGCGCGGGACCTTTGGCTTCGGCAGCGGTGCCGGGGGCAGCGGCAATGACATCTATGACGCCCTCGGTCTCGCTGACCTCTTCCGCCTCATCTTCGGCAGCAATCGCAGCCTTGCTGTTCTTGTCCTTCACGGCGTACTCGACCCAAAAGGGCGGCCTCAGATACTCGCGAATCTGCTCATATTTACTCAGCATCTGGCGCATTTCCGGGCTGTTGATCGCGGTGAAGTCGATGCGACGATGCGCACCCTGCGCGTCGGCGTACTCCAGCGACCAGGTGCCATGCTCTTCGTCGCGCACCGGCTCGCCGACAGATTTGAATTGCCAATCCTTCGCGATGCTCTTTAGGAACTCAGCCAGTTGTGACAACTTGTCAGTAGATTCGAAGTCTACGCGCTTTGCTGGCTCCTTACCCTCATTGGCGAAGAGTTCGGCCACTTTGGCGGTCACGCGTTCGTTGCGGAAGCGCTTGTCCGCCTTGTCGAAGAAGCCCAGGTATTCATTCAGACCGCCCATGAAGTTGGTCAGTTGCGAGCCTTCGATAGTCTGTCCTGATTCCTTGCCGCCTTCCCCGTAGTGGACGACCATGCCATCTGCAGCACGCTTGACCATGACCTTCACAAAGTCGCGGTCATCTTTGATGTACTGCTCGAACTTGCCCTTTTTGATCTTGTAGAGCGGCGGTTGCGCGATATAGACGTGGCCACGCTGGATTAGCTGCGTCATGTGGCGGAAAAAGAAGGTGAGCAGCAGCGTGCGGATGTGTGATCCGTCTACGTCGGCGTCGGTCATCAGGATCAGCTTGCCGTACCGCAGCTTATCGAGCGAAAAGTCGTCCTTGCCGATGCCGGTGCCCAGCGCCGTGATCATAGCGCGGATTTCCTCGTGGCCCAGCATCTTGTCGTACCGGGCTTTTTCGACGTTGAGGATTTTGCCCTTGAGCGGCAGGATGGCCTGGAAGCGGCGGTCGCGGCCCTGCTTGGCAGTGCCGCCAGCGGATTCGCCCTCGACGAGGTAGAGCTCGCAGCGGTCCGGCTGGCGCTCGGAGCAGTCGGCCAGCTTGCCGGGCAGGCCGCCGCCGTCCAGCGCGCCCTTGCGGCGTGTCAGGTCGCGAGCCTTACGGGCGGCCTCGCGGGCGCGGGCTGCCTCGATGGCCTTGTTGATGATCTTTTTTGCGACCTGCGGATTTTGCTCGAAAAAGACGCCCAGGCGCTCGTTAACGAATGACTGCACCTGACCGCTAATGTCGGAGTTGAGCTTGCCCTTGGTCTGGCCTTCGAACTGCGGCTGCGGCAACTTTACGCTGACCACGGCGACCAGGCCCTCGCGCACGTCGTCACCGCTGAGCGACTCCTTCAGGTCTTTGAACAGGCCCAATGACTGCCCGGCGGCGTTGATGGTGCGGGTCAGCGAGGTGCGAAAGCCGGAGAGGTGGGTGCCGCCATCGACCGTGTTGATGTTGTTCGCAAAGCTGAATACGGTCTCGGAATAGGCGTCGTTATACTGCAGCGCGATCTCCATGACCAGCTGGCCGCGCTCCGCCTCCATATAGATGGGCTTCTCGTGCAGAACGGCCTTGCCCTTGTTCAGGTGCCGGATGAACTCCTCGATACCGCCTTTGTACTTGAACTCGGCGGACTTGTACTCACCAGACTTGGCGTCAGTGGTGCGCTGGTCGGTCAGCGTAATGGCGATGCCCTTGTTCAGGAAGGCAAGCTGACGCAGGCGCCCGGCCAGGATGTCGTAGTTGTACTCGTGAACGCTGAAGATGGACCTGTCGGGCAGGAAGTGGACCTTGGTGCCACGCCTCTGCGTGTTGCCCACCTGGCGCACGTCGCTGATGGGATCACCCTTGCTGTAGTCCTGCTGCCAGGTGTGCCCGTCGCGCCAGATCTCCACGTCGAACTCTTCCGAGAGTGCATTGACGCAGCTGACACCCACGCCGTGCAGGCCGCCGGATACCTTGTAGCTGCTGGCGTCGAACTTGCCGCCTGCGTGCAGCTTCGTCAGTACCACCTGCACGGCAGGCATCTGCTCGCCATTGCCCAGGTCTTTCATGTCCACGGGGATGCCACGACCGTCATCGACGACGGTGATGCTGTTATCCACGTGAATGGTGCAGTCGATGCGGGTGGCGTGACCAGCCAGCGCCTCGTCCACGGAGTTATCGACCACTTCGTAGACCAGG
>CALMOM010000182.1:0-6486 GCA_937873305.1 uncultured Terriglobus sp.
GTACCGCCTGACCCAGCTCAGCATCGACGAATTGCTGCGCGAACTTGGCGTCGTACGCGGCAACATCGCGGAGTACGAGTCGATCCTCGCCAGCGAAAAGAAGCTGCGCGGCGTCATCGTGGGCGAGCTGGAAGAAATCCGCGACAAGTACGGTGACGTGCGCCGCACCCAGATCGTCGACGAAACCGCCGAACTGCAGCTCGAAGACCTCATCGCCGACGAGCAGGTGGCCGTCACCGTGTCGCACTCGGGCTACCTCAAGCGCACGCCCATCAGCACCTATCGCCAGCAGCGTCGCGGCGGTACCGGGCGGCTGGGCATGAAGACGCGCGAAGAAGACTTTGTGCAGTCGCTCATCATCGACTCCACGCACAGCTACCTGCTGTTCTTCACCAATACGGGCCGCGTCTTCTGGCTCAAAATCTATGAGATTCCCGACGTGGGTGCGGCAGGCAAGGGCAAGCACATGGCCAACATCCTGGCGCTGCAGCCCGGCGAAAAAATCGTCAGCTACCTGGCCGTCCGCGACCTGAAGGAAGAGGGCAAGTTCGTCTTCTTCGCCACGCGTGAGGGAATCGTCAAAAAGACACCGCTCGTCGACTTTTCGAACGTTATGGCGCGCGGCATCATCGCCATCAATATCGACAAGGATGACGAACTCATCGCCGTCCGCGTCACCAGTGGCGATGACGTCGTCTTTCTTGCCACCCGCGAAGGCGCCGCCATCCGCTTTGAAGAGACGTACGACGCCAACCGGTCCGGCGGCCTGCGCCCCATGGGCCGCAACGCCGGCGGCAACAAGGGCATCACGCTCAAAAAGTCGGACTACGTCATCGGCGCGGCCATCACGCCCAGCGAGGCGGCACGCAACCGCAAGCGGCTGGAGCTGGCCTCCAAGTATGACGAGGCGCACGCCGCCAAGGCGGGCAAACTGACCATCACTGCGCAGGTGCAGGATGCCATTGACGAGATCGCCAAGGCAAAGAGCAGCCAGCCGCTCGAACTCGAAGGCGACCCGAACGAGGTTGTCGTCGAGGCGGCCACACCCATCAACCACTCTGACCGGCTTGACGCGCTGGACAAGCTGCTCGGCGTTACGCCGTGCCTCATCCTCACGGTGAGTGAAAACGGCTTTGGCAAGCGGACCGACGTGGACGCCTACCGCCTGCAGTCGCGCGGCGGCAAGGGCGTCATCAACATGCGCACCACGCCCAAAATCGGCAAGGTGTCCGCCATCCAGCTGGTCGATGAAACCACGGAGCTGATGGTCATCAGCCAGTTCGGCAAAATCATCCGCATCGACACCAAGACCATCCGCGCCGCGGGCCGCGCCACCATGGGCGTAAAACTCCTCGACTTGGACGAGGCCGACAAGGTAGCCGCCGCCGTCACCATTCCAGCCGAAGACGCCAAAGCCGAAGGGGATGACAAACCGCTAGTGCAGTAGCTCTTCAAGGCTTTTAGGGATACTTATGGCAGATGCTTGGTTGGAAAATAGTGGGATCACGCGCATTTACGTTGATGGTCTATTCGGGCAGTACCGATATGATTTGGTTTTGCGAGGTGGTCCTTCGGCTAACTTCTCCTCCCGAATTTTCCTACTCTACGGAGACAATGGTGCGGGTAAGACGACCATTCTGAAGATGGTCTTCTACATGCTTTCTCACATCGACAAAGTTGGGCACAAGACCCGCTTAGGTGAGATACCGTTTAAGTCACTACAGGTTGATCTGGCTAATGGCTTTAGCGTAGCGGCTGCAAAAGACGAGGTGGCAGAGAGGTTCTATACCCTTTCTGTGATGCGCGGATCAGAGCTTGTCGCGCGGGCTTCATACCCCACTGACTCTGGTGAAGCTTCTGCAAGCCGAGCAGGCCTTGTAGAGCGAGTTCAGATGCTGAAAGTATCTGAAGAGTCAGATGCTCGGCGTTACCGGGTTCTAAATGCTCTCAAGAGTCTTGATTTACGTATGCTCTGGGTGACCGATCGCCGGAAAACGAGAACCACCCTTCAGGAACTGAGACGAACATCTGCAACTGGCGCAAGATTCAAGCAGCAATCGCTTTTCGATGACGACGAATCTAGTGAGGAATCGCGTGACGAAGTCGGTCTCAACCTAAAAAGCGCGTTGGAACAGATAGGTTCCTGGGCGACAGGTCAAGCGCTAAGCCGAACGGCGCAAGGCGACCAAGACGTTAACACGATTTATGCCAGCTTTATAGAGAAGCTCTCCCATGCACATGAGCCTCGAGTCGCCTCAGAGCCAAACATCTCTCAGCTCATCAGCAATCTACAAGACATTGAAGAGCGATCACTGCAGTACTCACGCTTTGGCCTTACACAGCCTCTCAAGCTGAGTGGCTTGGTTGCATCTTTGCAGCAGGTGGAAGTAGGTAACAGGGTAACGGCTGTTGAGGTTCTGCAGCCCTATGTAGACAGTTTGCATGCAAAATACTCTGCGCTTGAGCCTATAATGCGGCAGCTCTCTCAATTTTCAGAGACACTACGCTCGTTCTATAGCTCAAAGAAAATCACGCTAAACGTGCGTAGAGGATTGCAGATCAGAAGCAGAGGCAACGAGACACTATCGCCAGCCATGTTGTCGTCGGGCGAAGGCCAGTTGCTATACCTGCTAGCCTGCACTCTGATGGCTAGAGAACGAGCCAGCCTCTTCATCATAGATGAGCCAGAAATCTCACTGAATGTCAGATGGCAAAGACAATTACTAACGTCGCTATTGAATCTGACTGAAGATAGCAAGATTCAATTTCTAATGGCGACTCATTCCATTGAACTTCTGACTAGCTATAGCGATTTTGTGGTTGACCTAAATGACCTGAGCCTAGATGAGAAACATTCCACGTAGGACAATAGCAGAGATCATACAATTGCATAAACGAGAGGGCTCGAGACAGCGAGAGTTGTTTGTAGAGGGGCCTGAGGATCGCAGATTTTACGCTAACGTTTTATCCGGATTAGGCCTGAACAGCGTACAGGTGCTAGACATCGACACAGTTGAGATCTGCGCCGCAGACGTGCTCGCACTTGGATTGCAGGTTGGGTGTAAGGGACGCGTTGTATGCCTGGCATCTGCGTTGAATGGTAAGGTTCCTGTGTCAGCGGTCGCGTGTGTCGCGGACGCTGACACTGAGCATGTAAGCAGATCTTCACCTAACTTAGCTCTCCTTCTACTTACGGATTTCACCTCGATAGAACTTTATGCATACACCGAGTACGTCTTTAAGAAGCTGGACGTATCGCTACAGTTACCGCTCACTTGGGCAAAAGTCAGCCAAGAAATGCAGTCTGTTCTTGTGGACGCATTCTTAATGAGGGTAGTGTGTGCACAAATTGGCTTACCCGGTGAATTTCCAGACGACTTTAGTGCTTTTTGTGCCTTCACAAAGCAGGATAGCAGCCCTCTTTTTAGATTTAACGACTACGCTGCGCGCGTGCTCTCGGCAACTCACGGCAGACCTGCTGCCGTTGCTTTTATGCAAGCAGAAGTCGCTAAGCTAAAACGCTCACTTCCAGCTGATCCGAGAATGTGTATGCATGGGCATGACTTCAAATCGCTTTTTGGTTGGTATGTGCGGAAACATTCAAACGTTTCGATTGATAAGAATACTGTTTCAACTCTCCTGCTAGCTCTTATCGACTGCGAGAGGTTAGCCTGCGAACCGCTTTTTGTAGAACTGAGCTCCCGCTTCGGCTCACCGACGTAAGTTGTAAGAGTTCTCACGTCGGTAAGCTATTCACATTGCATGAGTACTTGACGTGCTTAACTCACTGCCAGCGGGCGATCTTGACGGCTTGATCGACCGTGTTGTGGGCTTGGTCGACGTGCATCAGGGCGCGGTTGCGTAGGCCTCGGGACTGTGGCACGTCTTCTGCGTGGGACAGGTCCTGGTGGGCGGCGTAGAGCAGTTCGTGGACCTTGGCAAAGCGGTTTTGTGGCGTCAGGTGGCCGTCGATGGGGAGCGGTGGTTGAGGTTGTTGCCGTCGTCGATGGAGGCCGCCTCCATCTCGTTGATCGCGGCGTCAGCCTTACGGGGGGGGGGCCTCGTAGAGGTGGCGGGCGTCATCGGTGCGCACCGGCTCCCACGCCGAGACTCGTTAACAACGTGGCGTGCCACGCGTAGTCGCTGAGCGCGTGGAGGTAGGCGGGATGCGGTCCGAGAACCTGCTGCGTTAGCATTTATGCTTCGGCGGACGTGTTGCCAATCAGTGCTGCCACGCCAACCGCGACCGTTGCTGCGTTTCAGTGCTCCGTAGGGTTCTGCCTTGCGCGTGGCATCGCGGCGACACTGCAGCAGAACCGAGTTGCGGTGAGGAGTTGAGCGGACAGCAGCCAAGCCTACCGATTTGGTTACCGTGGCAAGCATCCTGCAACTTTAGTTTTGCTTCTGAGGTTAGAAGTAAGTTCGTGCTGCGTCCAGGCAAGGAACTTTGAGGGAACGTTCATGCTCATCGTATTGCTGATTGTGCTGCTGCTGGTGTTTGGCGGTGGTGGATTTTATATGGGACCAGGCGTCGGCTATTACGGCGGCGGCGGCCTTAGCCTAATCGTTCTGCTTGTCCTGCTGTACCTGCTGTTTGGACGCGGCGGTCGGATCTAGTCTTTTCAAGTCAGGCACGAGAGCCACTCGCGGTTGCGGGTGGCTTTCGTGTTTGTGTGGGTCAGCTGCTGTACGGTGCAGCACGTCCGCACCGCGGTTGCGCATCGAATGGGGTATGGCAGTGAAGAAGGATGCGGTGACACAGCCGCAGGCAGCGGCCGAGCGTGACATACTTCTGGTGGAAACATTGCAGCAGCAGGTAGTCGCGCTGGACGCGGCCATGCTGGTGGCGGCCTCCACGGCAGAGGTTGGTGCGGTACACAAATTGCGGACCACCACGCGGCGTGTGGAGGCATCCCTGCGCTTGCTGAATCTGCTGGAGCACGGGACCCGGCCTGAGCAGATTCCAGAACACTCGAAGCAGACCAAGGCTGTGCGCGGACGCCTCCGCAAGGTGCGGCGGGCTGCGGGTGCGGTGCGCGACCTGGATGTGCAGGCGGATGCCATCTGGTACGACACGCCCGCGAAGACGGAAGCCAAGGATCGCACGGTGGCTGCCTTGCGCAAGCAGGCCAGAGCCCTGCGCAAGCACCTGCAGCACACGCGTGCGATGGAGGCAGAAACGCTGGTTGCCGTGCTGCACCGGCAACAGCAAAAGCTTGCTGGGTCGTTGCACGCGCTGGAACAGGTGATGCAATCGGCGTCCGTGCCAGCTATCGCTTCGGCAGAGATGAGCAGTCGAGTGCAGAACTGGTTCGCGAGCGAGATTCGCGGAATGCTGTCATTCACCACAATGAGCCGCAAGGTCTCTCTGGCAGGGCGGGTGGCGCAGCTGGAGGAAGAGGCGTTGCACGACCTGCGCAAGACGGCCAAGCTATGCCGTTACATGGCGGAGAGCGCTCCGGCGGGCTCCCCGGTGCGCGTCGTGGCGCAGCAATTTGAAGCAGTGCAGGAGGCCGGCGGCACATGGCACGACTGGCTGCTGCTGGCGCGGCTCTCGCGCGGCTTCCATGGCAAGCATGCCGAGTTGACAGAGCGGTACAGTCAGCGGCGCGACCAGGCGCTACGCGAGTACCACGGCAAGCTCGAGGAACTGCTGCCGGTGCTGACGCACATTATGACCATTTAGCGCGTCAGGGCTTTGGTGCGGTCGGTGCATCCTTGTCTGGCGTGGCTTGGTTGGTAATGTCCTGGCCGTTGTAGATGATGCGGGCGCTGGACCGGTAGCGGCGATAGTCCGTGTACTTGACCGTGTTGCGCATGTGGATGTCGTTGGCTGGCCCCATGCTGCTGGC
This sequence comes from uncultured Terriglobus sp., assembly GCA_937873305.1. Classification (GTDB taxonomy): domain Bacteria; phylum Acidobacteriota; class Terriglobia; order Terriglobales; family Acidobacteriaceae; genus Terriglobus. The sequence continues at coordinate 5,853 of CALMOM010000182.1, forward strand.
GGCGAAGTGAACGGTGCCGTCGGCGCGCGTGTAGGTGGGGAACCAGTTCACCGTGTCCACCTGCTCGTAATAGGTGGTGAAAGGCACGGAAAAGTGGCCATGCTTGATGTCATCCGGCGTGTTCTTGCCGTTGATCATCACGATTTCAAGATCCTTCTGGTCGACCCAAACCTTGCCTTCGAAAAAGCGGTGCTTCAGGTCGGCGTTTTTAGGCGTGGCGCTAAAAACGTAGGTGTCCAGCTCGTCCACCTTCTGCTTGCCCAGGTATTTCACATCGTAGTTGGGCAGGTCGTCACTCGTCAGGACGAGCGGGATGCGCAGGCGCAGATCCTCAAAGTCGTAGTTGTCCAGTGTTACGCGCTCCAGCGTGTTCTGCGGTGCGAACACGACGGTCTCATTGCGGGTCTGGTCGCGGTTGAAGCCAATGTCGGTCACCTGACGGTACTCGCCGTCCGGCTTGCCGTTGTCGTCGTTGATGCTCTGCATGACCACGGTCTGGCGGAAGGTATAGTTCTCACGCGCCTTGGCAAAGGCAGACTCATGCTTGCCGACCGCGGCAACGATCTCGTCGGCGGTTTTGCCGGTGGGCAGCGAGGGGTCCAGCTTGCCCAGCCCGCTCTGCGCGACCGCGCAC
>CALMOM010000182.1:6496-8535 GCA_937873305.1 uncultured Terriglobus sp.
CGCACAGTGTCGTTGCACCCAACGCCAACATGGACAGCACCTTGCACACGCACGTTGTCATACCCTTGTTTAGACGCGAAACCTTGAGCGTTGTCGCACGTTGCATGGAACGTGTACCGTTATCGGGTCTACTTCAAGGAGCAAACGGATGAGTGCAACAGGTGGCGTGAACCGGCGGGACTTCTTTCGCCGTGCGGGTGCGGTCGGCATGATGGGTGCGGCCCTACCGGAACTGATGATGGGTCAGCCGCTGCCTGGCAATCCTGATGCTCCGCAGGCGGGCAGCAACATCGTGCATGAAGTGGCCGAGGCCACGCCCGAAGCGCCGCCGACCGAGAGTATCAACTTCGCCGTATGCGGCATGAGCCACGACCACATCTACGGCATGGTCGACGCCATTACCCGTGGCGGTGGCAAGTTGGTTGCGGCTTACGGCGCAGAGCCGAACAAGATCGCGCGCTTCAAAAAGCGTTATCCCGACGCGAAGATGGTGCAGACGGAAGACGCCATCCTGGACGACAAGAGCGTGCAGCTGGTGTTGACCTCGGCCATCGCTAGTGAGCGTGCGCCGCTGGGTGTGCGCGCCATGAAGCGCGGCAAGGATGTGCTGAGCGATAAGCCAGGCATCACCACGCTGGACCAGCTTGCCGCCGTACGCAAGACCGTCGCGGAGACGGGCCGAATCTACGGCATCATGTACAGCGAGCTGCTGGAGGTCAAGAGCGCCATCAAGGCTGGGGAACTCGTCCGCGCAGGCGCCATCGGCCAGGTAATCCAGACCATCAACATCGCTCCGCACCAGGTAATGCAGAAGGGTGGCAACGGCGGCGGCGCCGACCCCCGGCCTGACTGGTTCTGGAAACCGGAACTGTACGGCGGCATCCTGTGTGACATCGGCTCGCACCAGGTGGACCAATTTCTGTACTACACGCAGAGCACCACGGCGGAGATCGTGGAGTCGCAGATCAGCAACGTCGCCCACCCGGAGCATCCGGAGTTCCAGGATTTCGGCGACATGGTGCTACGTGGCAATAAGGGCTTCGGCTATGTGCGGCTGGACTGGTTCACGCCCGACGGCCTGGGCACCTGGGGCGACGGTCGCCTGTTCATCCTGGGCACAAAGGGCTACATCGAGGTGCGCAAATACACCAACGTAGGTGTGGCGAAGACGGGCAACAACCTCTTCCTGGTGGACGGCGAAAAGCAGCGCTACATCGACTGCAACCAGGTGACCCTGCCCTTCGGCAGGCAGTTCGTCGCCGACGTGGTGCATCGCACGCACATCGCCCAGGACCAAACGCAGGCGCTGCTGGCCGCAGAGTTGGTCATTCGTGCGCAAAAGAACGCCAAATGGGTGAAGATGGAGGGGTAAGATCGGGGTGAGTGGCACCCTTGCGGGTGGACTCTAGACCTGCAGAAAGAAACCTTGGCCATGGCGCTTCTTACCAGCACTGTTTCACCAGCGCCTCAGGCAGAACTTGCGCAAGCATCTCGCTCGCTGCTGGTGGATGCGGTGCGCGGTCTCGCCATCATCCTGGTTGCATTTGGGCATACCAACCAGGGACTGCTGCACCGTAATTGGTGGGGCACTTCAGCGCTGGGCGGCGAGATCGACGCCTTCGTGTATGCCTTCCACATGCCTGCGTTTTTCTTCGTTTCGGGCATCTTTCTGAAGGCGAGCATCGCAAAGCGGGGTGCACCCCGCTTCTTACGAGAGCGCTTTTTTACGCTCATGTGGCCGTACGTGCTGTGGTCGTGTGTCACAGCGGTCGCACTCATCCCGCTTGCTCGTTTTGCGGCGCAAGGCACGCATCCGCCGGGAGAGTTCTTTCTCTTTCTCCTAACGGGGCGCATTTCCTGGTTTCTGCCGTCGATTTTCTTTGCATTGCTGCTGGCCACGCTTGCTGTGGCGTTGCCGCCGACCGTGACGCTGCCGGTCTCCATCGCACTGGCCGCGCTGCCGCTGCAAACGCCTCTCGTGTTCGTCTCGAACGGGCTGCACTACCTGCCGTTTCTACTGCTTGGCATGGCTGTAGGAC
>CALMOM010000183.1:0-6720 GCA_937873305.1 uncultured Terriglobus sp.
GCGCAAGATGATGGAGGCCAGTGAGCGTGTGCTGGCAAGCGCGGGCATCACCGGCAACGAGATCGCCTGCTTTATACCGCACCAGGCCAACAAGCGCATCATCCTGGCCACGGCGGAGCGCCTGGGCATGCCGGTGGAGCGCGTGGTCATTAACATCGACCGCTACGGCAACACCACGGGCGGTACCATCCCCATCGCCATGGACACCGCCCTCCAGGAGGGCCGCCTGGAGAAGGGTGACTTAGTGCTGCTGGCCAGCGTGGGTGCGGGCTTTACCGTGGGTGCCACGTTGTTGCGCTGGGAGTTCTAGACCAGCCTAAGCGGCCGCAGAGACGGCGCGACGTTTGCCGGTGCTGCGTTCGCGCAGTTTGAAGATCGCGTACACAACGCCGAAGGCCACGGAACCCCAGACCACCACCAACAGGATCCAGCCGTAGCGGTCGGCGAAGCGCAGGTACACCGGCATGATGCGCCGCCCGTAGTGGACGCCCAGCCACGCAAAGAGCGCATGACGCACAAAGCGGCTGGTGGTAAAGCTGACGTAGTACCGCACCTTGGGCATGCGGAAGGCACCCGCCGCGATCAGAAACGGCATCAGCGGTGCGGGCGGCGGCAGTATGGCAGGTAGCGCCACTGAGAGCAGCGCGTGCTCTTCTGTCCAGTGCTGGATGCGATTGCGAAAACGGCGGGGCACGTACCGATCCACCAGCGTGATGCCTCCCACCAGGCCTGTGTGGTAGCTTGCCGCCGCACCCAGCACCGACCCTGCGGTCGCCACCAGGGTCACCGCAAGCCAGCTGTGCCGCTGCGCCGCCAGGAGCGTTACCAGTAAGTCGCTGGAACCCGGGATGGGCAGCGGAATGGGGGACGAGTCGATGGCTGCGATGAGAAACAGCCCCAGCAGACCGAGCTTGAAGAAGTAGCGAACCATCCGGTTGCCGCTGCCCGGCGTCGTACTGCCGTGCGCTGCGTGATGAGGTCCGGCCTGCTGAAGTAGGGTAAGCAGCATCTGTAGCAGTTCAGACGCTTGGAGACGCGGTCAAGTCGCGGGTACGGCCCATTAAAGCAGTTGGAGACGGTACGTCGGCAACACGCCTGTGCTTTCCGCCAGCGCATACAGCATGTCCATGGCGCGCAGGCAGTCACTGTCGAGCGTGTAGTGAATGTTTTCTGACAGGTAGGTGCGCACCGTCTGTTCCGGCAGTGCGAGGCGCGGTGCCCAGGCGCGTACCAGGTCCTCTGTGTGCCGCAGCCCCGCATCGCGCGAGGCGCAGAGGTCTGCGACCAGCGTGTCTGCGGACACACCGCAGCGTTGCAAGGCCTCTGGCCGCACGGCCCAGACAGCGGCGACCCACGGGAGAGCGGTATGTTGCCGCCACAGCGTGGCAACGTCGATCCACGTGCAGTCAGCAAAGCTGCCGTTTGTATCCCGCGCCTGTAGCGCCAGCAGGGCAGGGTCGCCAATCAACAGGGCTGCGTCGTTGTCCTGCAGCATGGTCGGGACGTCGGCGGGTAACTCGTGGTGCACGGGCCTGCTGTCATAGAACTGCTGCAACAGCACACGTACGTAGGCAATGGAGGAGCGCGATGCGGCATCTGCTGCCAGCGTCCGGATTTCGGCAAGCGCCAGCCCAGGCCGCACCACCAGTTGAATGGAGCGCACCGCATGCTGGGAGGCAATGACACAGCCGGGAACTGCGCGCACCTGCGGCAGGGTGGGCAGGGCAGCAATGGGGATCAGCCCAAGGTCGGCCTCGCCACTGGCAAGCTGCGCGGCACACTGCGAAGGCAAGGTGTAGCGCACATCGTAGCGGCTGCGCAACTCCTGCGCGACCGGGTCGTGCTCGAAATTCCACAGCAGCGGTGCGGGGTTCAGAAAGCTGATGGCCGCCACGCGCAGGCGTTCGGAGGTGTGACCAGGCATATTCAACCTCTATGGGATGTCCCTGTGCGAAGCACGGTGCTCAGTCCGCAACGGCGGTGGGCGATCACCGGCTGTCGGCACGGAGCACCGTGCTGTTGTATAACCAAACGCACTGGGGGCAGCATTGGCAACGGCAACGCTGAGCAGGGATGTGGAACGCGGACCGGCGGACACCGCGGCACTCAATCGGCTGGCCTGGATGGCGCTGGTGCTGTCGCCACAGATGGGTGCGACCCGTACTTTGCGTGCCATATCGCAGCTCACATCACCGGCTCAGCTGTTTCAGGCGTCGCTGACCGAGTTGGAGGGGCTGGGCCTACCTGCCGTATCCGCCCGCTTTGTGTTCGAGGGCAAGGCACGTGCCGCCGCTGAGGGGGAACGGCAGCGACTGGACGAGCAGAACGCGGGCTTCCTGACGCACGACTGCCCGGCCTACCCGGAGCGTCTACGCGAAATTTACGATCCGCCCGCCGTTCTCTGGTATCGCGGCGATACCTCCATCCTCGGCCTGCCGGGCCTTGCCGTGGTGGGCACGCGGCACCCCACGCCGTACGGGGCGGGCATGGCGCAGATGCTGTCGCGAGAGCTGGCATCCCGCGGCGTTGTCATCCTGAGCGGCATGGCGCGCGGCGTGGACACCAAAGCGCACGAAGGTGCGCTGGAGGCCAAGGGGAAAACGGTGGCTGTGTGGGGCACGGGTGTGGACGTGATCTACCCCAAGGAGAACAAGCGGCTGGCCGAGGGCATTCTGATGGGCGGTGGCTGCATCCTGAGCGAGTTTCCGCTGGGCACCTTTCCCGCGCCGCAGAACTTCCCCATACGCAATCGCGTCCTGAGCGGCATGAGCGTGGGAGTGCTCGTAGTAGAGGCCGCAGAGCACAGCGGTACACGCATCACGGCCCGGTGCGCCATGGAGCAGAACCGCGACGTGTACGCAGTGCCGGGCAATGTGACCAACAAGGGGTCGTGGACGCCCAATACGCTCATCAAGCAGGGGGCCAAGCTGACCGCCACCTGGGAAGACGTGTGGGAAGACCTGCCCAGCCAGGTGCGGCAGGACCTAGAAAGAGGGATGGAACAGCGGCGTGAATCCGGCACCGCGGTTTCCGCATCCCTATTTGCCGAAAGCAATCTGCCCCCGGCAGAGCGACTCGTCTTTGAGCAGCTGCGGCACGACGAGGCCGTGCAATTGGACGACCTGATCGAGCGGCTGGACGGGCAACTGCAATCGCCGGAGATCTTTACCGCTCTGTTTGAATTGGAACTGCTGGGGCGGGTAAGGCAAATGCCAGGCAAGAATTATGTCCGCACGTTCTAGGCTCGCTGGCCGGCTGTAGACGTTTTGGCTGGGAGGCTAGTCGAACGAGAACGCCTGCCAAAGTTACCCACAGGTATGACGTTTGATTGAAAGCGTGTTAGGGTCCTACCGGGATACTCGAAGCAAGCAAAGCAGGGCCGGTGAGCAACCCGGCAAGGATTGCGCGGCAAAACGCCGGGCGCACGTTGGACGGACCAGCAGAAGACAGGTCAGAGTATGAGCAAGAATCTCGTGATCGTGGAGTCGCCCGCCAAGGCAAAGACGATCGGCAAATATCTGGGCAGCGACTACATGGTGGAGGCCTCCATCGGCCACATCATGGACCTGCCAAAGAACGACATTGGCGTGGAGCTGAAGCGGCGCACCTTTCAGCCAAAGCTGATCGTGTCGCCCGGTAAAGAAAAGCTGGTGGACCGGCTGAAAAAGCTGGCCAGCAAGGCCGACGCCGTGTACCTGGCACCTGACCCGGACCGCGAGGGTGAAGCCATTGCGGCGCACCTGCAAATGCAGTTGCAGCCCTCCATCAAGGGCAAGACCACCATCCAGCGCGTCACCTTCAACGAAATCACCAAGCCCGCCGTAGTGGACGCCTTCAAGCGTGCCCGGGACGTGAACGAGAACCTGATGCTGGCGCAACAGACGCGCCGCGTGCTGGACCGGCTGGTAGGCTACGAGATCTCACCTTTGCTCTGGGATAAAGTTCGTCGCGGTCTGTCAGCCGGACGCGTACAGACGGTTGCGCTGCGCCTGATCGTGGACCGCGAAAATGAAATCAAGGCCTTCCAGCCGGTGGAGTACTGGCCCGTCGAGGCGAAGCTGCAGCCCAAAGGTAAGGCAGAGTTCACTGCCCGGCTGCATTCCGTGAATGGTGGCCGCATCAGCGTCGACACTGTGTCTGCCCCCGCACTGCCGGACGGCGATACTGCTGCCGAGGTGAAGGCAGGCATGCAGTCTGCCACGTGGAGGGTCTCCTCAGTCGAAGCCAAGGAGCGCAGGCGCAATGCACCCGCGCCCTTCACCACCAGCCGTCTGCAGCAGGACGCCAGCAATCGGCTCGGCTACAACGTAAAGCGCACCATGGGCGTGGCGCAGCGACTGTACGAGGGCGTGGAAATCGGCGACAATGGCACGGTTGGTCTCATCACCTACATGCGTACCGATTCGACGCGTGTATCGCCGCAGGCTATCAATGATGTGCGCGAGTACATTGGCACGCTGGGCACGCAGTACCTGCCGGGCAAGCCAAACAATTTCTCCAGTAAAAAGGACGCGCAGGACGCACACGAGGCCATACGGCCCACCTCCGTCAGCTTTACACCGGAGGGCATTCGGCGTTACCTGACGGACGAGCAGTTCCGGCTCTACGACCTGATCTGGCGGCGCTTTGTGGCAAGCCAGATGACGCCCGCCGTCTACGACCAGACCTCGGTAGAAATCGAAGGGCGTTCGAAGAGTAGCTATCAGGTGCGCGTCTCCGGATCGGTGCTCAAATTCGATGGATTCCTGCGGGTTGCCGACCCCCGCGCTGGCAAGGCCGAAGCCAAGCCGAAGGCCGAAGGTGCTGCAGGGGAAGAAGAAAATGACACTTCGCTACCCGTCTTGGCGCAGGGTGAGGCGTTGAACCTGCTAGACGTGCTGACAGAGCAGAAGTTTACCGAGCCGCCGCCGCGGTTTAACGAGGCGTCCCTGGTCAAGGAGTTGGAGGAGCGCGGCATCGGACGTCCGTCCACATACGCCTCCATCATCAACACGATCCAAGACCGCGATTACGTTAAGAAGCTGGCAAAGAAGTTTGTGCCCACAGAGATCGGCATGGTGGTCACCACGCTGCTGGTCAAAAACTTCCCTTACATCTTCGACATGGCCTACACTCGCCGGCTCGAGGAGGAGCTGGACGAAGTTGAGGGCGGTAAGACGGTGTGGACCAGCCTGCTGGGCGGCTTTTACGACCATCTCTCCGACGAGATTAAGGTCGCCGAAAAGTCCATGGAGGAGATCAAGCGCTGGGAGAAGCCGTCCGGTGAGCCCTGCGAGAAGTGCGGCTCGCCGCTGATCCTGCGCTGGGGCAAGTTCGGATCGTTCTACTCCTGCTCGAACTACACCAAGGCCAAGCCGCGGACGATTGCCGTTTCGGCGTGGAAGAAGGACCCCAAGGCGGCACTCAAACGCGTCAAGAAGGACCTGAACTTTCCGTACAAGGTGCAGGGACTGGACGCCGGTGTTATCGAGTCGGACGTCGAGGTGCACGACGACAAGGAGTTGAAGAAAGCGCTGGACCTGGCCGCCAGCAGGGGCAAGAGCATTCGCATCGAGCCCCAGAGCTGCGACTTTACCAAGGAAAACGTCGCGGACAAGCCGGACCTTGCCGCTATGGAGGCGGGCGACACCGAGGAAGAGGAGTTCTGCGAAAACTGCGGCAAGCAGATGGTGCTGAAGAACGGCCCATTCGGCCCGTACATGAGCTGCCCGGACTATAACGCCGACCCGCCCTGCAAAACGGTCCGCCGCCTGAACCAGAAGGTGCAGTCCAAGCCACCGGAGCCCACCGGCGAGCCCTGCCCGGAATGCGGCATGGAGCTGGTCAAGCGCACCGGCACCTATGGCGAGTTCACTAGCTGCTCCGGCTACCCCAAGTGCAAGTACGTCAAGCAGGTGCTGCTCGACGTGCCCTGCCCAAAGTGCCACACCGGCAAGCTGGCCGAGCGCAAGGCGAAGACCGGCAATGTGTTCTATGGCTGCACCAACTATCCCAAGTGCGACTACAGCAGCAACCTGAAGCTCATCGCCAAGCCGTGTCCGCGCGGCAACAGCACGTACCTGCTGGAGGTGCCGAACAAGGAAGATGGCACGATCCATGAGGTGTGCCCACACAATCACGAGGCCCTGCCCAAGCGCCGCCCAAAGAAAGGTGCGGCTCCGGCCGTCGAAGCCGCCGACCCGATCGCCTGCGACTACGACGTGAGCACCGGCAGGCAGAATCCGGTGCGCGAACCACTAGCCGTGCCGGTGCTGGAGCGCCCTGACCCGGAGAAGACCCGGCTCGTCATCGCCGCCGTAGCTTGATGGGATAGCAACAAGCGTTGATATCACCAAGTCCCTTGGAATCCTGATCGAATTCTGGTAGCTCTTATCTTGGGTCTGCTGCAACCGAAGCGGTGCAGCAGGCAGGCGCTTAGCGCTGCGTAGCATGCGGTACATCGCAGCTGCGCTTCTTTGAAGAGAGTGAGCAGGATATGGCAAAGGCATTTTGGAACGGCCAGACAGTGGCCGAAAGCGAGAGTTTCGAGACAGTAGAGGGCAACATTTATTTTCCAGAGGAGACGGTCAAGCGGGAGTTTCTGCGGCCAAGTTCTACCTCGTCATCATGTCCGTGGAAGGGACAAGCCCGGTACTTCACGCTGCTGGTAGACGGGCAGGAGAACCCGGACGCGGCCTGGTACTACCCGGAGCCGAAGGACGCCGCGAAGGAGATCAAGGA
>CALMOM010000183.1:6730-8127 GCA_937873305.1 uncultured Terriglobus sp.
GCCTGGTACTACCCCGATCCCAAACCCGCCGCCCGGCAGGTGCGCCACCATATCGCCTTCTGGCGCGGAGTAGAGGTCAGCAAATAGAGCGTGAGGCCGTAAGCGGTCGCAGCGTCGCGGAGGCTCCTATTGTCGGCCACGCAACGGTTTTAACAGTTGCCGCCGCACTTCTGGTAGTGAGCGGGGCACCGAAACGGAGCCCCGCCGCGCGAGCAGCCAAAGCACACCGGCTGCGAGCAGCAGTAGTCCGAGCAGCATCGCTGCCACGCCCAGCCAGCGCATCCGCTCAGAGGTGCCGTTAGCAGGGCGGCTGCGGTGGACGGCTTCCGCCAGCTCTATCCAATCGTCCTCTTTGCCGTCCACCTCCAAGCCATGGTCGCGCATGGCACGCACAAAGCGTTGCACGGTGCCGTCCGCGTCCAGGCCGCAGTGCTGCGCATAGGAGCGGACAATGCCGCGGTTAAACACGCCGCCAGGCAGTTCGGCAAAGCGATCCTCTTCCAGCGCGGACAGATGGCGAGGCGAAACGCGGGTGGAAATGGCGACGTCGTCCAGCGAAATGCCAAGACGTTCGCGCTGTTCTCTCAAACTCTCGCCGAAACGCATGCGTGTGCTTGCCCGTGGTGTGCCTGGGTGAGGAAATTAGGGTTCTTGTGAGCACATTACCCTGCAAATGCTAATACCAAGCGTGCAAGGTTTCAAAAACCAGCAATCGTCCACCGGTGCGGTTAGCTTAACTCAGTGGCTTTGCTAAAAGGTGTAGGGTGCGGTGAGCAAAAAGGAAGCATGGCAGGGCAAACCGCTGCTGTATGGCGTCTTCGACTCGCCGCTTGGCAAGGCCATGGTAGCGACCACACCGGCAGGTGTCTGCGCAATAGCCTTTGCGGATCGCGAGAAGGAGCTATACGCGGAGCTGCAGGAGCGATTTCCCCAGTGCGCCCATTGCCAGGACGGTCAGGCCATTGCGCCGCTTGCCAGCGCTCTTGTGAACAGCGTATCCGGTGGTGCGGCGTTGCACCTTCGCCTGGACGTGAAGGGCACTGCGTTCCAGCTCCGAGTGTGGGGAGCGCTACAGACCATACCGCGTGGCGCAACCCGGACCTACACAGAGGTTGCCCAAGCCATTGGATTGTCTGCGACGTCGGCACGCGCAGTGGCGCAGGCTTGCGCCACCAATCCTGTGGCGCTGGCCATCCCATGTCATCGCGTGGTGGGGACCGATGGTGAACTTCGTGGCTATCGCTGGGGCATGGAACGAAAGCGGCAACTCCTGCTGCTAGAGCGAAGTGGCGACTTGCTGCCGCCGGTCGCGGGGCTACGCTTACATTAAGAAACTCAGAGGTGATCAGCCCCATGGCCACAGCCGCACTCGCACCGGAAGCCGTTCTCTCCTACAA
>CALMOM010000184.1 GCA_937873305.1 uncultured Terriglobus sp.
GCCGTGTTCAGCGTGGTACCTGCGTACGCGCCATTGACGGATTGACTATTTGCCGCTGCCACGGACTGCAACTGCGTCTCCAACTGTCGGAATGCGGGAGCAGACTGCGCCACGGTGCGCTGCGCGCAGAGTGTTGTCAGGGGTGTAACGCCGTCCGGAGCAAACGCTACCTGATTGCCATTCGGCAGCGTGTAGCTGCCCGAGGTGCAAGGATTGCGCGAGTAATACAACGGGCCTGTTTTGATCAGAGCCGATTCGGCGTTGGAGGAATTGTTGAACACAATGCTCTCGAAGAAGTAACCCAGCCCAGCGCGGAACGTGGTTTTGTGGTTGCCGGGGGCATACACGATACCGACCTGTGGTGAGATATTGCCGTACGGCTGACGGACATTGGTGCCAGTGAAGCGTGAGTTGTACAGCGAGAACAACGGCGTGGTACTGGCAAGGCCGGCACAGGCAGCCGCTACCGAGGCCCCAAGGTCGCCGCAGGTCGGCAAACGATCGCCATTGTCTTCGCGATTGGTGTCCACACTGTAGCGGGCACCGGCGGAGAAGGTGAAGTTGGGTGTGATCTTCCAGCTATCGGAACCGTACACCGAGAACCGCCATGAGGCGATGCCGCCACCGTTCAAACCAAAATTGGGAACATTGTTGTCCACACCCTGACCGTTGCCCATGGTCACGGAACTGGTGTTGTAGCCATTAATTGGGTCCGTGGGGCAGGCAGCCGCGCCAGGCGTACCATTGCAGCCGAGTCCTGCAGGATTGCTTGAGGTGACGGTACCACTGAGCAAGTTGCTGGACGTGACATTGATGCGCGGACCCACACCGTAGAACGAGGCGAACGCCCCGGACTGAATCCTGTTCACAGCGCTGCCGAACCGGATGTTGTGCTTGCCCACCGTGTAGCCGCCATCGTAGCGCAGCTGCTTATCAGATTGGTAGGTCGCCTGCGGCGCGTTGGCATTAGGTCCGAAGTAAATTTGGCCGGCATAGCGGTACGCGACTGGACTGCCGACCAAGGCCGATAGCGGATCAACGCCGGACGTAGCGCTTGTGTCACCGATTAGATTGTGGAACTTTTCATAAGAGCCGCGGAACGAGTGCGTAAACCGGCCTTTTGAGAAATCAGCACCAAAGGCCAAGCCGTACGTATTGTCGCGATTTCCGTACGTGGAGTAGAAGCTGCTGCCGCCGGCGGTCAACGTGGAGTTGACGTCGTAATTCCCACGGGCGAAGTAGTGGCCGCCAAAAGGACCGGTGTAGTCCAGCCGTGCCGTAGAGTTCGTCTCCTTGTACGGCGCGCCCACGGTTGGGTTGCTGGTGGCAATGGCACTGCTGGCAAACACGGGACCCAACCCGGAAGGAATACCGCTGTTCTGCTGGATACGCTCTGAATTGCCAAAGTAAAAGAGCCGGTCTTTTAAAATGGGACCGCCCACACTGCCGCCGTACTGATTGCGCTGGAAGTATGGAGCAACCTTGGTGCCTAGCGCATTGGGATCAGCAAACAGCGCGCGCTGGTCCTGGAAGTCGTAGAACAACTGTCCGTGTATGGCATTGGTGCCGGATCGCGTAGACCCCAGCACCTGTCCCTGGGAGGTGACCTCGCCGGACACATCCTGGGTGGAACGGTTCAACTGGAACTCGCTGATGGCACCCTGGGACACGTTGATGATGGTGGTGCCGACAAACTCGTCGGTGATGTCTTGGCCGTCCAGCAAAATACGGGTGGTACGGCCGGAGGTGCCGTTGACCGAAATACCGGTGTACCCGGACTTGGTGGGGTCGAAGGTGTTTCCATTTTGCAACTGCACGCCTGGCTCAATCTGCGCGAGGTCGAGAAAGTTGCGGCCATTAACAGGCAAAGAATTAATTTGTTCGCGCGTAATAACGTCGCTGACGCCTGCCCGGTCGGTGTTGACCTGAATGTCGCCCGCGGTGACTTCGATGGTTTGGCTTTCCTGGCCTACGGTTAGCTTGTAGTTGCCGGGAGTCGCCGTGCCGGTGAGGATCCTGGTGGTCACCTCAAGCCGCGAGAAGCCCTGGGCGGCAACAGCGATGCGGTACTCACCTGGGTTCAGGGGTCCTACGCTGTAAAAACCCGCCTTGTCGGTGGTTTCTGTACGGAGGGAACCCTCTTCCACACTGGTGATGGTGATGGTGGCGTGCGCCACGGCTGCGCCGGAGGGATCGGTGATGGTGCCCTGGATGGCGCCACCGTTGACCGAGACGGCTTGGCTATGTGCAGCCGCCACGCAGACCAGCGCCAGTGGCGCGGTGAGCAGAAACTTCTTCATGCAATTGCCTCCAAAAAGTGTGTGCCGCGACGCCTGCAAAGGGAGCGCAGCGCGTGCAGCAGTCCTGTGGCACTCAGGCCGCCCAGGATTTTGTTGTGAAGTTGCTTGATGTTCACTGTATCGCAACGTACTCATCCGTCAAGCCGCGGGTACCTAGCCACACACGCCCTTTTTGCAGGGCCAACAAGCCTTTCGGAGAACTGAACCAGAATGGGAATGACTTGCGCCGGGCAGGCGTTGCGTTCCCGCTACCGAGTGGCTAATCGTTGGCGGCCCGTGTGCTGCCGTTACGACCGGTCCATGCATCGAGCACGGCACGGCACGCAGTCCACTCGCCACGACGAGCTCTGTTCAGCAGCTTGAGGAGCAGAAACATGGGCACCGACAGCGCCGGGGCCGGCGAGTGCCGCCGCAAGAAGCGTATGCCAGACGTAGCCACGGTGCGCTCCATGAACGGATCGCGTGCGCGTTCTGTGCTGGCGCTCTCCTTGTGCAGCACCGCCGTGTCCTCGGCAACGGCCAGCCGCCAGCGCGTTTTCGCCAGGCGCAGGCAGTAATCCGAATCGTCGTAGTACATGAAGTAGCCGTCGTACAAGGGACCCAGTTCGTCCAGCACAGCCCGGCGCAGCAGCACGCTTGCGAACGTCACGTATGAGTTCGCTCCCAGCGGCGTGGGCCTGACATAGTGGGTGCCCGTGCCTGACCAGCGATTGACACTGCCGCCCCCCCAGGCCTGCACCACGCTTGGGCGGTCATGGTAGTAGAGCACCGAGCCGACAAGCCCCGCCTCTCCCTGCGCCGCCGCTGTGTGCAACAGCTTTTCCAGCGTGTCCACCGGGCACTCCGTATCGTTGTTCAGCAGCCAGACGAAGTCTGCGTCCATGCGCAGCGCCCGCTCGATACCCAGGTTCGCCCCGCGCGCAAAGCCCAGGTTTGCTGTGCTCTGCACCAGGGAGAATACGGCGAGGCAGCTACGCGGCTGGCGTATCCAGGCGGACACGCGCTCCACGGAATCGTCGGTCGAGCCGTTGTCGACCACCACCACATGCAGCGGCTGCGCGGTCTGGCAGGCCAGTGTCTCGAGACAGGCCAGCGTATCGCGCCAGCCGTTCCAGTTCACCACCACGCACACAACCATCCCTCTATGGTAAAGCGCGACGTGGCTGGAGCGAACAGGTGGCGAAGAATAGCGGTACACTAAAGGCGCAGTATGGACCCGTTTGCCACGAGTTCGTCAGCAGCCCAGCCGGACCGCTTCGGCTTTCTACACGTGGACCTCAACAGCTTCTTCGCGTCCGTGGAGCAGCAGTTGCACCCGGAGTATCGCGGCAAACCGCTGGCCGTGGTGCCCAGCTTTGCCGACACCACCGTGGCCATCGCCGCCAGCTACGAGGCCAAAGCGCTCGGCATCAAGACGGGCACCCGCGTCGCTGACATGAAGCGCATCTGCCCGGACATCATCATGGTGCACGGCTCGCACACCACCTACGCCGAGTACAGCCACAAAATTGCCGCTGCCGTCGAGCTGGCCTGCCCCGTCGCGCACACGCCGTCGATCGACGAGATGGTGTGCCAGTTGATCGGCCGCGAGCAGGAGCCGCCGCGCGCCCGGCAGATCGCATTGAACATTAAGCAGAGCATCCGCGACAACGTGGGCGAAACGCTGCGCTGCTCCATCGGCATGGCGCCCAACCGCTACCTGGCCAAGATTGCCAGTGACATGCAGAAGCCGGACGGCCTCATCGGCCTGTTGCCGTCGCAACTGCCGCGCTCGCTGCTGCAACTTGAACTGCGCGACCTGCCCGGCGTGGGCGCGCGCACCGAGGCCATGCTTATCGGCAAGGGCATTACGACCATGCCGCAGCTGCTGGCACTCGACCGCGAAGGCATGCATAAGCTGTGGAACAGCGTGTGGGGCGACCGGCTTTATCACTGGCTGCACGGCCACAGCACCGGCGACGACGGCGCACCACTGCCCAACGAGATGCAGAAGTCGCTGGGCCACTCGCACGTGATGGGCCCTGCACACCGTACACCCGAGGGAGCGTGGGCGGTAGCGCACAAGTTGCTGCACAAGGCGGCCATGCGGCTGCGCATGGAAAAGCTCTGCGCCGGGTCCATGTCGCTCACGATTCGCTATCAACTGAACCGCGAGCAGGTGGACCGGGCCACCATGCCCGAAGTTGCAGACGCGCGCCCCGGCGCTGCTGCGAAAAAAGGCAACGCAGACAAGCCGCGCAAAATTCGCCAGCACACCAGCGGCATCAAGCACGACGGCTGGGGCATGGAGGCACGCTTTCCCACCTGTCAGGACACCCTCAGCCTGCTGGAAACCCTGGGCAAGATCTGGTCGCAGCAACCGACCGGGCCGGACTACGAGACGCCGTTCTTCGTCGGCCTCGCCATGGGCCGCCTGATCAACGAAAGCGAGCAGCAGCCCACGCTGTTCGCCGACCCCGACAACCGCAACGAACTCAGCCGCACGCTGGACAAGCTGAACCTGAAGTACGGCCACACCACCCTGCACTTCGCAGGCATGCTGCCCGCCCGAGACAGCGCCCCCACCCGCATCGCCTTCACGCAGATTCCTGTGCAGTACGGCGTCGATTACATGTAGCCGGAAGTTGTGATGTGGCGGCATGGTTGTCGAACGCGATACAGGCTTGCCTAGCGTTCAACATCACTGACGAGAACCGACTCACCTCGTTAGTGCAATCCCGGGGCCGATGCAGAAGAGGAAGAGGAGAACGATTGTTCCCGCAACGGCGCCCCACGCCGGGCTCCACCGGACATACTGCGCTGGGGTGGAATCTCGCAGTACTCTCCCGCGCACCATTGGCGGAATGCCGAACATACCGGAGCCAGCTCCGAAGGAAGATGCCAAAGCCAAACAAACCAACCCCACCGTGCGACTCAGGCCAGGGATGCCACGGACAAGCCACTTACTCCATCTCCCACTGGCCTGATTTACGGCAACCGTGCCCAAAGCAAAGACACCGACGCTTGTATACGGTATCCAGACAAGGCGGAAGAGACGTTCCATTCTGTTGTCAGAGCCAGCGAATCGCCCCAATTCATACGCAGCCACCCGCATGGAAAGAAAGTAGACCACGGATCCCAGCAGTATCAGTACGCCACGCCACACGAAGGAATGTTGAAGAGGAGCGATGAGTTCTGCAGCGTCACCCGCGTTGAGGACGCCCGAAAATGCGACGTAACCCGACGAGATAAGCAGACTCTGGGTCATGTAAAGCCACAGAAAGTAGCGCAGCTGACTAGCTCCCGGCAAGACCCGGTGCAGCGCCACCCAGGCAAGGAGGCCAGCCCCAAATTGCATACCCGGACCTGCCGCCTTGGTTCCAAGGCGAGGCACACCAGGGAAATGGCAGGTCTTCGACCAGGGCGTCAGCAGGGTGTTGTGGCCTCCCACTGCGAGACAGTAGCCTCCATGTCCAACAGCCTCATGCGTCATCAACGAAGCAGCAAAGGCAAGCGTTCCTAACGCCGCAAGCATTGCTGCGCTGTCCCGAGAAGCGACTCTCATGGCCTGCCCCTGTGCTAAACCGCTCTCGCCCACGATTTTCTGGAGTGTACGGTAGCAGAGCCCAGGAGTTCCGCAGCGCCTGACGGAAGCCACGGCAACTCGCTCGTAAAAACTAGTATCGCGCTCGTTTGTACCGCACCTACAACGATGCGGTTCGGCGCTAACCGCAGGCAACAGCGCCCCACCTGCATCACTTTTCCGCAGATTCCGTGCAGTGCGGCATCAACCACATGGAGCGCAACCCCGTCCCCTTTTGGGCTTGCCATGTGTCTCACAAACTTGGTTGTTTGTTCAATCAATCCAGGGTTTGAAGATGACCTTGTGCTAATTCGTGACACCCCGGTAGGCTCCTCTGGCACGACGAAATGTTCTGCTGCTTGGGTTGATCCCCTCTGCGGTGTCACTTGGCCCCATTCCCGAAGATGCCCGTATGGCGTGGCATTCAGTTGTGTGGGAAACAGTTTGGCTTGGAGGTAGCACTCGTGAACGAGTTGGAGTTGTTCTATAAGAAGGGTGTTGAGGTAGCAACCCGGCGCAGCTTCCGTACTGGTGTGGGAGCGGTGGGTGCCGTTTCTGTGCTGGAAGGCTGCGGTTCGACCGGAGCAACTGGGGCAACCGGAGCGACAGGCCCTGCTGGCGCAACAGGTGCAACCGGCGCAACAGGAGCCACGGGTGCAACGGGAGCCACCGGTGCCACTGGCGCGACAGGCGCAACGGGCACCACCGGCGCAGGCGCGTTGACGGACGTCGACTACCTGAACTTCGCGCTCAACCTCGAGTACCTGGAGGCATCGTTCTACCTCTACGCAGCCACGGGTGCTGGATTGCCGGTGAACAGCGCGGGCTTTGCGGCAGGGTACGTGAGCGGTGGCGCGCAGGTCGCCGGCCTGACCACGCTGCAGCAGCAGATCATCAACGAAATCGCCTATGACGAGCTGGCTCACGTAAACTTTCTGCGGGCAGCTCTGGGCAGCGCCGCCGTACCGATGCCTGACCTGAACATCGGCTCAGCCTTTGCCGCAGTGGCCACGGCTGCCGGCATCGCCGGCACGTTCAATCCGTATAGCAGCTACAACAACTTCCTGATTGGCGCCTTCATCTTCGAGGACGTGGGCGTGACGGCGTACAGCGGTGCCGCACCCCTGCTGACCTCTGCCAGCAACCTGAACTATGCCGCAGGTATCCAGGCCGTGGAAGCCTACCACGCGGGGTACATACGCTCGGCCATCACTCGCATTGGCTCTGCGGTAACGGCCGGAGCACAGCCGAACGCCGCGCTCATCACCACGGCAAACCAGGTGTCTGCCCTGCGCGCCAGCGTGGGCGGCGGCAACGAGACAATGCTCACCCTGGCTCCCGTGACCATCGCTGCCAACGGCCAATACCCCGCTAGCACAGTGGTAGCGGCATCAGCAACCAACGCCGTTGGCTACTCCCGTACACCGAACCAGGTGTTGCACATTGTGTACGGCACGGGCGGCGGGGCAGGTGTGTCTTCTGGCGCATTCTTCCCGAACGGACTCAACGGAACCATCAAGACGACGAGCGCCTAGCTCCACGCTGCTGCTTTGCCGCCATGTCATTTTTGACGTACTTTGACCGTTCCGTACCAGTCACCACAAGGACCCGATCATGCCGACGAAGGAAACAAAGTTTCTCGATGAAGTCATTCTCAGCAGGCGCACCCTGCTGGCCGGTAGTGCCGCCATGGCCGCCGTCGCACTTGCGCCGAAACAGGCTGCCGCCCAGGCTGCGGTCAGCACCTATTCCGACAGCGATATCCTCAACTTTGCCCTGAACCTGGAATACCTCGAGGCAAACTTCTACTACCTGGCGGCCTTTGGCACCACCATCGAAGTTGGCAACGCAGCCAGCACCGCCGCCAACGCGCCCGTGCTGGGCATCAACGTTGTTACCGGCAACAATCCTGGCAACTCCACCAGCGGCATCAGCGCCAACAACGGTGTCATGAACGCACCTGCCACCGCAGGCTACAAGGTGCCCTTTCAATCGCCTGTGCTAGCAGGCTATGCAGTTGAGACCGCTGTCGAAGAGGGCAAGCACGTTCAGTTGTTGCGCCAGGCCCTGGGAACTGCGGCTGTGGCACAGCCCTCCATCAACCTGACGCCGAACCTGTTTGATACGCTAGCCGGTTTGGCCGGTGTTCCCAGCAGCCTGCGGCCGTTCAGCCCCTACATCAACGAGGCGTACTTCCTGCTGGGCGCGTACATCTTTGAGGATGTGGGTGTTTCCGCATACCACGGCGCGGCAC
>CALMOM010000185.1:0-10762 GCA_937873305.1 uncultured Terriglobus sp.
CGGGCCACTGCCAGCCGAAATGCAGACGCTACCGGAAGCCGTCGCCTTGGACCGTCTGTTGCCTAGCCGCGTGCTGTCCCATTGCCATTCGCAGCCCGACCCACCTGCTACCGTGACCGTGGTGTTGGTGCACGGTCTGGAGGGTTCGTCCTACTCCGGCTACGTGGTTGGCAATGCGAATCGGCTCTACGCCGCGGGCTGCAACGTGGTGCGCATGAACATGCGCAACTGCGGGGGCACCGACGCGCTCTCACCCACGCTGTACCACTCCGGCATGTCGGGCGATGTTCTCGCAGTGCTTCGCTGGCTCATCGAACGCGGCCACACCCGCGTGATGCTGGCGGGCTACAGCATGGGCGGCAATCTGGTGCTTAAGGCGGTGGGTGAGCTCGGCGAGGACGCTCCGCCGGAGCTGCTGGGCGCCGTTGCCGTGTCTCCGCCCATGGACCTGGGCGAGAGCGCCGACGCGCTGCACCGCTGGTCCAACCGTATTTACGAGCGTCGCTTTCTGCGCAACCTCCTGGCACGTTACCGCCGCAAGGCGCAGCTGTACCCCGCTGTCTTTCCCCTGCGCAACGCGGCGGAGATTCGGTCCATCCGCAATTTTGACGAGCTGATGATGACGCCGCATTGCGGCTTCGCCGGTGCCAGCGACTACTACGTGCGCGCGGGCAGCAGCCGCGTGCTCAGCCGCATCGCCGTGCCCACGCTGGTGCTGCACGCCATGGACGACCCGTTCATTCGGCTGACCGCGGCTACGCGCGCCCGGCTGCAGGCCAACCCTGCCATCACGCTGCTGGAGCCGGAGCACGGCGGCCATTGCGCCTTTCTCGAAGATCCACGACCAGGCTATGACGGCCGCTGGGCAGAGCAGATGTTGCTGCGCTTTGTGCAACAACTCCCAGCGATCCGGGCACACGCTGAAGAACCGGTGGCAGCATGCTGAGCGAGTGGAGCGCAGAGTGCGGCGCGTACGACCCCGTCGTCGTGGTACCGTGGGCATCGCCAGACGGGGTGCTGCGCTGGATCGACCTGCGGGACGACCCTGATGCACTAGACAACATCGCCGAGGCAGACGAGTTTCCCGCCCTGCTGGCAGCCCTGCGCGCGCTGAACGGTCCCCGATCGCATCTCTTCACCAGCAAATGCGATGCGTGGTCCATGGACGGAGACGAACTCTTCACCGCGCGTATGGACCTCTTGCTGGAGAACGAGGTGGCGCTGGCAGGATTCACCAGTTACATCGATCTGCTGCCACGTGACCGCGCCATCTTTGTGTCACGTCCAAGAGTAGAAGGCCTGCTCTACTGGCTTGACCGGGTCCTGCGCGAGCAGCCTTTCTCGCTGGCGCTGGTGCAAAGCGTGCTGCGCCCCGCCGTTGTCGAGTTGGATGGCACCGTGGCCGAGGGTTACGCTGTGACCGTGTACGTGAAGGGCGTGGGTGTGGACGCCGAAGAGGCCGCCCTGCACTGGGACGAGGCGCTCCGCGCAGTGGCCGCGCTGCTGCGCTCTCGCGATCTGTCAGCCGGGTAGGGCGACTGCTGGGTCGCCTGCACTGATCCACCCGACCATAAAGGGCTGTACCGCTTCCGCGGCAAGGCGGTAAGCTGAACGCACGGGAACCAGTAGCTCAGCTGGATAGAGCATCTGCCTTCTAAGCAGAGGGTCGCAGGTTCGAGTCCTGCCTGGTTCACCAACATTTTGTCTCAGAGGACGTGTGTACCTCTCGCACAGCATGGTGCTGTGCTGTTCATACAAGCGTGCGCATGTGAGCTGGGCTGATGAGGATTTGAGAGTTACCGCTCAAGAGATAGCTGCCGAACCACACCCATGCCCTTGTCAGGCAGAACACGCTGCCCATGACTACCATCCCCGGTGACGAGCGGGGTGCCGCACCTGGGATACACATTTGGGATGCGAGCAGCAGCATTGGCATAGGTCAGCACCTAACGTCGCTCCGATAAGCGAGAGCGATACCATAGCAGCCTCTTTTTTTCTACGAAAACAACAATTCTATTGACGTCAGTTGAACCAAAATGGCACTACTCTTCCTATAAAGCGCAACTGCGCTTCTGGAGAAGATATGAAGACCCTAGCCAAAGCCTTTATCCTTGTGACTCTCAGCTCTGCAGCGTGCAACCCGATCTTTGCCCAAGGCGTGACGGGAACTGATCCCAGGCCCCAGGGCGTGACGGGAACAGATCCCAGGCCGCAGGGCGTGACCGGAACTGATCCCCGGCCGCAAGACATCTGGGCGGATTTGCCAGATGGTCTGGGGTTCTAAACAGGAGCGTTAGATGAGGAGCCTGTCCCAAAGTGTCCACCACTGAAGAACTGCTTTGGGCATATGGGTTCCTGCAGAATCTTGCCCTGCTCCTTGTGCTCCTTTCTCGTGGCCGAGCGCGATTATTTCCGGTCTTTACAGGGCTAATCGCGTTCGGGACCCTGCGCACAATTGTGCTCTTTCTGGTGTACAAAGAGGTGGGCCGGCATCACGGCTATGCCCTTATCTACTGGTGGGCAGCAGCCATCGACCTCCTTCTGCAGGCCGCCGTGGTCTACGAGATCGCAAAGAACACTTTGTATCGCAGCAGTGAATGGATACTCGGTACAAAGGCCCGCTTTTTGCGTTTCGCCAGCGCTGCTCCCGTGGTCGGCCTCCTCTTGTCGCTCACCATGACGCCCGCCGCACGGAACGGGCTGGATGCATGGGACGCCCGAGCAAACCTCTTCATCACGGCAACCATGTGCGTGATGGTCAGCGCGGTGATGACCGTGTCGCGTCAGATCGGTGTTGGATGGAACCGCCTCGTTCTGCGATACGGTGCTGGGCTCGTGGTTTGGTCCCTGGCCTCGTTCGTTACCGGCAGCCTGCACGCCTATTGGCGAACCATTAATGACTTCTCAGTATTAGAAAATTTGAGCAACATCGTTTATTTACTTGTCACGCTGTACTGGATTGTGATTTTCTGGGGTTCCGATTCGGGAAGACTCAATTCAGAACGCGAACTTTCTGGTGAGTATCGCAACCGGCTTATGCAAGTCGCGCGGCGAACAGGGTCTGACCGGTCTGAAATCTAGCCGTACGGAGCTCGAGTACATGTTGTTCCTAAGTGTGGCGGTAGTGTGCATTGCAGTATTGGGAACGCACCAGGTGTACTTTCTGGGCGTGGTTCAGCGGCGCCGGTCTGCCGATTTCGAGGGGATGTTGGCCTCGGTGGAAGCCGTTAACCTGGAGGGAATCCGTTCTGTCGCAGACCTGTTTCTCAGTCCTACCAAAAATCAACTGGGTATTGAGCCCCCGGTGATGTGGGAGATGCTGGGCGGACTAGAAGGCGTGACGCGGATGCGGACAAACGCGAAGGCAATGCTGGACCTGTGCATTTACGCCGAGCGGTGGGGTCAGGAGGGCGAACTGGTAGCCCACCTGGTCCGAACGGATGCACTGTACTTGAGCAAAGCCGTTCGTCGCATCGAGTGGTACGTGTGGTTCGGGGTTGGACGCAAGCGGAGCCACTTCGCCCTGCTGGAAGCAGCCGGGTACTATGACCTCATCCAGCGCCGCCTTTTGGGGCTGTATGAAAGCATTCACGTAGGGCGCTTGCCCGCGCTCCAAGAGTCCCTGGGGTTCACCAGCGCAGCGTGATTGGCCTGCGTTCCACTCGACAGGGTCGCCTGTCGCCGTTTGCTTTCTCGTCACACACCATGCAGCACATCAGGGCTACACTGCCCTATGCCTTCTGCAAGCTCTTCTGTTTATTTTCAGGTTGCTGATGATGTCGACGGGCTGTTGTGGGTTCACGGGGCCACGGAGGCGCTGCACTTAGGCGACACCCGAGCAGTACAGTTTGCGCTCGACCTCACGCCTGAGACTGCCGCGGAAGACGCGGAAGCGCTGGTGACTCTGCTGCGCCGTCACGTCAAGCAGGTGCGCCTTTGGACCGCTGAAAATGACGGGGAAGAGCCTGCCGTGCCGGTCCTGACTGACGTGGTTCCCAGGTCAGGCATCGCACAGAAACGGACTGGCCAAAGGCGGAGCTAGCATGGGTTCGCGCTACGGAGCATCCATTCTTCCGCCACAGGGTCGTAGGTTCAAGTCCCGCCTTGTTCGTGACACCTCATCTGTAACAAACGTGGCGGCTCCGGTGTCTACCGTGCAAGCCTTTCCTCTCGCAGATGGGAATGCTCATGTTCGAACAATCGCTTGTAGAGTCATCCGGCAGGCTGCGGTCCAAGGCCAGCCGCTGGATGGGAGTGGCAGCAGCCTTTAACCTTTCCGTACTTGCGGTCTTGATGGTGAAACCGCTGCTGTATCCCGAGGCGTTGCCGCCCACGGTGCTGGCAGCCACGCTGACGGCTCCCACGCCGCCGCCCGCTGCCGGACCACCGCCGCGACCCACAGCCACACCGAGGACAGTGACAACGCGGGCTGTGCTCGATCCGTTCACCGCGTCCACCCGAGTTCCACGAACTGTGGATACCAGCCAAGGCGACCCGCCGCCGAGCGCTGCAGTGACGGGTACCGTCGCCATGAACAATATGGGCGGCGGAGGCATAGGACCTGCAGGTGCCATGGGCCTGACTGCGGCACCGACCCTTGCGGTCGTTAAGGTCGCACCACCGCCATCGAAAGCAGCTGCGACCCGAGTGTCCGGAGGTGTAATCGCTGGCAACAAGCTCGCCGGTTCCACACCGGTGTATCCACCCATCGCCAAGGCCGCACACGTCTCGGGTGCGGTAGTACTGCGCGCCGTCATCTCGCGGGCTGGCACCATCGAGAGCCTGTCCGTCGTGTCCGGGCCAGAGATGCTGCGCGGCAGCGCCGTGGCTGCGGTGCAGGACTGGCGATACCGGCCGTACCTGCTGAACGGTGAACCGACCGAGGTGGATACCACCATCACGGTCAACTTCCTCTTCGGCGGATAGGGACGCAGCGGGAACTCAGACTCGCGCTGCGTTCCCGCCGCCTTAGTTCAGCCGCTCACGTAGCAGGTGGTCTGACACCCGCAGCGCATTGGCAATGATCGTCAGCGACGGGTTGACCGCGCTGGCCGACACAAAGCAGGACGCGTCCACCACGTACAGGTTGTCGAGGTCGTGCGCCTTGCAGTTCACGTCCAGCACGCTGGTAGCTGGGTCGGTGCCCATGCGGCAGGTGCCGTTCTGGTGGCCAACGCCCTCCAGCGGAATGCGCTTCTTGAAGTAGGCATGCAGCGGCAGGTGGGTGCTGGCGTGGCCGGAACGCTTCAGCACGTCGACCCAGCGATCCTTCAGCCGGTCGAACGACTCCACATTGTTCGGGGTGTACGACAGCTGGATGCGGCGCGGCGCATGGTCGTTCACGGTGGCGTCCTCGTTGGTGCGGCCCGTGTCGCCCGAGGGGTGCGCGTGGGCCAGGCCGGGTTGGCGCTCTTCCACGTCGCTCGGCGTGGCGTTGTGCAGGGTCACGCGGTTGTTTGGATCGGGCAGATCTTCCGTGGTCAACCACCACGGCACGGCGTGGTGCTTCATGCCCTCCAGGATGAAGCCGGGTGTCAGCGGTGGTGCGTCGCCCTTCATCATCTCGTGGTGAAAGCTGCCCACCGGCTGCACCTGTCCCAGCGGAAACGGGTAGCTGGGGTCTGTGTCCTGCAGGTAGAAGTCGTTGGTACCCCACGTCTTGGTGTAGGCGTCCTCGTTGCGCTCCGTACCGATAGCCAGCATGGCATCGGCCTGGTGATACATGAAGTTGCGGCCCACCTGGTCCGAGCTATTGGCGAGGCCGGTCGGATGCTTGTCATCCGCCGACGCCAGCAGGATGACCGCCGAGTTGATCGCGCCTGCGCACACGGCAAAGAAGCCCGCGGTGTAGCGCGCGGTCTTGCCTGCCTGTGAGCCTGCCGGGGCCTCAGGAGCGCCGCCGCCCAGCGGCTTGCCCGCGCCGCTGTGGATCACCTCGACCTCGGTCACAGCCGTGCCGGTGCTGTTCGTGATGAGCTTTACGACGCGCGAGTGCGTCATTAGCGTGACGTTCGGCAGGTGCAGGATCTCGCGGATGCAGTTGATGTCCGCGTCAGACTTGGCGTGGACCAGGCACGGGTAGCCGTCACAGGTGTCGCAGCGAATGCACTTCGACGCGAGCGGGTCAGCCTCGTTCAGCTTCAGGCCCAGCGGTATGGAAAACGTATTCACGCCGATGCCGCGCACATCGTCGCGCACCTTGGCCATATGCGGCTCGTCAGAGAACGCCGGGTACATGTACTTCTTCGAGTGGAAGGGCTCGGTGGGGTCGAAGGACGAGCCAAATCCACCCGGCACCGCAGGCGCGGTGCCCAGGTCGCCGTGCACGTGGAACAGCTCCTCCGCCTGCGTGTAGTACGGCTCCATGTCGTTATACGTGATGGGCCACGCGGGCGAGATGCCGCCCTTATGCCGGATGACACCAAAATCTTCCGCGCGCATACGGAACATGGCCGCGCCGTACACCTTGGTCTGCCCGCCGACGAAGTAGGCCTGCTGCGGATGCAAGTCCTTGCCATCCTTGTCCTGCCAGACCTCCCTGGTGTGGTACCGGTTGTCGAGAAAGACGGCCTGCGTATCCCAACTAAGCTTTTCCTGCGGCATAAACGGCCCGCGCTCCAGGATCAGGATGTTCTTGCCGGCCTTGGCCAGTTGCAGGGCTAGCGTGCCGCCGCCGGCACCCGTACCAATCACGATTGCGTCGAAGGGAGATGCCATGCACCGTGAGATGCGGCGGCGCGTCCGGGCCTGTGGGATGCAGCGCGTCTTTTCACGCACTGTTACAAACTGTAGCGTTTGCCGAAGTTGACCTTTAAGCCGCCGAAGACCGTGATGGGCGCGCTGGGTGCCAGGTAGGTGGTGTTGCGCACCGGGTACGCCGTGTCGCCTTGAAATTTCACCGAGGCAAACGGCCGCGCGATGAAGTTGCCGCTCGCGTCGTACGGCGTGTCGGCCAATTGACCGGCCGTGTAGTAGTGGCGATTCAGCGCGTTGTTGACTTCGGCGAACAGCTCGTAATGCGGGCTGAACTTGTAGCGCGTGCCCAGGTTCATCACGCCGTAGCCCGGACTTTTGCCGCTGCCCAGGTAGTACATGCCGTCCGGCTGATGCAGGTTGTTCTCATTGCCGCGCACAAAGGACGAACTGATGAGGTGAAAGTCCGCGTCGATGGTGAGCTTCCGCACAGGGTGGTAGTCGCTGTAGAGCTTCAGCAGGTGTTGCGGCACCTGTGGGATGTGGTTGCCGGGCACGATGTTGATGTCGCCGCCATCGTCGATGCCGAGGCCGCCCGTCAACGCGTTGGTGTTGCTGCTGTTGCTGCCGCTCTCGATGGTCTGCGGGCTTTGGTAGGTGGCGTCCAGAAAGGTGTACTCCGCGCCTGCGTCCACGGTGCGCGTGTGCGCGGTGGCACTGGCTTCCACGCCCTCGCGGCGCGTCTTGCCAAAGTTCGAAAAGTAGCCAAACCCCGTCTGCTGCGAGGCAACAAACAGCAGGTCCTGGTAGTTGATCGTGTGGAAGTACCCGGCGCTCCAGCGCAGCCGCCCGTCCGGGTTGCCGCGCAGGCCAAACTCAACCGTGCGGCTGACCACCTGCTGCAGCGGCGGGTCGCTGACCAGCGCGTTCGGTAGCGAGCAGGGAAAGTTCGGGTCGGCGCAGCCCAGCTCTGTGCTGGTGGGCGCGCGGCTGCTTTCGCTGTAGTCGAAGTACCCATTCAGCAGGCCCGTGGGCCGGTAGATGACGCCTACTGTCGGGTTGAAGCGCTGAAACTTGTTGTCTGCGGTTAGGCCAGGGCGGCCAGAGTTGGAGGCCGGCAAACGGTCGGTATTGTTCACATCCGTGTGGTTGTAGCGGCCACCTGCGTTGAACACCCACTGCTTGAAGCTGAAGCTGTCGGTGATGTAGACGCTGGGTGTCGTGGTGACGCCGTGCAGGTTCACGCGGCTGTCGTCGAGCGACCCGTCGTCATTGAGTTCGCTGCCATCCACAAACGAGGGCACACGCGTGATGGTGATGCCGTCCGTGTTCAGGTAGCCCCACTGCGACAGCTGAAAGTACGTGAGTCCGCCACGGTCGAAGCCCACGCCTGCGCTTAATTTGTTGTGGGTCGTGTTCCACGAGATTGCACCGGTCGCACCGTACGCGTGCTGTTTTGTATACGAGTCTGTGTCGACACCGTCGCACTTCTCCGCGGGCTCTGCCGTGGTGATGCCCAGCGTGTTCAGCGCAAGGCTGGCGGCAAGGCAGCGCAGGTATGGGAACGGTGTGTTGGCGGCGGTAATGGCCGTGGTGGGATAGATGATGCCGAAGTGGGTCAGTGTCGATTTGTCCGTGGCGCTTAGCGTGTACAGCGACTGGTCAAAGCTGTCGTCATTGATGTCGCCGTTGGTCGTGTTCGAGCGCGTGTAGCGCACATACGCGTTGGCATTGATGCTGACGCTGTTGCCCAGCGCCTGTGTGTAGTTTGCGGTCAGGAAGGGCGAGTGCTGGTACGTCGCATCGGGAATGCTGTAGACGCTGCCGTAGCCGCTGTTCAGGCCGGTGGGCCGGTTGATGGCTCGGAAGTCCTGCGTGCCGTTACCGACAAGGTTGTTGATCGCGTACCCGCCCGACAGCGAGAGCACCGTGCCGTCATGCGCGTAGCCGACTTTAGCAAAGCTTTGCTTCACGCTCGAGGGCGATTGCACCCGCCAGCCGTCCTCGTGAAACAGCGTGCCCGCGGCAAACCAGCTCCACGGGCCGCGGCTGCCACCGTACTGGCCTTCCACGGCGCGACGGCCAAAGCTGCCACCGTACGCGCTCACGGAGAGGCCCGCGTCCGTCAGGCCGCTCTTTGTCTGCACTGCGATGGCACCGCCAAGCGTGTTGAGGCCGTACACCGGGTTGGAACCAGGGATTAGCTCCGTGCTGCTGATGGCGATTTTGGGGATTAGGTCCCACTGCACCACGTCACCGAAGGGCTGGTTCTGTCGCACGCCATCCAGGTACACGCTGAGTCCGGCGGGCGAGCCCACCAGCGGCGACGCCGTGTAGCCGCGATAGTTCACATCCGGCTGGAACGGGTTGTCCTGGTTCTCGTTCACGTACACGCCGTTCAGGCGGCGCTTGAGGGTGTCCGTCAGGTCGATGGCGTTGGTGTCTTCAAGCGTCTGCGCGGAGAGCGTTTGCACCGGCACCGGCACGTCGCAGAGCGGCACGTCCGGTGCTCCAACGGGGGTGGACGCGATGACGGTCACGCTGGCATTTGTACCGCCCACTGCCAGCGTGATGTCGCGCGTAAGCGGCGACTGCGACCGGATGGTGTACTCCACGCGTTGCGCTGCAAAGCCGGGCGCGCCCAGTTGCAGCGTGTACCGGCCAGGCAGGAGGTTGTCCGCCGTGATGGAACCGTCGCTGGCCGTTTCTACCGGGCGACTGGTACCCGCGGAGGGGCCGTACAACGTGCCGCGTGCAGTGCTGACGGCGCGTCCCTGCGTGTCGCGCACGTTCAGCCGCAGGGTGCTGGCCGATTGGGCGCTCGCGGCGACGGCAACGCTGAGCAACGCGCCGGTCAGCGTTGAAAGAAGAAACGATCGGTGGTGCGGCATGCTGATGGATCCTTTGGCACGGTAGAGCGCGCGGCCGCCTGCTACAGAGGCAGCGGCGTGGCTGTTCCGCATTGCAGCAAAGACATCGGTACGTACGGTGCACTGCCCTATTCCTTGCACCTGTTCTTTGTTCAGGCTTTTTCCTCCAGGGGCGTGGCGACAATCACTCCCAACCAGTCTGCACGCCTGCCACGCCAGTGGTTCATACTGTGTGCACAGCCACACTGAGCGCCTGTCACCTTGAACACGTCTACCTCCAGCACCCGCCCGTTCCCTTACGTCGCACCAGCACGCCTCGCATCTGCTGCGGAGCACACTGCTGCGCTGCAGACGGAGGTGTTGGCTCTGTTTGACGAGCTGCGTGACCGCCTGCTGCGCTACAGCATGTCCTTCGGGCTCCCGGCCCACGATGGCGAGGACGTGCTGCAGGAGGTGTTCCTGGCATTGTTCCGGCATCTTCAGGCCGATAAGTCGCGCGAAAACCTGCCAGGCTGGACGTACCGCACCACGCACAACCTGTCGCTCAAGCGCCGTGCCGCGCTGCACCTGGAGCAACGCCGGACTGAGCCTGCGCGAACACCAGAGATGGAACCCGACCCGCTGTCCGGGCCGGAAGAGCAGGTGCTGTTCAGCGAACGGCAGCAGCGCCTGCGCGCCGTGGTGCAGGCGCTGCCGCCCAACGACCGCGCCTGCCTGCAGCTGCGCGCGGAAGGCTGCCGTTACCGCGACATTGCCGCCGTGGTGGGTATCTCCCTGGGATCTGTGGCTGCATCGCTGGCGCGCAGCTTTGACAAGCTGCGGCGGATGGACGCACGATGAGACTCTTTGCCGCGGACGGCCACCTGCAAGGCGACACTCTGCTGTTGCTCCACGAAGGTGAACTATCCGCAGCAGACTGCCAGCGCGCCGAGCTGCACCTGCTGCAGTGCCCGCTGTGCATGGAACGGCTGGCGTCCTCGCGCACGGCAGAGCTGCAATTGCCCCTAGGACAGGAAACGCTGCCACCCGTCACGGCTGCCCGCGAGCGCCTGCGGACGGAACTGCAGGTCGAGGCGACACATCGTCGCCCCACATCCTTGGTGCTGCTGCACCGGTGGATGCAGCATGCTCACGGCCTTGCACGGCCCGCGCTGCTGTTGCGCGCCGGAGTGGTAGTGGCCCTATTTCTAGTCGCGGTG
>CALMOM010000185.1:10772-11424 GCA_937873305.1 uncultured Terriglobus sp.
TGATGTCCCGGCAGGTGACGCGTCCGCTGCAAGGCCTGATGGGCGTCTATGAAGACACAGGACCGGAGCCAGACCATGCCCTGACGCCCGGTTCCGCGTCGGCCTTAACGCTGGCGGAGGTGTGCCAGCGAAACGACAGCCTGGACCCACCTGTGGACCCTGCGGTGCAGCACGCCGTGTTCCGCGCGTACCGCATGAGCGAACGCGCCGCCCGGGCCTATCAGGTGGATTACCTGATCAGCCCACAGCTGGGTGGCGACAGTTCACTGCAGAATCTGTGGCCAGAGCCCTACCACGCCACCGTATGGAATGCCACTGCCAAGGATGCGTTAGAGGCGCGGCTGCATGGCATGGTGTGCCACGGGCAACTGGACCTGTATACCGCCCAGCGAGAACTCGCGGCCGACTGGATCGCGGCCTACAAGAAGTACTTCCACACGGCCAGACCGGTGCGAACCATAGCAGCCTTTAAATAGCCCCGCCCTGCTTGCCCTTACAGCGTCTTCAGATACTCGACGACCTGCTTGATTTCCGCATCGGTCATCTGGTCCTTGTATGCGGGCATGGGTGCCTGGCCGTTCACAATCCGCGCCGTCACGCTCTCGTCGGTCACCTTGGGGCCGTCCGCCATGGTGCCGCGGGCGTAGAGACC
>CALMOM010000186.1 GCA_937873305.1 uncultured Terriglobus sp.
GGCGTTGCGGGACAGCGGCAGCACCGCCACCTTGACCGGGGCGATCCGGGGGTCCAGCCGCAGCACCGTCCGCTTCTCCAGCTTGCCCTTGGCGTCCGGCGCCTCGTCCTCGGTGTAGGCGTCCAGCAGCAGCGCCAGCAGGTGGACCAGCAACGCGTGCAGCAGGATGCGCAGCGGCAACAGCAATTTCAGCAGCAACGGCAACAAATGGACCAGCAACGCCAACAGCTGGATCAGCAACGGCAAGTACAGCAGCAGCAGGTGAACCAGCAACGGCAGCAATCCCAGCAACTGCAGCAGCAGCACTTTGACTCACCAAGGCCGGCTGCAGCCGCTGTGCCACGCACGGAGCCCCCACACATGGACGCTCCGCATGGAAATGCTCCCAATGCAAACGCCGGGGGTGGCGACCACCACCGCTAGATCGCTTCACTTACACTCCTAGCGCGAATGCGATCCTGCCGCAGGGGGCAACTCTCCCTGCGGCAGTTCGTTTGTAGATAACAACGCTTAAGAGTTGGACCTACCGCAAGCAGTCAGCCTGAGCTCTAACCGACGAGCAGTTGCCACAGCAGCACGCCGTTCAGCGCGATGATGAGGCTCGCCACCAGCCATCCCGCCACCGCCGTCGCGCGAAGGTTGCGGAAACGGCCCATTACACCGGCACGGCCTGTGAGAATCAGCAGCGGCACCAGCGCAAACGGGATGCCAAACGACAGTACGGCCTGTGACAGCAGCAACACCTTGAGCTCGTCCAGCCCCATGGCGATGACGATGATCGCAGGCACAATCGTAATCAGCCGCCGCAGGTAGATAGGAAAGCGAACCGCAAGGAAGCCCTCGATGACAACCTGCCCGGCCAGCACGCCAATGGTCGACGACGACAATCCGGAACACAGCAGCGCCACGGCGAAGGCGACCTGCGCCATGGGCCCCAGCAGCGGTCCCAGCGTCTGGTGTGCGTTTTCCAACTTGCTGACGGCGTCGTCGCTCACCCCTGCCAACGCAGCAGCAGCCATGATGAGCATGGCGCTGTTAATGAGCCAGGCACCATTCATGGCGACGATGATGTCGATCAGCTCATAGCGCAGGTAGCGCTGACGAAAACTCTGAAGGCGGTGACTGTCAACGACTGTGCCAAGCCCGGCAAAGCCGCTCATGCGCGGCTGCATCAGGGATGAGTGCAGATAGATGACATGTGGCATGACCGTTGCGCCCAGCATGGCCACCGCAATGTACAGCGTTTCGTGTGACAGATGCGGCACCAGCACGCCAACAGCGGCACGGTGCCAGTCTGGATGCGCGAGAAAGATCTCAACGGCATAGCAGAAGCCAATCGCGCTGACCAGCGCAATGATGACGCCCTCAAAACGGCGGAACCCGCGCTGGTTGAGTAGCAGCAGCAGGAAGACAAAGACCGTGGTGACGCCCGCGGCCAGCAGCATCACCGCAGTGCGCGACAGACCGTGCTGCAACAGTGCCGGACCGAACAGAAGATAGAAGCCCAGTGCAGCACCCAAGAACTCCGCCAGGTCTGTCGCGATAGCGCTGATCTCGGCACCCACCCACAGCAGCCACACCACGGGCCGGGAAAACTGTTCGCGGCAGCTTTCGGGCAGAGTTTTGCCGGTGGCGATGCCCAGCTTGGCACTTAGATATTGCACCAGCATGGCCATCGCGTTGGACCACAGCAGCACCCATAAAAGCGTGTAGCCGTAACGCGCACCACCCACAATGTTGCTGGCGAAGTTGCCGGGGTCGATGTAGGCCACGGACGCCACAAAGGCAGGCCCCGCGAACTTCCAGAATTCACGCAGGGATAGCTTGCCGCTGGTCTCCACTTCCTGCTGCGCAGCCTGCATATCTGCCCAGTATAGGTGGGCAAGGCCCTGCAGCAGCGCCGCGTGCCACGCAGGCGGGTGGGTACGATAGGGACGGAGGGCTGAAGCGTGAAGGTGTTGGTAATTGGCGGTGGCGGACGTGAACATGCCCTGTGCTGGGCCCTGCGGCGTTCCCCGCGGGTGACGTCGCTGGTCTGCGCGCCCGGCAACGCGGGCATCGCCGCCATTGCGGAGTGCATGCCCGTGCAGCAAACCAGTGTGGTGGACATGCTGCGCCTGGCAGAGGCCGTGCAGCCGGACCTGGTTGTGATTGGGCCAGAGGTGCCGCTGGCCGCGGGGGTTGTGGATGCACTCTCCGCGGATGGCATTCGCACCTTCGGGCCAACACAGGCAGCGGCACGGCTGGAAAGCTCCAAGGCCTTCACCAAGGACTTTCTCCAACGGCACGACATCCCCACGGCGCGTTACACGGTCGCCCACTCCGCGGAGGAAGCATTGGCCGCGCTCCCTGGCTTTGCGCTGCCCGTGGTGTTGAAGACAGACGGCCTCGCGGCGGGCAAGGGCGTGGTGATTGCAGAAACACACGAACAGACAGCAGCTGCGGTTACCGACCTGCTGACGCCGGGCACTGCGCTGGTGTTGGAGGAGTTCCTCCAGGGTGAGGAGCTCTCATTCTTTGCGCTGTGCGATGGCGAACACGCGGTCGCCATTGCCGCTGCGCAGGACCACAAACGCATTGGGGAGGGCGACACCGGGCCAAACACCGGCGGCATGGGCGCCTACTGCACGGACGCGCTGCTGCCAGACACCCTGCGCGACGAACTGTTGCGCGAAGTCGCCCAGCCCACTGTGGACGGCATGCGCGCCGAGGGTTCGCCCTTCAAGGGCATCCTGTTTTGCGGCATCATGCTGTGCCCGGACGGCCCAAAGGTGCTGGAGTTCAACACGCGCTGGGGCGATCCGGAAACCGAGGCCATCCTCCTGCGGCTTGAAACCGACCTCGTCGACCTGTGTGAGGCGTCCATCGATGGCCGTGCGGATGCAATCTCCATCACGCTGCGTCCCGGTGCCAGTGCCTCTGTGGTACTTGCGTCCGCGGGCTACCCCGCCTCAGCCCAGGCGGGTGTGCCCATTCACGGGCTTCTCACCGCAACGCGTCCCGGCGCGGAAATCTTCCATGCCGGAACAGCGGTGTCGTTAAACGGCGAGACCATCACCGCAGGCGGCCGCGTGCTAGCCGTGAGCGCCTCTGCGGGTACGTTGGGCGATGCACTTGCAACAGCGTATGCGGTAGTGGACGGCATCTCCTTCGCCGGCATGCAATTTCGCCGCGACATTGGCTACCGCGCACTGTTGCGGGAAGAGCCCGAAGACGCTCCGGCCATATCGTCAAATCCCGGGTAAAGTTTTGTGTCTGGTCGCCGATATCCGTCTTATGAACGGGCACTCGCAGATGCATTCCGTGTACTCCCTGCCGGTTCAGGGTGTTACTGCGCCTCCGGTGCGTGTGCCAGCTCTCGGTGGGTACATACAGACGGCGGGCAAGGCCATCTGGACTGTGGCACTTGCCGGGCTTGCCGTGTGGGCTTGGACGCATACCTGGTTTCTGCCCTAGCGTCACAAAGTCGACTCCGCCTATGACGGCGCTGCCGATCATGAATTTGTACAGCAGCGGTGCGGCTTGCTGATGGCCGCAGACGTCCTACCACCATGCAGTGGCTGGCGATCGTCTTCGCATTGCTGGCAGGAACCGCAAACCCCTTCCAGGCGGGAACCAATGCAGAACTCAAAGGACAGCTTGCGCAGCCGCTGTGGGCCACTGTATGGGTGTATGCCAGTGGCTTGTTGGGCGTGCTGCTTGTGCAACTGTTTGCACGGCAACCACTGCCCGCCGCACAGCAGGTGCACGCCGTGCCGTGGTGGGCGTGGACCGGTGGCCTGATCTCTATCCTCGCAACCTTTGCAGGATTGATGTTCGCCAAGCAATTGGGTGCGGGTGTATTCACCGGCATCACCATCACCATGTCCGTGGTGATTAGCATCCTGATGGACCACTTTGGCCTGATCGGCTTCAAGCAGCACACTGCATCGCCGCTGCGGCTGGCCGGGGGCCTGCTGATGGTTATCGGCATCTGGATGGTGTCTAGGTTCTAAAGAAAAAAGGTGCCCGTAAGAACGGGCACCCTGCTAAGCCACATCAAGGTTAGTACGGGCGCGGTCCCTGATGACTCCAGAACGCCTGGTAGCCGCGCGCAAATGCGTCACGGTACACGCGCCGCTCTGGTCCGCGATAGTTGCGGTACTCATCACGATTCATCACGTTGATGTTGCGGTGATTCTCTGCATCTCGGCGTGCACCTTCAATGCCGTCATGAAATCCGCGCCGCTGGATGTCGCGGGTAAATTCTGGTGGAGGTGCATCCCATCCGCCCGGTCCCTGCGGCCCGTAGCCAGGCCCCTGGTTGTAGCCCTGACCGTAGCCTCGCCCATAACCCGGAGGCGGCGGACCCTGCGCGAGCAACGCTGCCGAAGGAATGAGCAATCCTGCGGCAAGTACAGCAGTGAAAATCCGATTCGTGTTCATCGTAGAACTCCCTTTCTACACACAGGAAAAGAACACCGTGGTGCGTGAAAGGTTGTGCGCCTGGCATTGCGGACTGCGCATACGCGGACCACTCCTGGACTCTATGGGTAAAAGTACCGCTCCACCGCAGCCCAGCCTTCCATGCGCGGCCACCCGGTGGCATAGCGGTTGTGCGGCGCGGCAAACAGCAGCCCCTCTCCGCGAAACGCGCGCAGCTGGCGCGGGTTGTCGTCGATCAGAAAGTCGGTGTTCAGAATCGACTTTTCGCCGCAAAAGACCATGTGCGACGGCTTGATGAAGGCGAAATGCTCTCGCATCCAGCGGAACTTGGCGGCAAAGCTCTTCGGCACTTCCATGGCGGCAGAGGCAACATACACATCGTGGTCCTGCGACAGGCGCTGCAGCACGCGCTGCGCATCCACCATCACGGGCAGGTCACCAAAAAAGTCTGGCTCATCCAGGTACGCGCCCAGCGCCGTTTGGTGCTCCTCTGGCACGCACTGCCACAGCCACTTGCCATCCATGTCTTCTGTGGACAGGGCTGCATCGTAATCCTCGTTGTAGCGGCGGATGTGTTCGGCCACGGTGTCGGCCATTACCTCATCCATATCCACTGCGATACGCGCCATGCTTCACACCGTAGCACGGCGTGCAGCAGTTCCGCTCTGCAAGACCGAGCAGACTTGCGCATGCAGTGACACACATGCAGGCAGAAGAAGGCGGTGTTTGCGGCTTCACCTATGATCTCCGCATGGTGCGTGCCTCCTGCAAAGTGTCGCCGCTTCGCCTCGCTGTTCTTCTCGCCGCTGCCCTGCTGATAGGCGCGCCAATTCCGGCTGCTGCGCAGACGGGTGCCGACACAAAGCACTATGCCGCCAGCAATGGCGAAGCGGGTGCGGCCTGGACAGTGCGCAGCGGTGCGCTCGCAGACTTCGCCTGGGTCGACGCGTCTCACCACCGCACCTACCCGCAGAACAGCCCCTTTACCGTTGTGCTGGCGGATGGCTCCGTGTTGCACGCCTCGGACTTTCGCGTCGAGCGCGGGCCAGAGCAGGTGGCGTCGGCAACGGACCCGAACTCACCGCGAGCCGCGGCACGACTGCCAGGTCATCGCTGGCAAACAGCACTGGTCACACGGGATGGCAGGTTGCGTGCCAACTGGTCTGTTGTTCTGTTGGACGGCACATCCTACGTCCGCGAGGAACTGACGCTTACGGCAGCAGTCACCAATCTCCCGGTATCACAGGTGCGCCTCATCGACTTGCCGCTGCCGGGTGGGACAGTCAGCGGCACGGTCGCGGGATCACCCATCGTCATCACCGACGCGTACTTCGGTTTCGAGCACCCCATCTCGCAGAGCCGTGTCTTCGGGGGCCGCGCAACGGCCTGGATCGAGCGCGACCTGCCGCTGCGCGCGAGCAGCCCAATAACGTACTCCGCCGTCTTCGGCACAGTGCATCCAGGACAACTACGGCGTGACTTTCTTGCGTACCTGGAGACGGAGCGTGCGCACCCCTACCGCACCTTTCTCCACTACAACTCCTGGTACGACCTGGGCCTGTTTACGCCGTACACCGAGGCCGACGCGGTAGACCGCATCCACACCTTTGGTGAGGAGCTGACGCGAAAGCGCGGTGTTACGCTCGACAGCTTCCTGTTCGACGATGGCTGGGACAACCATGGCTCGCTGTGGGGGTTCAACAGCGGCTTTCCGCGTGGCTTTGCACCGCTGGATGCAGCGGCGAAAGAGGTGCATGCGGACGGTATTGGTGTGTGGATGAGCCCGTGGGGCGGCTACAGCAAACCCAAGGCAGAGCGCGTCGCGTTTGGTCGCGGCGCGGGCTACGAGATTGTGAAGGACGGCTACGCGCTTTCCGGACCTAGGTACTACGCGGCCTTTCGCGATGTGGCGCTGGGCTTCGAGCAGCAGTTTCACGTCAACCAATTCAAGCTCGACGGCACCGGCAACGTGAACAGCGTGGTGCCAGGCAGCAGCTTTGACAGCGACTTTGCGGCGATGCTGCACCTGATCGGCGACCTGCGCGCGGCGTCGCCGGAAGTATTCATCAACCTGACCACGGGCACGTGGCCGTCACCCTTCTGGACGCGCTCCGCCGACAGCATCTGGCGCGGCGGCGAAGATGACGACTTTGCCGGCGTCGGCACGTATCGCGAGCGATGGATCACCTACCGCGACAGTGATACCTACCGCCGCGTGGTGCAGAACGGGCCGCTGTACCCGCTGAACTCGCTCATGCTGCATGGCATCATCTACGCGCAGTTTCACAAGCACCTGAACGCCGACCCGGGCGACGACTTCCGCAACGAAGTGCGCTCGTATTTCGGCAGCGGCACGCAACTGCAGGAGATGTACATCACGCCCAAACTGCTGACCGCGCAGAACTGGGACGACCTGGCCGAGGCCGCGAAGTGGTCGCGCGAGAACGCCGCTGCGCTGCGCGACACGCACTGGGTGGGCGGCGATCCGCTGCTGCTGGAAGTCTATGGCTGGGCTGGGTGGACCCCGGAGAAGGCCGTGATAACGCTGCGCAATCCCAGCAACAGACCGGCGACGTATTCTCTGCAACTGCACGATTTGCTGGAGATACCAGCGGGTGTCCTGGGCACGTTTCAGGCGCGTTCGCCATGGAAGGATGATGCAAGCAAAGCCACAATGATGTTGAGCGCAGATAGCCCGCAGATGATAACGCTACAGCCTTTTGAGGTACTCACACTCAACCTGCTGCCGAGATAGCAGAACTCGGACGGCATTCGTGAAAGCTGACACCGTAGACCCAACGGAGACTCGACGTGCTCACTTACGGTCCAGCTGTGCTCATCATCTTTTCAGTCTTTGTTGGAATTTTGCTGAACCGTCGGGATGTGAACGGATTGCGTGAGGAGTTTCGTCGGGAGTTCGACTCGGTCCGACGTGAACTGGACAAGATGGAGCGCCGACTCGGGCTCATCGAAGGCGATCAGAAACACTTTTTCGAGGTCACAGGCAAGCTCGACGGACGTATCGACCAGCTTTCGCGGTCTTAGACTCTTCAGTCTCGCGCATCGTCTGTCAGCATCTGCAGGCATAGCGGCGGTTCCAGCATTGTTGGCATCCTCGCAATTTGCTCAACGGCTGACGCAACAACAGACGTCAGGCAGGGCTCGGTAGTGACCACAAAGGGTAACGCCTCCTTTGGGTAGCCGGGACGCTGCAGGATGCTGTCGATGTTGGCACCCATACCAGAGAGCGCGCCACTTATGGCAGAAACGATGCCCGGTTTGTCGCGCACGATGAAGCGGAGATAGTACGGCGCAAGGAACTCGCCCGTCACCGCGCAGTCGCGCACCGGCAGCGCCACCGAACTGGACCCATGTGCCACGGCCAGCAGGTCGCTGACGATGGCCACCGCGGTGGGATTGCCGCCCGCGCCGTGGCCGCTGAAAACAACGTCGCCACCGAAGTCGCCCGTGGTCACGACCATGTTCTCAGTGCCGTGCGACCACGCAATGGGCGACGACCTCGGCACCAGCATGGGACCCACGCGCGCAAGCAGCGTGTCGCCCTGCAGCTCCGCACGGGCGATTTGACGCACGGTGCAGCCCAGTTCGCGCGCATAGTGAAAATCCACCGCAGAGACTGAGCGAATGCTCTGCGCGGGCACCTCATCCGGGTCTAAGCCCACCTGCATGGCGGCGCGCGCCAGGATGCAGAGCTTGGCACGCGCATCGAAGCCGTCCACGTCTGCGGTGGGATCGGCCTCGGCATAGCCCGCGGTCTGCGCCTGCTGCAACACGTCCGCATAGTCCGCGCCATGTTCCATGTGTGACAGGATGAAGTTGCAGGTGCCGTTCAGAATGCCGGAGAGCCGCGTAATGCGGTCGCCCTGCAGGCCATGCAGCGTCGCCGGAATGACCGGCACGCCACCTGCAACCGCGGCGTTGTAGACCAGGGCTCGGTTGTTGTCGCGTGCCAGTTGCAAAAGGCCTGCACCGCGGTAGGCGATCAGCTGTTTATTGGCCGTCACCACGTGCTTGCCGCTACGCAGGGCCATCTGCAGCCACTCTTCAATGGGATCGAGGCCGCCGATCGTCTCGACGATGATGTCTACATCCGCTTGCAGAACCTCGTCTACATGCTCTGTCCAGACAATGTCTGCTCCCAGTCCGGCTGCACGCTCACTCTCGCGTTTGCGACGAATGTCGCGGTTGTAGATGTGCGTGAGCCGCACGCCGGGGAACTGCTGCGCCTGCAGCACGTGCGCCACGGCAGAGCCCACCGTACCAAAGCCGAGAATGGCAACGCGCGTTTCAGGTGTGGAGGGTGAGCGTCCCATGCGTCAGTACTCAGTCCTTTCCGCGCAGTTGCGCCATGCCTCGAACGATGCCATGGCTTCCTTGCCCAGCATCTGCGCCATCGGCACGCGCCGCTCGCGCTGAGGCCGCCTCAACTCTTCGTACAAGAAGCCGTCATCGAAGCCTGCCATCGCCGCGTCTGCCGCTGTGTTGCCATAGAAAATGCGGCTGCAACGCGCCCAGTACAGTGCGGCCAGGCACATGGGGCAGGGTTCACACGAGGTGTATACATCACAACCGAACAACTGAAAGCTGCCCAGCTTCACACAGGCCGCGCGAACGGCGTTGACCTCGGCGTGTGCGGTGGGATCGTTGGTTGCAGTCACCGTGTTGGCCGCTGCCGCAAGTACCTCGCCATCGCGTACGATCACCGCGCCGAACGGGCCACCCTTGCCGCCGCGCACGTTCTCTGTGGCCAGGTCGATCGCCATGCGCATGAACTTCGGATCGGGCTCGGAGTCGGCTGACATTAAGAGGCAGTATCGCATGCAGAAGGACAGCACCCACGTGCCGCCCACCGCGTGCGAGTAGGCCTTAGAAGTTGAACGTTGCCTGTAGAGTGATGGTGCGGACCGCCGACGAGCTACCGCCAGGTCCAAAGTTTTGCAAGGATAGGGACTTGCCGAACAGGTTTTTCGAAGGGTCCGGGTTGTACGAAGACAGCTGCCCGTTCGGCGTGGAGTACGGCACGTAGTTGAATAGGTTGGTGATCTGCGCGCCCACATTCAGCGTGTACTTCTTGCCGGAGTTGATGCCTCCGCCGAAGCCGCCAGGACCGCCGCCCGGGCCGCCACGACCCCCACCGCCGCCGCGGCCGCCAGAAGCCGCTGCACCTGTACCGCCACCTGCACCCTGGCCGCGACGACCGTCACGCGGAGCCGATTTCTCGCCGAAGCCAAACACCCTGACTGCGCGCAGGTTAAAGCTCACGTTCGATGGGCCGGTGCAATACCCCGGCGGCACGCGATTGCTGCCGCTGACGTTGACCGCCACAAAGTCCGTGGCCACCTTGCAATTGCCGGAAACACCATTAGCAAACCCGGCGCGATCGTTGATGCGGGTGTCGCCGTTCAGGTCTGTACCGGTGGTGATGTTGTAGTAGCTGCCGGAGTTGGCATTCAGGAATGGGCTGAAGTTGAAGCCAAACGGTGCTTGCCAGTTGCCGAAAAGGAACACGCGGTTCTTCTGCACAAACAGGGCGCGGCCATAATCGGTGCGCGGGTTGAGGCTGTCCGTCGGGAAGTTGTCGGCACCGTTGGCATTGCTGTTTGCGCTGCTCAACGCGTAGAAGCCGAACAACGAAAAGCGATTCGTTAACTGTGTTCGAGCGTTGACGATGAGCTGATTCTGTTGGAATACGCCGCCGGATTGAAACTGGTAGACGAAGTTGGTCGCGGATGCCGGGATGGAACGCGAGAGGTACTGGTGTACGCCTCGGGTGCCGAGATAGTTCACAGACAGGGTGGAGCGCTTGCCGAGTTGCTGATCGACACCAATTTGCGTCTGCAGGTTATAGGCACTGCGCAGACCTGCGCCTAACTGGTACACCGTGCTGGACGCAGATGCGCCGGAACCGCATGCCGCAAGGTTCTGCGGGCTGCACCCAGCCAGGGGCGAACGATAGATGAAGATGGTCTGGTTGATACCGTTTTGCTGGTACGTGGTGATCACGTCGCTCAAGTTGAAACGATCGTAGAAGATGCCGTAGCCCGCACGAATCACGGTGAGCGGGTTGCCAGTCTTGCGCGGAATGCCATAGGAAACAGCAAGACGCGGTGCCAGGTCGGCATTGCTGTGGATGTCGCTTTGCGCCTCATACCGCAGGCCGTAGCTCAGCGTAAGGTTCGGCTTGATCTTGAAATCATCTTCTGCGTAGATGCCCACGTCCGCCAGGTTGCCGGAGATGTGAGGTTGCGCAACGCTAACGGTGTAGTACTGCAGCGGCTGGTTCGCGATATAGTCGTTCGCGTTGGAGTACGTGAAGGAGCCGTTTGAGTTCTCGTTGTTGAATTCAGCCAGGCGGTAGTAGCGGAACCGCATACCCGCACGGATGAAGTGCTTGGCCAGTGCGATAGAAGTGTAGTTCTGCACCTCCAGCTGGTCACTTGTACTGTTCTGTGTACCGGCGGAAGAGCCGCCACCCGTGAACAACCCCTGCACCGACAGGCTGGGCGCGGTGGACTGTGGGGCCTGAGAGGAGATACTGCGCTGCAGCGAGAGCCGTGTTTCGTTGATGACCTTGGAGCTGATGATCTGCGTGTCGCTCAACTGCAACAGGTTTAGGTGCCCGGCGGTGTTATATGCGACAGAGGGCAGCCCGGTGGAGCCGAGGCCGCCATTCTGCTGGTCGTTGTGCTCAAACTGGTAGCGCGCGGTCAGCG
>CALMOM010000187.1 GCA_937873305.1 uncultured Terriglobus sp.
GGGTGCGCACACCGTGGTGCTGAGCCAGAGCATGAAGAAGGCAGATGACGCCAAGCGGCTGGGTGCGGATGAGTTCTTCTCAATGAACGACGCGGAAAGCCTGAAGCCGCTTGCTGGCACGTTTGACCTCATCATCAGCACGGTAGGCGTGGCCATGGACTTTGGCCCGTACCTCAACATGCTGAAGAAGGATGGCAGCCTTGTTCTGGTCGGTGCACCGGAGGACAACTCGAACTTCAATGCGTTTGGGGTGATCGCGGGCCGCAAGTCGATTGCCGGATCGATGATCGGCTCCATCCAGGAAACGCAGGAGATGCTGGATTTCTGCGGCAAACACAACATCACCAGTGACATCGAAATCACGCCCATCGACAAGGTGAATGAGGCATACGAGCGGATGTTGAAGAGCGATGTGCGGTACCGGTTTGTGATCGATCTGGCGACGCTGAACAAGGCCGCGTAGACGGTAGCGGCACATGCTATGCCGAGGGCCGTGGCGAGATGCCGCGGCCCTTTCCATTGCGCTCCTCCGGGACGGTGTAGGCTGAACATTCCCATGGTTGAACAACACCAGAGCCGAAGCGCTGCCCGTCTGCCGCAAACGGCTGCAGCGGCGCTGGAGCAGACCTCTGCCGCCAAGCGGGCTGCGGCACTGCACAGTGTGCTGGCTGCCGCGGGCATGACCCTGCTCAAGGTGCTCACCGGCCTGTTCACCGGTTCACTGGGCATGCTGAGCGAAGGCGCGCACTCGTCCGTGGACCTGATCGCGTCGGCCATGACGCTGTTTAGCGTGCGGGTATCCGACATGCCCGCCGATGAGATCCATCCTTACG
Source organism: uncultured Terriglobus sp. (assembly GCA_937873305.1). Taxonomy (GTDB): domain Bacteria; phylum Acidobacteriota; class Terriglobia; order Terriglobales; family Acidobacteriaceae; genus Terriglobus. The sequence goes on from CALMOM010000187.1 coordinate 834, forward strand.
GGCATGGCCGGGTGGAGAGCCTTTCGGCGTTTGCGGAGACGGTGCTGATGCTGGGCTCGTCGGTGTGGATTGTGGTGGCAGCGGTCCAGCGTATCGCCCGCTATGCGCATGGGGACCGGCTGGATCTGCGCGAGTCGGTGTGGCCGGTGCTGGTGCTGCTGCTGTCGATTGCAGTGGATTACCTGCGCTCGCGGCAGTTGGCCCGCGTGGCCAGGGAGGCGCACTCGCAAGCGCTGGAGGCCGATGCGCTCCACTTCAGTACCGACATTTGGTCAAGCGTAGCGGTTCTGCTGGGGCTGCTGGCGTCGTTTGCAGGCGAGCGCTTCAATCTGCGTGTGCTGGAGCTGGCCGATCCTCTGGCGGCCATCCTGGTGTCGTGCATCATTTTGAGAGTCACGGTGCGCTTGGCGCGTGAGACGGTCGATGCCCTGCTGGACGCAACTCCGCCGGCGATGCGGCAGGGATTGGTAGACGCTATCGATGGGGTGGAAGGTGTTTTGTTTGTGGAGGCCCTGCGCATGCGCCGTGCCGGCGCTCGCTACTTTGCCGATGTCGCTGTGGGCATGGCCCGTACCAATACCTTCCAACGGTCAGAGCAGATTGTGAGGGCGGCAACAGACGCCGTGCAGCGGCTGATGCCGGGCACGGACGTTGTGATTCGAACGGTGCCCGTTGCGGGGGAGCAGGAAAACATTTTTGACCGGGTACGGGCGGTGGCGCAGCGCTCCAACTATGCCTTCCACGACGTAACGGTGCAACAGATGGAGGGTGGACTGGCCGTGGAACTGCACCTGGAGCTGCCGGATTCCATGCCGCTGCGCGAGGCGCACAGCACCACCACGGAGATCGAGGCGGCCATTCGGCGCGAGGTGCCGGAGATCCGCTCCGTGGTAACGCACATGGAGGCTGAGGAAAGCACGATCGAGCCGGTGGTCGTGCTACGGGATGACAGTGCGCTGGAGGCAGGCGTACGCAGCGCGGCGGGCGAGTTCCCTGAGATCGCAGATGTGCACAACGTGCTGGCCATGCGCACCGGCGATCATGTGCAGATGAGCTGCCACTGCAGCATGGCGGACAACCTGCACATGGGAACGGTGCACCGCATCATCTCGCAGATGGAGGCGGTGTTTCTGCGCGACCGGCCCGAGGTGACGCGGCTGTTGATCCATCCAGAGCCGGTGACGGACAACGAACGATGAGCGGCAGAACCCGGAAGTTTGCGCAGCGTGAACCGCTACACTAAACCGCAGTGAAGATTCGCCTACGGTACCGACACAACCCGCAGGAGGTGGCCGCGCAAGCCTCGCGCTGGTTCCGCATCAGCATGGTGGTGCTTGCCGTCAGCACCGTGGCGCTGCTGTCCGCACTGATCACCATGCGGCTGGCCATCCATACCGCTGAGGTGGAGGTGCCGAATCTCACGGGTATGACGGTGGACGAGGCCGGAGCCACCAGCACCAGCGCGCTGCTGAACCTGACGGTCGAAAACCGCTTTTTTTCCACCACCGTGCCCGCCGGACGCATTCTGTCGCAGTCTCCCGCTGCTGGCAGCACCGTGCGCAAGGGCTGGCATATGCGCGTGACGGAGAGCCTGGGTCCGCAGAAGGCCGCGATTCCGAACACCCTTGGCTTGAGTGAGCATGACGCAGGCATGGCCATCCGCCACGCCGCGCTGGATATGGGTACATTGGCCTACCTGCCCGCAGCCGGGCCAGCAGATACAGTGCTGGCGCAAACGCCCCCTGCCGACGCAGAAGGCATCGAGAAGCTGGAGATAGGCCTGCTGCTGAGCCAACCAGAGACCGCTGCGCCCAAGGCGTGGGTTATGCCCAACCTTGTCGGTTTGAGCTATTCCGCCGCAAACGCCCGCATGAAGGAGCTGGACCTGCACGTGTGGGCGATTGTGCCGCAACCTGCCGCGCCAGCAGCCGACCCCATGGCACCGGCAGGCGCTCCCGCACAGCCGCCGGTGGTTCTGGTCCCCGCAGGTGTGGTGGTGACGCAAACGCCTGTTGCGGGCACGCGCGTTGCTGCCGCCGATAATCCGCACGTCAAGATGAGTGCAGGCGCACCCGCCAACTCGGTCGCCGCGCCTGCGGCTCCCACTGCGACACCAGCGCTGGCGCGCTGAGCTGCGGCAGTCCAGCTTCAGAACACGGCTAGCTGACGCGCTACGTCCTGGCGTTCGAACTACACCTTCCTAAGCACAACGGCAACGAAGCCGTCGCAGGGCTGCAGGCCGGGTACGGTGCGCAACGAGTCGCCTTGCACAGCCTGCTCCAGTAACCCAGCCGCGCCTGCCTGCACAGAGGACAGCTGTGACAGGAGCGCGTGAGGCGGCACCGGACGCAGACCGGTGGCAGCGCATATGGCACCGACGACGTCTTCGTTCTCTTCCGGCTCCAGCGAGCACGTCGAGTAGACCAGCCTGCCGCCAGGGGCTAACAGGTCCGCAACGCCCAGCAGGATGGCGCGCTGACGCTCCGCCTGCCGTGCAAAGTCGCTTTCCCGCAGCCGGTGCCGGATCTCCGGATTGCGTGCCAGCGTGCCGGTGCCGGAGCAGGGTGCGTCGCATAGGATCAGGTCGAAGTCCGAGCGCAGCAGCGGGTCGTCGGGCGCGGCAGTCATGTCGGCCAATAAGGTCTTAACGTGCGCCGTGGCGGGGTTGCGGTCCATGCGTTTCCGCAGACCATCCAGTCGCTTCGGGTTGTTATCGCTTGCGACGATTTCCGCATGGGGGTGCCGCGCGGCCAGCACAGCGGTCTTGCCACCGGGTGCTGCACAGCAGTCCAGAATGCGTCTGGCACCGGGTTTGGCAGCCGCAGTTAATTCCGCAACAAGGCGGGAACCATCGTCGATCTGCGGCAGCGCTGGGTCGGGTTCGAACAGCGCGGTGGCGGGCGGCTCGGCCTGGTCGTAGCCGGCAATGCGGCGCGCTGCAGCGTGACCCAGGTGCGAGCGCCAGCGCTGGAGCAGCCAGTCCGGGTGAGCCTGCTCGGCGGGCGTCAGGGCAACGGCGAGGGTGGCGCGTTTGGATGCGGCTGGGTCAGGTCGCTCGCGCAGGGCACGCCGCAGCAGCGCATTCACCATGCCTGCGGCATGTGCGGCTCCGTTCGCACGGGCCAATTCCACGCTCTCGTTCAGCGCGGCATGTGCCGGAATACGGTCCATGAACAGCAGTTGGAACAGGCCAAGGCGCAGGGCGAGTTGCGCCGCCGGGTGCTGCTCCGCATCAGGCCGCTGCAGCATCGGCCGCAATACGCCGTCCAGGTACAGCTGCCAGCGCAGCACGCCCAGCACCAGCGCGGTCACTAGATTGCGGTCTTCCGCGGACAGCGCGTGGATCGCAGGGGTATGCAGCAGGTCATCCGAGTGGGCCGCGGTGGTCTGCACACGGTGGAGGATGTGGAAGGCGGCAGCGCGCGCAGGCGCAATGGGCGCGATACGCTGGGTGATTCCAAGATCAGGCTGCATGGTCACCCAGGCGCTCGCCTTGACGCAGCTGGAAGCCGCGCAGGAAGTCGGCAGCGTTCATACGTTTTTTGCCTTCCATCTGTACTTCCCCCAGCAGGAGCGTACTGCCTTCACCGCAGCTGACACGGAGCGCGCCGTTTGCAAGCTCGACACTGCCGGGTTCGCCGAAGCTGGCAGTGAGCGGGGTGTACGTCATCGCATGCACGATCAGCTTTTTACCGCGCAAGGTGGTGTAGGCACCGGGCCATGGCTGGAAGCCGCGGAACCGCTGATCGATCACGCGTGCCGTGCGGGTCCAGTCGATCTGGGCGTCGTCGCGCGTCAGGATGGGCGCGAGCGTAGCCTGTGCGTCGTCCTGTGGCTGAGGCTGTACTGTGCAGGCCTGCAGGCCAGCGAGCGTCTCGACCATCAGGTCCGCGCCCAGCGTTGAAAGTGAGAGGAAGAGTTCCGGTGCCGTGGTCGTGTCCGTGATGGGGAGGCTGCGTCGCAGCAGGGTGGGGCCGGTGTCCAGACCGGCGTTCAGCCGCATGGTGATCACGCCGGTTTCCTGGTCGCCCGCCGCAATGGCCCACTGGATGGGCGCAGCACCACGCCAGCGCGGCAGGAGCGAGGCATGCCCATTCAGGCAGCCGAAACGCGGCAGGTCGAGCATCCACTGCGGCAGGATGCGCCCGTACGCGACAACAACCATGGCATCCAGTTGCAGCCCGGCGAGTCGCTCGCGCAGGGCGTCATTGCTCTTGAGCTTGTCCGGCTGTAGCACGGGGATGCCGTGCGCCTGTGCCGCACGCTTTATGGGCGTGGAGTTGACTTCGCCTGTCCGGCCCACCGGCTTGTCCGGCTGTGAGAGTGCCAGACACACCTCGTGCCCGGCGGCGACCAGCGCCTCAAGCGTGGGGACAGCGAAGGCTGGCGTGCCACAGAACGCAAGCCGCACCCTACCACTCGCCCTTCTTTTGCAGCCTGCCGATGCGGCGAAGAATGAGTTCGCGCTTCAGTCGGGAGACCCGGTCGATGAACAGAACACCGTCGAGGTGGTCGTTCTCATGCTGAAAGGCTCGCGCCAAGAGCTCGTCGCCGTCCGTCTCAAACCACTCACCCGTTGCATTTTGTGCACGCATGGTGACATGAAAAGCGCGACTCACCTTGTCGCGGATATCGGGCAGCGAGAGGCAGCCCTCCTCTTCGAGCTGCTTACCTTCGGTGGAGACGATTTCCGGGTTGATGAGCGCAAGCTTCTTAGCCGGATCCTTGCCCAGGGACGTGTCGACGATAAAGAGGCGTTTGGAAACGCCAATTTGCGGGGCGGCCAGGCCGATGCCCTCCGCGGCATACATGCTCTCGAACATGTCATCGACCAGCTTCTGCAGGTCGGCGTCGAACTCTGTGACCGGGTCGGCCTTGCGTGCCAGCACGGGGTCCGGATATTTCACGATGGGGTAGATCATGCTGCGTCTTTCTAAAAGGAGCGAATTTGTTGGAGATAGCCGTCGAAGTTGCGCCGGCTCTCGGGGACGCTGTCGCCACCAAACTTTTCGAGCAGAAGACGGGCCAGTGTAAGCGCCACCATGCTCTCTGCGGCCACACCTGCCGCAGGCACCACGCACACGTCGCTGCGCTCATACGCGGCTTTGACCGGTTCGCGGGTTTCAAAGCTGACAGAGGCCAGCGGCCGGCGCAGGGTGGAGATGGGCTTAAGGTAGCCACGCACGGTGACATCCTCTCCGTTGGAGATGCCACCCTCCATGCCGCCTGCATTATTTGTCGCGCGGGTGAATCGTGTTGCGGCATCGGGGGTTTCGCCAGCGTAGGCGATGCTGTCGTGCACGTTGGAACCCATGGACTCTGCTGCGGTCACACCGCGACCGATTTCGACGGCCTTGACTGCCTGCAGGCTCATGACGGACTGGGCCAGCAGCCCATCCAGCCGCTCGTCCCAGTTCACGTGGCTGCCAAAGCCGGGTGGCACGCCGTGCGCGACCACCTCAAAGACACCGCCCACGGTGTCGCCGGTACGCAGGGCGCGGTCTACCTCGCCCTTCATGCGGGCTTCCACGTCCTGGTCGATGCAGTTGAGCAGGATGGTTTCGCGTGCGGTACTGCTGACGAGTTCTTCCCACTGGTAGCCGCGCTCAAGCTCGACCGCACCCACGCGCACGACGTGCGACAGTACCTCGATGCCGAAGCAGCGCAGCAGCAGCTTGGCAAGCGCGCCGGCAGCCACGCGTGCGGAGGACTCCCGTGCAGATGCTCGTTCCAGGATGTATCGAGCATCTTTGAAGTTGTACTTCAAGGAACCCGGCAGGTCGGCATGGCCGGGACGGGGCGAGGCGACGGCTTTGTGCTTGCTGCTGTCGCCCTCTTCCACCGGCAGGATTTCTTCCCAGTTCTTCCAGTCGCGATTGGCAATGGTCATGGCCACGGGAGAGCCGATGGTCTTGCCGTGGCGCACGCCGGACAAAATGTGTGCCGTGTCGGTCTCAATGCGCATGCGACCACCGCGGCCGTAGCCCTGCTGGCGGCGCCAGAGTTCGCGCGCAAGAAAGGCACTATCGACGGGCACACCGGCGGGCAGTCCGCTCAGCAGCGCCACCAGCGCTTCGCCATGGCTTTCGCCGGCTGTTGAAAACCGTAGCAAACTGTCTCTCCCCGGCTACCCGATTGTATCAACGCGCTGCTCGTGCCAGCCACGGGAGAGCCGATGAATGGTGTATCTGCAACGCGGCCCGGTATGGCACTTGGAATGGGCGTACCGAGCGGAAGACTAGCAAAAATGTGTGCTGTCTGCGATGCAAAGGAGTAAGTTTGTGGCCTGGGCACAAATGGTCTGACGGTGGCGACAATGACTCACAACGCTGATACTGAGTTGCTGCCACGGCTGGAAGAGCACATTCGCCGCTTTGAAGCGGGCCGGATCACTGCCTTTTGGTTCCCACCAGAGCTGGAGACGTGCTACCTGGCAGATACTGTCGCTTCGCGCGGCCGCATGCTGCTGGTGCAGGGCCTGATTGGCCTGCTGGCCTACGACTTCTTTCTTGTGGGCGATTACCTGCTGACGCCAGCGCAGTTCGTGCGGGCTGTGATGATACGCCTGGCACTGTTCACCCCCCTGGTTATCCTGACGACGTTGCTGCTGGTGCGGCGTCGCAGTGCCGTGCTGATGGAATTTGGCGCAGCCTGCCTCTGCATCGCGGGTGCCGGAGCTATCCTGACGATTCATCCGGGGGTGGACGCGGGGGATCAGATCGGGCTGATCGTCATGCTGCTGACGGCCAACTGCATCCTGCGCATCGAGCTGCCCTTTGCGGCGGTGGTGTCGACGGTCATGCTGCTGATGAACACGGTCGAGTTGTACTCCGACAGGCTTTTTTCGGTGGCTGAAAAGTGGTACGCAGGCGGCACCATGGCGTGGGTCGCGCTATTGACGCTGGTTGCCAACTACACCATGACGCGTGAACGCCGCTATAACTACCTGTTACAACTACGCGGCAGGCTGCAGCGGGGTCTGCTGGCGGGCATCAATGCTGAGCTGCTGGCGCTTTCCAGCACGGACCGGCTCACGGGCCTGCCCAATCGGCGCGCCTACGACGAACGGCTGATGGAACTGTGGCGCATTGCGCAGGAACGAAACGAACCGTTCAGCGCGGTCATGGTGGACGTCGACTTCTTCAAGCGCCTGAACGACACGCACGGACATACGTACGGCGACAAGGTATTGCAGCGGGTGGCCTCACTGCTACAACAGGCCCTGCGCTCCGAGGGTGACTTTGTGGCCCGCTTTGGCGGAGAAGAGTTCGTTGTGCTCCTGCCGAACAGCGACATGGAAGCCGCTGTAAAGGTGGCCGAGCGCATGCGAACCCTCGTGCAGGTGGCCGGCTCGCCTGCCATGCAGAAAGACTCGCCGTTCATCCCGAGCGACCTGTGGACAACAGTGAGCTGCGGTGTTGCCACCTGCCTGCCGGGGGGCGCGTCAGACCCCCATCGGCTGATTATGGATGCAGACTCTGCGCTATATCGCGCGAAAAAAGAAGGCAGAAACCGCTCATGTCGCGCGACCGACCAGTTGACGACTTCGAAAGTAACGCTGTTTCCGGCTGTCAGCCGAGGTTGACAACTTTCCCTGCCCTACCGATGAAGCGGAAGACCGCAGCTGGGTGCTAGGCTAAGCACCATGCCAACGACCCTGTTCCAGCATGTTCAGCACCGCCATGGGAGCGGCCTTGCCGAGGTGCTGCAGGCGGTGGCCGCTGCTGCGGTGCAGGTTGAGCAGGCCTTGCGAACGGCGGGGCTAGCTGACGTGCTGGGGACTGCTGGCTACGAAAATATCCAGGGTGAGCAGCAGCAAAAGCTCGATGTCATCGCAAACGAGATCCTGTCCGCCGCCATCGGGAAACTACCCACCGTGGCCGGGCTTGTCAGCGAAGAGGATGACGCGCCAGTGGTCTTTGCCGCTCGCCCGGACGCACCGTATGTGGTCCTCTTCGATCCGCTGGACGGCTCCTCCAATCTTGATGTAAACGTCAACGTCGGCACAATCGTATCCGTTCAGACACGCCCTGCCGGAACGGACGCTGTGACCGCAGCGTTGCAGGCAGGTTCGCAGCAGACGGCGGCACTATATGTCAATTACGGTCCCAGCACGCTGCTGGTGTACACGGCGGGCAGGGGTGTGCACAGCTTTACACTCTCCAGCAGCGAGTTCGTTCTCGCGGCAGAAGACCTTCGTATGCCGGCAAGCGGACCCTACTACTCCCTGAACGAGGGCAATCTTGCCGAGTCTGACCCTGCCTACACATCGGCTGTGGCTGGCCTGCGTGACGGCAGCTTAACGGGAGACCGGCACGGCTCTCGCTATGTTGGGTCGTTCATCGCGGACTTCCACCGTACGCTGCTGAAGGGCGGCATCTTTCTGTATCCGCCCACGAAAAAGAATCCTCACGGCAAACTAAGGCTGCTGTATGAGGCAAGTCCACTCAGCTTTGTCGCAGAGCAGGCCGGAGGAGCCGCAACCGATGGGCAGGAACGGATCCTGGACCTCCTGCCTGCGGAACCGCATGTGCGAACGCCGCTGGTAATCGGCAGCCGGGTAGAGGTCAGTGCAGTCAGCGACATGCTTGCAGGTTCGCCAAGGGAGTAGCGCTCACAGTGTCCGCCCAGGTACAGACACATGCCGCCGACCGCATCTACTACGACGCGCCGGGGCAGTTGACGTTTACAGCCACGGTGACGGCCATCCGCGAGGTCGCCCGCGTCGATAGCCGCCAAGTATGGCAGATTGCCCTGGATCGCACTGCCTTTTACCCGGGGAGCGGCGGCCAACCTTTCGATACCGGCATGCTCATTGCCACGGCGCGCTCCGGCGCAAGCCTGGAAGCACCCGTCACGGACGTGCAGGAGGACGAGGCTGGCGAGGTGTGGCACACGACCGGCAAGCCGCTGCAAGAGGGTACCGAGATTCGCGGCGTGATCAGCGGCGAGCGCCGGCAGGACCACATGCAGCAGCACAGCGGCCAACACCTGCTCTCGGCAGTTCTTTGGCGCGATCGGCAGTTAACGACAGTATCGTTCCATCTCGGCCCGGAAGTCTGCACAATCGACCTGGAGGGCGGCGCCTTGGCTGAGGAGGAGCTCGCAACGGTAGAGGCCGCCGTAAACGCCGTTGTGGCGGAAGCCCTGCCGATAAGCACCCGCTACGTGTCGGCCAATGAGGCACAGGCCATGCTGCAGGATGGCCGCTTGCGCAAGCTGCCGTCCCGGCAAGGACTCATGCGATTGATCGAGATGCCTGGCATCGATTTGAACGCTTGCGGTGGTACCCATGTAGCCACAACTGCTGCCATTGGCCCGGTGTTGCTGCATGGCGTGGAGCGGGTGCGGGGTGCGGTGCGCTTGCACTTTCAGTGCGGCAACCGAGCACTGCGCGAGGCACGTTCTGACCACCAGGCACTGTCGGCGCTGGCGCTGATGCTTTCAACGGGTACAGCGGGCCTGCAGGGCAGCGTGACCCGGCCGCAGGCGGAAAACCGGACTGCCGTGAAGGAGCGCTCAGTCCTGCTGCAAGCACTTGCACTAGCGGAGGCGGCAACTCTGGCTGCGACACGTGACATCGCCCAGCCGCTGCTACTTCATAGGCTGGATGAACAACGGCCAGGGCACAGTGTGGAGTTTGCCAAACTGCTTGGCGCTGCCCTGGTCGCGGCGGGAGCGTCCCGCGTCCTGCTGGCGCTGCCGCAGGGTGACACCTGCGCCGTGGTGCTGGCGTCACGGGGAGAAAGTCGCAACTGCGGCACTGAGTTGCGAGCGGCGCTGGCTGCGCTGGGCGGCCGCGGTGGTGGCAGCCGGGAGCTCGCCCAGGGCAGCTTGCCAGCTGCCGCCGTAACAGCTCTCGCCGCCGCGCTGCAGGCCTGATCGAGCTTTGTGGCTTCGTTGAGTCGCGTTGGCTTCCCTGCTACACTCATGGAGTTGTTTGCGCAGCCGCGCTGGAACGACACGTACCTGCTGCCCCTTCTTACCGCGGCGCAGACGACGGGCCTGTAGCTCAGCTGGGAGAGCGCCTCGTTCGCAACGAGGAGGTCAGCGGTTCGATCCCGCTCAGGTCCACCACTGTAAGGTTCAAGGACGTGCTAGTCGTTCCCGATCGCCGCATAGACACTGCATAGCTTCCTATAGCCATCTGAGTGAGGCGCTGGCTTCGATTCCCAAGGGACACTTTGCCGCTACGCTTGAGCCTCTCCGTATCGGTCAGATACTTACGGCCATGGATGGGTATCGTGGAACTGCCGTGGTTAGTGCTGCGTTGCGGCTAGCTCCTATGCTGTTTGTCCGACCAGGCGAGTTACGACACGGCAGATGGCGGCAGTTCGATCTCGACAGAGCTACCGGGAGTACATCAGCAGCAAGACGAAGCAGCCGCACATCGTGCCGCTCTCGACACACGCAATAACCATTCTGCGAGACCTTCAACTGGTAACCGGAGGCGGTGAGTACGCCGTTCCAGGCGCGCGCAGCCGCAAACGCCCGATGAGCGAAAACGCTGTGCTCGCGGCGTTGCGAACGCTGGGGGTTAAGCAAGGAGGAACTGGTGCCTCACGCTTTTCGTGCCATCGCACGCACGTTCCTCGATGAGAGCTCGGGTTTCGGCCGGACATCATCGAACTGCAGCTGGCACACAATGTTTGATGCGAACGGCGCAGTTGAACCAGATTGTGCGCCAGAAAGACCCCGAGCTACTGCGCGCGCTCCAGCTCCGCGTTCTCTTTAGACATTACTCCAGAGGCGTGCTCCGGATTAGTCCTGAGAAACGCCATTACCTTTGCGATGGGTCTCAGATTTGGCGGAGTTATGTCTGAGCACTTCGACGAGAGCACTCTGGGCGGCGGAGTTCTCTTGCGGTGTGCCGATTGTGATGCGGACCCAGGTGTCATAGGGCGGAAAGGCCCGGGCGACCACGATGCCTTGCTGCCGCAACGCCGTGGCAACAGCATCGTGCGGTTTGCGCGTGTTCAGGAAGACGAAGTTCGCGGCAGAGGGCGTGTGCTGCAGCTTCAGCGCGTCGAGCTCGGCGTGCTAGCGGCCGCGCTCCGTTGCAACGAGATCGCGAAATGCGCGGAATGTGCGTCGCGTCGGACAGCGCCGCACTTGCGGCGACCAGGTTGAAGCGCCCTAAAACCTCCCCATCGCCGAGCCCCTGCTTCCTCAAGGCAGCGATCAGCGCTCGCGGACCTATCGTGTAGCCGATGTGGAGGCCCGCGAGACCATGGATCTTGTCGAAGGTCCGGAAGACGAGAACATTTGCGCGATCCTGCACCAGCAACGCGGCGAAGCGCATCCGGAAGTCGGGGCTGTACTCCAGGTAGGCCTCGTCGACGATCACGGGAGCGTGCGCAGACGCCTCGCGCAGGAACGTGTGAAAGGCCGCCGTATCGTTCAGCGTGCCGGTGGGGTTGTGCGGGTTGATCAGGTAGACGGCTCGGGTCTTCGCGCCGATGTGTTGCCGCAGCGCGGGAAGATCGTTTTCGAACGCGGCATTCAGTAGCACCGGAACGCCGATACCGCCCACGTTAGCCGTTGCGTTCACCAGCGCAAGGTACCCCGGCGTACTGTAGACGAACTCCCCGCCCGGACCGCCGTTGCTGCCCAGATACAGACCAAGGCCGCCAAGAATCTCGCCAAGAATTACCTGGTCCGGCGAGATCTGCTCGTATGCGGCGACCTGCTCCGTGAACTGCTGTGAAAGCTCCGTGGTGGCATACCGGGCGAGTTGTGGCAGCGAATGTTCGATTGCGAAGCGCACCTGCACAGAAGGCCCAAAGGCGTTCTAGTTCAGGTTGAGCAGGATGGGGCCGGCAGCAGAACGCGGCTGCGCTGCCAGGGCCGCTTCCACGGCCAACGGAACGGCCACAGCCGCCAGGGACAAAGCGCTGAGGCGTAACAGGGACCGTCGAGAAAGTTCGTAAGACATGCGTTCTCCTGGGTGTCGGTTCTGTTAGTCGCGGATGTGCAGCCCAAGCTGCAGGTAGCGCGGAAAGTTCACCTGCACGGTAATCTTGCCGAAATTGCTGCTGCCAAACGCGGTGTTGGGGCCGGCGAACCACGGCGTGTTGAAGGCGTTGAAGGCCTGCGGAACTGCACGTTCACGCGATCGCGGATGGGCATGTCCTTGAAATGCGAGAGGTCCCAGTTGGTGTATGCCGGTCCGCGCAGAGAAAGCGTGCGCGGCGCATTGCCAAACGTCAGCGCTGGACGCGGTGAAAGCGCCTGCGTTGATGTAACCATTCAGGCGATTGAACAGGCCGCCCTGCGTGCCCAGCCGATCGTCCCAGGGTGGAGTGGTCCTACCGCAATGGCGAAGTGGCGCTAGGCGCAGAGCCTTTACGCTTCCACGAACTGCTTGCGGTGCCTCATCGTCCCTGGACTGGTATGCCGGCTGGAACGGTGATGGGCCACATCCACTTCTACGTCAATGACCTCCAACGAGCGCGAAAGTTCTATTGCGACGGCCTTGGATTTGAAGTTGTGCATTCAAGCTATCCGGGCGTCCTATTCATCTCGGCAGGCGGCTATCACCACCATGTCGGATTGAATACCTGGGCACAGGATGCTACGCCGGTCAGCCCGACAGACGCGCGCTTGTTGTCCTGGGAACTCGTGCTCGGAAGCGATGCCGAAGTCACTTCGGCGAAAGAGAGGCTTAAGCAAATGGACGGCTCAGGGCTAGTTGACCCTTGGGGAAGCCAGGTTTCGCTAAAGGCCAAAGACGAACAACCTGCCCACGAGGAGCACCGATGACGAAAGAGATAATCCAAGCACAATATGAGACATACCTGAAGGCTTACAGCTCCCTCGCGACAGACGAGCGGCAGCGCCTCCTCAGTTCGCTAGTCTCCGAGGATGTTGTGTCCCTCTTGCCGAATGCGGAAAGCCATGGGCTTCAGGAGCTGGAGGCGCATATCGAAGGCTTCGCAGCACAAAGACCTGATGCCTACTTCGCTCTAAGAACGTTCTCATTCCATCACGGACAGTTCCTAGCCGACATAAGACTGCACGCGGCGGATGGCTCCGGCATCGCGACTGCGAGAACATATGGCAGGGTCACGGAAGAGGGTTTGTTCTCCTATTTCGTGGGTTTTTTCTAAGCCGCAGCAGATCGTTCGCGACCGATGGTGCTGAGTCTTGTCCCCGTTGCACACGGGGAGCGACGTTGTGAGAAATCGGTAAGGTGGTTCCAGTCGGGCCAGTTCGCCATCACTTGGTCGATAGCATCGTTGAGCACCTCGGAAGAGATGCCGCTGCTGGATTGAACTGCCAGTCCTGAAGCCAGCGCATAAAGATACTGCGCCAAGGATTTGGTTCCCATGTGCCAGGGAGATCTCCTTCCCGCTTTGCTCGTTCAAACCGTTGTCTCAACAGCTTGGTCCACTGTTCCGAATTAAGTCCGGCTTTCAGACTGGACTTCATTCTTGTGCAGCTCGCCGACGAGATCGACGAGCTGCTTGATGCTCCTTCCAAGCCGATTACAGATGCTCATCAAACCAGCCGAGCATCTGTTGCGGCTCCTTTTGGAAGTACTTATAACCATCCCAGCGAAGGTTCGTGCCGTTGATCCAGAACAGTTCCTTGTCCTGCACGGGAACATTGTCGAAGATGACTGCACGTCACTCGGCCTGGTCATCAGGTCGTCGTGAACCTGGCCCATGAGGGTCGGGACCATCACACTCTTCGCCGCATGTACGGGAGTGTGGTCATCGAGAGCGAAGCTGGTATTCAGCCTCATCTGCTGCTCAAGATCATTGATCGCTTCAGCTGGTGCACCAGCCAGTTCCTGCATGCGTTCAACAGCAACCCGAGTCGATAGGGGTTGAAGTGCAACCATGCAACGGACATCCCGGAACTGTTCCGGCTGCTGCTCCATCGCGAACAAAGTGGCATTGCAACCCAGACAACGGCTGAATAGGCCAACGCGCATGCCGGAGAGATCCTTTTGAGTTCTAGCATGCACCAGCGATCCGATGACATCGCGCGCTTCGAAGAGCCCACCGCTGTTGACACCACCGTTCGCCGCCCCGCTGTGTCCAAAGTTGCGCAGATCGTAGGTGAGCACGTTGTAACCGGCGTCATGAAGGATCTTGTAGTCCGGAATGAAATTCACTTCGATATCGTTGCCGGACGAGGCGTACAACGACTTCCAGGGCTCCAGATGGGAAGGAAAACCATAGCGGCTAAAGCTCATGGGATGGTTGGCGATCACCAGTTTGTCAGACCCTTCGCATGGAATGAACCACGACTCAAGAGAAATACCGTCGGAGGACGAGAAGCTCGTTTCTACAAAGGCTAGACCCACATCCGCCGGCGTCT
>CALMOM010000188.1:0-17672 GCA_937873305.1 uncultured Terriglobus sp.
CCAACCGGTATCCGGCTGCCTTCCATCTGCAAGGATCGAGGCGCGCCGGGGCGGGCGCCCGCGCGGGGGCGCACGCCCCGAACTCGGTACTAGAAGCAATCTGCGGAAGCCCTCAGAGCCCCTGCTTCGCGAGAGGGGCGGCAGCCCACAGCGAAGCAGCGGAACAGCCCATTGGGTGCGGGCCTGATGGAACGATGCGCCCAGCTTTGACCCACCCCGCTCACTTTGCTATAACTGTCCTTGCGAGTTGAGCCGGCACCCGCCTGCCGGCACCTCGTTGCCACACGATCCGCAGTAGCTCAATGGCAGAGCATTCGGCTGTTAACCGAAGGGTTGTAGGTTCGAGTCCTACCTGCGGAGCCACTCCAGTCAGATGAGCGTGTCTAGTATGGGGACGTCTTAGCCAGTTAAAAACTCGAATGCATTCGAAGATCTTCATCGAGAGACTCTTGGGTCTTACGCTGCTGTAATCCAGCAATCACGAGCGAGGGAGTAATGGAGGAGCGTCGATTTCAAGTCTTCATATCTTCAACTTTCGAAGATCTGCGCGAAGAGCGTCAAGCTGCAGTTGAGACTGTACTGAAAGCAGGGCACATCCCCGCAGGAATGGAACTATTCACGGCCGGCAACCAATCCCAAATGGAAGTTATTCGCCAGTGGATAAGGGACTGTGATCTTTTCGTGCTGATCCTAGGGGGTAGGTACGGTTCTATAGAACCGACTTCTGGTCTGAGCTACACCGAACTGGAATACCGGTATGCTATCGAGCTAGATAAACCATTCTTTGCAATCGTGATTAGAGAATCAGCAATTGAGTTGAAGGTCAAAGACAAAGGGTTGAAAGCCGTAGAGCGGGCAAATGTTTCACTTTACGAGGCCTTCAGAAAAGACGTCTGTTCCAAACACTCCGCCTTCTTTGAAACAGCCCAAGAAGTCAAGCTAGCGATCTATGAATCGTTGCCTCAGCTTGTCAAGACGCCCGGTCTAGCAGGTTGGGTGTCCGGACGAGATGCCGATTTGAAGAATGCTGCTGCACTGGATGTCATTAGGCTTACTCAAGCTAACAGGGAACTCCAAGCTGAGATCAACAAGCTAAAGAAGTCGGTTGCCAAAGGCGCTGCCAACTTAGTTGACTACCAAGCGACTAGCACTCTATTAAAAGGTAAGAGGGTTGACATTCCCGGGAGCATAATTGATACCGGAAAAGCCATCACTTTGACTCTCCAGGAATGTTTGCTCACTTTTGAGAGCAGCTTAGTTCGAGGTGTTAGAAATCAATCCGGTGTTCATGAAGCGGAGTCTTTCGTCTTTCACGAAGTTGCTAGTCCGTTGCTGGTTTATGGATTGGTAGAAGCCGACAAAGTCCCGACATCTGTTCATTGGAGACGGTTTAGGCTGTCGAAAGCAGGTGCTGCCTACATTCGTGAATACCGTTTACAAAGTGCACAGGCTGGCGCTGTAAAGACTGCAGCGAAGAAGAAATAGCATGCTTTACGGCTCCTGTTTTACCTTTTAGCCGCTCTGCGTTATTTCCGTTTCACCCGCCATCAAGCAAGCAGCAAGCAGCATGCAGCCCTGCTTCTGCAAGCCTGCTAGTAGGTGTGACTTCCAACCGCAATGGTGCTTCCGCGCATAGCAGGCGGGTGGGAGCTGGGCGGCTGCTTGGCTGCTGGTGAGCACGATCCTGGCCGTGCTGCAGTCGGCGTGTTGCTTGCCGAGATGTTCTGCTAACTTAACTACTATCCGTTCCTTTGTTGAACCCACCCGGCTCCGCGGGGAACGTGCATGCCATTTCGCATCACCCCGTAAAGGAGCTGTATGTCCGGTAGCTATCGCGACTTTCTTGAGCTTTCGTATGAGGAACTGGAAGAGCTGAACCTTGCCGCCAAGGACCAGCGCAAGCAGCGCGTGGACGTTGGCACGATCCAGGAAGAGCGGTTGAAGTATCTGACCGACACCAAGGGCATCAAGGCCGTGACGGTGGTGTTCAGCGACCTGGAAGGCCGCCTGCACATGCTGGACTATGACAAGAAGTTCCTGGTGAACAGCTATGACAACCTGACGTTCGACGGCTCGTCGATCCGCGGCTTTACGGCACAGAAGGAAAGCGATCTGCGGCTGGGGCTGGACTGGAATGCGTTCTACTGGACGCCCGCCGATGTGTTTGGCGCGGGCAAGACGCTGATTTTCGGCGAGGTGATCGACAAGACGGGCCAGCCGTACGGTGCGGACCTGCGCGGCATCCTGAAGCAGTTTGCCAACAAGCAGTACAGCGAGAACGGCTACACGCTGAACGCCGCGAACGAGGTCGAGGGCTTCCTGTTCGAGGGTGTGGACGCGGAGCGCAGCTTCCACAAGACGGGCACGTTTGAGTATGTGAACGGCGGCGGCTACTACAACTCGCTGCCCGGCGACCCGCTACGCGAGTTCATCGACACGGCTGCGGAAGTGCAGCGCGCCATGGGCTTCGAGAATGAGAAGGACCACCCCGAGGTTGCGCCATCGCAGTTCGAAATCAACTACACCTACGGCGACGTGGTGAGTGCCGCCGACCAGATCCAGCTATACAAGCTGATCTGCCGTCAGGTGGCCACGCAACTGGGCATGACAGCATCGTTCCTGCCCAAGCCGGTAACGGGCGTGAACGGCAGCGGCATGCACACCAACGTGTCCATCACAAAGGATAAGAAGAACCTGTTCTTTGACGCTGCGGGCGAAGAGGGTATGTCGCCGATGGCATGGAGCTTTATCGACAAGATCCTGACCCATGGCAACGACATCTGCCTGCTGCTGAATGCCAGCGTGAACGCGTATCGCCGCCTGGACCCGCACTTTGAGGCACCGAACCAGATCAAGGCTTCCGCGACGGATCGTGGGTCGATGGTGCGCATTCCCATTGGCAACGAGAAGTCGGCGCGTGTAGAAGTGCGTTCGGTCGGCCCGGATGCAAATCCGTACGCGGTGCTGTACTCGGTGTTCAAGACCGGTCTGGATGGGCAGGTGGGCCAGATCGAGAACCTGCGCCAGGCACAGCGCTACCTGCCGGACAACATCTACACGGCGCTGGAGAACTTCCGCGGTGCAGACTGGACCACGCAGCTGCTGGGCGAGGACGTGAAGCAGCGCTACGCGGACCTGAAGCAGGCCTCCGCCGACCGCTGCCCGCGTCTGCTGGGCAGCATTGTGAAGCCCAGTGAGGTGCAGTTCCACCACGACGTGTACAACCAGCTGCTGTGGGGCCAGTTCTAGGCTCTCTCCAACTTGGAAGGGCAAGGGACACCAGTATGGTGTCCCCTTGTTTGCTGCGGCAGCAGAACAGCAGGTCCCTCCACTTCGCTTCGCTCCGGTCGGGATGACAACGTGGTCGCGCCGCTGCCGTGCGGTAGTGGCGGTGCTGCCTTACGCTAGCGGCGGGACTGCGGCAGGGGAACGGTCAACGTGATGCCTGCGCCCAGGCGGATGTTGCGTTGCCGGTTGTCTGCGCCGTTGGGCAGGTTGGTTTGCAGGTAATCCACCTGCGCCGCACGCACCGCAAGCGAACGTGAGAGGCGATACTCCGCAAAGCCGCCGACAGCATATGCAAAGGCGGTTGCGGCGTTCTGCGAGGTATTTGCCGTACTGAAGTCCGCGTCAAAGCCGCGCACGGCACCGAACAACGTCTGCGCTGCGACCTGAAAGCGGCTGCCGACTGGCTGTGTGTAGCGGGGTCCGGCAAGCAGAGTGATCGTGCTGAGGCCACGGCTGGTGCCTGTGACGCGGCTGGTGGTTTCTCCTGCTGCTTCCACCACAGCGGAGACGTGGGGCAGCACGGGGAGCGCTGCGTCTGCCGCGCCACCCCCCAGGTAAAAGCAGCAGCCGCCGGTGAGCGTTTGCGCGCGTGTCGCGGAGTAGCGAAGGTTGGCCGAGAGGTCGTGCTCGCCGGAGTTCTGGGCTTGCGCAGAAGAGGTCAGGATCGGCATTGCGAGTGCAGCAGCGAAGAACTTCAAGTTCACTTTGAGATCACCAATCCGACAGGAGTTGAGTGCGCCAGCGGCGAGCCGAGGACGCCAGTGGTGGTGGCAGTGACCACGGCGGTGTAGCTCTTCGTGGTGCTGGTCAGGTCGGCCTGCGTCACGCCCGGTTTAAAGCCGCTGCCGCAGCCGTCCAGGCTAAGCGCCGCTGCAGTAAGGCACACGGCAAACAGCAGATGCAGACGGCGCTGTCTGCGGAGGCACAGCAGCGGCAGCAGGAGCGCGGCATAGGGCAGCGTTGGCAGGCGGTGCCGGCCTGCATCGGCGAGGGTAGTCGGCAGTTGGATAAGCAGGCTGACGGTGGTACCGGTGCCACCCAGTACAAACGTGCTGGGGTTGAACGCCGCCTTTGCGCCACTGGGCAGGCCGCTGACGGCAATCTGTACGGGTTGGTTCAGCGTGCCATTGATGGGCAGCAGTGTCAGCGGCACAGTCATGGATGCACCTGCCTGTCCGCTATAGCTGGCGGCACCCGCTGATAGCGTGAAATCTGGCGAGGGCACCATCGTGACCGTCACCGCAGCTGAGGTGCTGGTGCTGTACACGGCGTCGCCCGCGTACACCGCGCGCAGGGAGTGTGGACCCGTGGTGAGCGACGCCGTGGAGAGTGCCGCCGTGCCGCTGGTTAGCGGTACTGTCGCCAGAGGGGCTGTGCCGTCCATGAACGTGACGTTGCCGGCGGGCGAGGCGAGCGATTGACCACTTACGCTTGCAGCCAGGCTGACCGTCGCACCCGCATAGGCGATGGTGCCGTCTGACCGAAGTGATGTGCTCGAGGCGGCGAGCGATCCACTGGACGACCCCGTTCCACGTAGCAGCAATGACTGTGGAGCACCGCCCGTAAATCGCACCTGCGCAAGCGCGTTTGCCGCGCCCTGCACCGTGGGTGCAAACAGGATGGCAATGCCACAGCTGCCGCCCGGCTGCAGGGTAAACGGCACCGCTGTGCAGGTGGTGTTGCTGGCGAACGTGGCAAAGCCGACGGGTACCTGCAGCGCGGTCACAGTCAGGGCAGATTTGCCGCCGTTGGTCAATGTGACAGATTGCGCGGCACTTTGGCTGCCTGTGGGAATGGTGCCGAAGTCCAGCGCTGCTGCCTGTACCTGCTGCACCTGGTGGTTGTGCGCGTCCGCAATGGCCAGTGTGCCCTGCAGGCCGGGCGCAACCGCGCTGGGCGTGTCGAGAGGCGTCTGCAATGGGCCGCCTGCGTGAAACGAACCCTGCTCGCCCGAGCCGACCAGCGTGGATGCACCGTCCGCCCCTGCCGCACCGATGCTTTGCAGAGCGGCGTCTGCAAGGTACACGGTGCTGCTGGTTGCGGCCAGGCCCGCGGGGCGCCGCACGGGCAGCGACCCCATGCTGTACGCGGTGACCGTGCCATCCGCGTTCAGCGCACGCACACGGCGCGCTTCCGTGTCTGCAATCAGCAGCTGGCCGCTAGTTGCGACGGCCAATCCAAAAACCGTGCCGAAGCTTGCAGCCAGCGCGGCACTACCATCACCAGCGTCACCCTCCTGCCCATCGCCCGCGATGGTCGCGATCGTTCCGTTGCTCAGGAGTTTGCGCACGCGGTGATTGCCGCTGTCTGCAATGTAGAGCGCGCCACTGCTGTTATCGATGGCAAGCGCACCCGGCGCACGCATCGCTGCCGCGACCGCCGGTCCACCATCCCCGCTGAAGCCTGCCACGCCGGAGCCTGCAATGGTGGTGATGGTACCGTCGGCGGCGGCGATGCGGCGCACGCGCCCGTTGCCGGAATCGGCGATGAAGACATTGCCGAGACTGTCGGCGACGATGCCGGAGGGCGTATTCAGTTCCGCAGCAGTAGCGGATCCGCCATCGCCTGCAAAGCCCTGATGGCCCGTGCCTGCGAGAACGGTGAGCTTGCCCGCGGTATCCACCCGCAGCACCTGGTGGTTGCGTGCGTCCGCGATATACAGGCTGCCCGCAGTGTCATACGCCAGCGCCCGGGGTGTTCCAAGCGGGGATTGCACGCCAATGCCAGCCTTGACGGCCCCATCCACACCAGTTCCCGCCAGTGTGAACACGTTGCTGGCGGGCTGCAGCACGAGTGTGGTTTGCGCGCGGGCAGCGTGCACCGGCAACACTAACAGCACAAGGGTGAGCCAACGGCTCGTGGGCACGGTACGCCAATAGCGGCAGAAGTGGTTCATGGGGCAGTGGTGAGGTCTTGCCTGCATTGTCCCACGGCTGCCGTGCGCTAGGTTATGTCACGTACAGCTTTCGGAAGGGCACAGCTTCAGCTGTGCCGCGCAGCATTGAAGAAATGAGCGGGCTTTAGCCGCCGAGGTCGGCTTCGAGACTGACCTCGGCGGCTAAAGCCATGCCCTTCCGACAACGGCTTCAGCAGTCACACCGGACCGGGCGTGCTCAGGCCGGCAAACTTGCCTCAGGGCGCTCGATGGGTAAGCGTCTTACGCAAAGAAGAACTCCTTGGTCCGCATCTCCTTGATGGTGTCGCGTAGCTTGGCTGCCTTCTCAAATTCGAAGTTCTTGGCCGCCGCGCGCATGTCGGCTTCCATGCCCGCAATGTGCTTGTCGAGCTCGAGTTGCGAGGTGAACTCGGGCATGCCGCCGTTGTCTACTGTCACATCGACATAGTCCGCCTGTGCGATGCCGACGAGCGCGTCGCCAATGGGGCTGGCCACGGACTGCGGCGTGATCCCGTGCTCGTCGTTGTAGGCCTGCTGCTTTTCACGGCGGCGGCTGGTCTCGTCCAGCGCGCGCTTCATGCTGTCGGTCATCACGTCGGCGTACAAGATGGCGCGGCCTTCCAGATGGCGCGCGGCGCGGCCGATGGTCTGGATGAGCGAGCCCTGCGAGCGCAGAAAGCCTTCCTTGTCCGCATCGAGGATGGCGACGAGCGATACCTCCGGCAGGTCGAGTCCCTCGCGTAGGAGGTTGATGCCGATGAGCACGTCGTACTCGCCGCGGCGCAGGTCGCGCAGCAGCTTCACGCGCTCCAGCGTCTCGATTTCCGAGTGCATGTAGCGGCACTTGACGCCGACTTCGGTGTAGTAGCCGGACAGGTCCTCCGCCATGCGTTTGGTTAGGGTCGTTACCAAGACGCGTTGGTCCTTCTCGACGCGGTCGCGGATCTCGGCCAACAGGTCGTCGATCTGGCCCTTGATTGGCCGGATTTCCACGGGCGGATCGATGAGCCCGGTGGGTCGGATGATTTGCTCGGTGACGACGCCCGCGGTCATCGTCAATTCGTATGGTCCGGGCGTTGCGGAGACGTAGACGATCTGGCCAGTGCGTGTTTCGAATTCGTCGAACTTGAGCGGGCGGTTGTCCATGGCGGACGGCAGGCGAAAGCCGTAATCCACCAGGTTGCCCTTGCGCGAGCGGTCGCCATGCCACATGCCGTGCAGCTGCGGCACCGTGACGTGCGACTCGTCGATGAAGATCATGAAGTCGCGCGGAAAGTAGTCGAACAGCGTGGGCGGCGGCTCGCCCGGCAGGCGTCCGCTGAAGTGGCGCGAGTAGTTCTCGATGCCATGACAGTAGCCAACGGACTTGATCATCTCCAGGTCGAAGCGCGTGCGTTGGTGGATGCGCTGCGCCTCCACCATGCGGCCTTCTTTTTCAAGCTGCGCCTCCCACTCGGTAAGCTCGGCCACGATGCTGTTGACCGCGCTCATCTTGCGCTCGGGCTGCACCACGTAGTGCGATTTCGGGTAGATGGGCAGCCGCGCATACTTCTGCTTGACGGTGCCGAAGAGCGGGTCAATCTGCGAGAGGGAGTCGATCTCGTCGCCAAAGAGCTCGATGCGGTAGGCGTTTTCGTCATAGGTGGGGTAGACCTCGACCACATCGCCGCGCACGCGAAAGGTGCCGCGGCGAAAGTCACCGTCGTTGCGCTCGTACAGGATTTCGACCAGCCGCCGGGTGATGTCTTCCCGCTTGATCTTTTGGCCCTTCTCCAGCAGCATGAGCATGCCGTAATACGCTTCCGGCGAACCCAGGCCGTAGATGCACGACACGGACGAGACAATGATGCAGTCGCGCCGCTCGAACAGGCTGCGCGTGGCACTGAGACGGAGCTTGTCCAACTCCTCATTAATCGTCGCTTCTTTCTCAATGTAGAGGTCGCCGGACGGGATGTAGGCTTCGGGCTGGTAGTAGTCGTAGTAGCTGACGAAGTATTCGACCGCATTGTTAGGGAAGAAGGTTTTGAACTCGTGGTACAGCTGCGCGGCCAGCGTCTTGTTGTGCGCCAGCACGATGGCGGGCCGGTTCACTTCTTCGATCACCTTGGCCATGGTGAAGGTCTTACCGGAGCCGGTGACGCCCAGCAGCACCTGGTGCTTTTCGCCGTCGCGCAGGCCAGCGGAAAGCTCCTGGATGGCACGCGGTTGGTCACCCTGCGGCTTGTACGTGGTGCTGAGCTGGAAATCCATCCTTACAGAATACGGTCTGTGTAGGGAACCGAACAGTGTGCCACGACATAGTTGTAGCCACGGCGCCGGGCTACTGCTACTCTTTGGCGCGATTCGATCTTGCCTCACCGTTGCTGCAGGAGTGTACCCATGGCCAGCGCCTCCGTTGCCTTTGATGAAGCCCCCGTTTTACCCGCCGCGCTTGAGGAACTTGCCGGGCCACCAAAACAGGAGTTTGCCCCCGTCACGCGGCAGGAGCGTATCAACAGCCTGGACGTGCTGCGCGGCTTTGCGCTCATGGGGATCCTCTTGATGAACATCACCAGCTTCGGCCTGCCGGGCTGGGCGTATGCTGTGCCTCTCGGTACCGTGCTGCCGGTGTTCTCCGGGCCGCATGCAAAGGCAAACACCATCGCGTGGATGCTGCGTTGGGTGCTGGCTGAAGGCAAGATGCGCGCTTTGTTTTCCATGCTGTTCGGTGCCGGCGTGGTGCTGCTAACGGAACGCGCAGAGCGGCGCGGCGGAGGGGACAGGGTCGCCGACATCTTTCTGCGGCGCAACATGTGGCTGGTGCTCATCGGCGCCCTGCATGGATACCTTGTGTGGAACGGCGACATTCTGTTCTGGTATGGCGTTGTCGGGCTGCTGTTCCTTTACCCCATGCGCAAGCTGCAGGCAAAAACACTCATCAAAGCGGCAGGATGGCTGCTCGTCGCGTGGGTCCTGGTGGCGGGCGTCGGACGATACTTGGGAACATACTTCACCTACAAGAAAGGCGTGGATGCCATCACTGCAGTCCACGCTGGCAAGACGCTGACGCAGGACCAGAAGGATGCCATCGGAGCAAAGGTCAAGTTGGACCAACAATGGTGGCACTCGACCAAGGACGTTGACGAAGACCTGGCCAAGCACAAAAGTTATGGCAAGGCGTTTGCCGCGGATGCGAAGGGCGAGTACGACGCGGCAACGGCTGTTTACGTAGCCTTTGCAGATGTGCTGATTTTTATGTTGCTGGGCATGGGCCTGTATAAGAACGGCTTTCTTATTGGCAAGCAGCCTACTGCGTTTTATGTGCGTACAGCGGTCATTGGCTGCATGATTGCCATTCCGTTGGGCGGCGCGGCGTGTATCGAATCGTGGCGCAGCGGCTTCGAAGCGGTACGATCCAACGCCTGGTTGACCATCCCGTACGACATCTGCCGTGTCTCTGGTGCGCTGGCCAACGCCGCGATTGTGCTGCTGGTAGTGCGGGCTGGCCTCATGAAGGCGCTCACGCGCCGTGTGGCTGCCGTGGGGCAGATGGCGCTGAGTAACTACTTGCTCACGAGCATTACTTGCCGCTTTCTGTTTGTGTGGGGGCCGACCCACTGGTACGGCTATGTGGAGTACTACAAGCTGTACTACGTGGTCGCCGGTGTGTGGGTGGTGAACCTGCTGTGGAGTCCACTGTGGCTTAGCCGCTTCCAGTTCGGCCCGGTGGAGTGGCTGTGGCGTTCGCTGACGTACTGGCACCGGCAGCCCATGCGGCTGCGGGCAGAGCAGCGCGTTACAGTGGAGGCTTGAGCACCACCGCCTCGACACTGCAGAAGGATGCCTCAACGCTGCGCGGCTATGCGCTGGCTGTCGCCCTGCTGTCTGCCGCGGCGCAGTTCATGGAGAACCTGGATGCGACCATCATCGCGACT
Source organism: uncultured Terriglobus sp. (assembly GCA_937873305.1). GTDB lineage: Bacteria > Acidobacteriota > Terriglobia > Terriglobales > Acidobacteriaceae > Terriglobus. The sequence goes on from CALMOM010000188.1 coordinate 10,099, forward strand.
GGCCTGCCGTCCATGGCGCGCGACTTTCACACCACTGCGGTTGCGGTCAATGTCGGTATTACGTCGTACCTGCTGACGCTGGCGATCTTTATCCCGGTCAGCGGCTGGATGGCGTCACGCTTCGGCGAACGGCGGGTGTTTGCCGCGGCGATACTTATCTTTACCGCTGCTTCGGCCCTATGCGGTGTCAGCCGGACACTGCCGCTGTTTACTGCGGCGCGGGTCCTGCAGGGCATTGGCGGATCGATGATGGTGCCGGTGGGCCGGTTGATGGTTGTTCGTGCCGCCAGCAAGGCGCAGCTGATGAAGGCGATTGCGTACACCATCTGGCCGTCGCTGGTGGGGCCGATCGTGGGGCCACCGGTGGGTGGCTTGGTGCTGCGCTACGCCAGTTGGCCGTGGATGTTCCTGCTGAATCTGCCTATAGGTGCGGTGCTGTTTGTGTTGGCCCTGCGCATCGTCCGCAGTGACGGTCGCGGCAGCCAAACGCCCTTTGACCTCTTCGGATTTTTGCTGGTGGGCGGCGCTTCATTCTGCCTCATCGTCCTGCTGGAAGTACTGCAGGGATCGCATCCAGCTGCGCCCACGGTGGTCTTGTTTTCTGCTGCAACGCTACTCCTGACCGCGGCGACGCTGCGCCACCTGCGCAGATCCGCGGCACCCCTGTTTCGGTTGGAAGTGTTCCGTATCCAGACGTACCGTACGGCGTTGCTGCCCGGTTTGCTGGTGCGCATGGCCGTGTTCTCGGTGCCGTTTCTGCTGCCGCTGCTTTTCCAGGTGGGCTTTGGCCTGGACCCGCTGCAGTCCGGTTCGCTGACGATGGCGGTGTTTGTCGGCAATCTCGCGATGAAGCCGCTGACCAGTCCGCTGCTGCGACGCTTCGGCTTTCGGCAGGTGCTGGTCTGGAATGGTGTTGCAACCGTGCTGCTGCTGGCAAGCTGCGGCTGGTTATATGCGGGCACGCCGAGAACGCTGGTGTTGCTGCTGCTGTTCCTGGGCGGCCTAGCTCGCTCCATGGAACTGACATCACTGACGACCATGGGCTTCTCAGACCTGCCGGAGGACCTGAAGGGCAGCGGTACCACCCTGGCCACAACGCTTCAGCAGATGACCACGAGTCTAGGTGTAGCGCTGGCCGCACTAGCGTTGCATGTGGCTGCCCGTGGACGAACCACCATCGCGTCGGACTTTCGCGTCGCCTTTAGCGCCATGGCCGCCCTGTGCGCGTGCGCGTTGCCGTTCTTTGCGCGTTTGCACCCGGACGCGGGGTCTGCTGTCAGTGGTACGAAACTGCGCCCGACGCGGGTGCCAGCGGAGACGGTGTAAGCAGGCGGCGGAGCTGCGGCAGCCAGTCTGCGGGCGTCTCGGCCAGTGAGTCCGGTTGCGATGCCCGTAGGCTGGTTGGGCTCAGGCCGTAGAGGCAGCCGAGACTCAGGACGCCTGCCGCTCGCGCTGTCTCCACGTCCACATGCGAGTCGCCCACCATGACCGTTCGCGTCAACGCAACCGGCCTCTTACGCAACGAAGCGGCCTCCGCGACGATGCTCAGAAGCCCTGCTGGGTGAGGCTTTTTCATTGGGAAGCTGTTGCCGCCGTAGTTGGCGAAGAAGTAGGGTGAGAGGCCCAGGCCGTCGCAGATGGAGCGAGACGGGTTCACCGGTTTGTTGGTGAGCACCGCCATCGGCAGCAAAGGAGACACGGCATGAATGGCAGTTAGCGCCTCGAGTACGCCAGGGTAGGTGCGCGTCGTGTCGAGCAGATGCTGCCGGTAGTGCGAGAGGAAGTGGTCCAGCGCCGGCTTCGCAACGTCCGGTATATTGCCGCCCGTGGCCTCGAGCGAGCGGTTGACCAGCGTGGCAGCGCCGTCGCCAATGAAGCCGACGATTTGCTCCTGCGGCAGATGCGGCCTGCCCAGCGAGCCCAACGAAGCATTCACGGCATTGGCCAGGTCCGTCTCAGAATCCACCAAGGTGCCATCCAGGTCGAACACCAGCAGGTCGCACCCGAGCGAGACGTGGGTGTCACGCATACTTGCGCAGCATGCCCAGCACCTTGCCCTGAATTGCAACACGGTCCGCGGGCGCGAAGATCGGCGACATTTCGCTATTCGAGGGCTGCAGCCGAATTAAATTGCCCTCTTTGTAATAGCGCTTGAGCGTGGCATCTGTTCCGTCGACCAGCGCCACGATGATTTCACCCTCCCGCGCGGTGCTGGTACGTTCCACCAGAACATAATCTCCGTTCACAATGTGCTCGTCACGCATACTGTCGCCCCGAACCTCAAGGGCAAACACCTCACGGTTGCCGATGATCTCCGATAAGGAGATGCTTTCCGCATTCTCAATCGCCTCAACGGGTTTTCCGGCAGCAATGCGTCCCAGCAGCGGCAGGCGCTCGCCGGTCTTCTTTTGAGCGCGTGGAGGAACCACATCGATGGACCGGCTTCGATTATGAGAGCGCTGCAACAAGCCCTTGTTGTGCAGATTGGTGACGTGCTTGTGAACCGTGGCAAGCGAGTTCAGGCCCAACCCCGCAGCAATTTCTTCGTAGGAAGGGGAATAGCCTTTCCGCTGGGTGAAGCCGGAAAGAAAGTCGAGCACTTCTTTTTGCCGACGCGTGATGGCCATGCCGCTTAGTGTAGCGAATAAAAGGCGAACTGCAAAATTCGGACCGCGAACGGGTGATCGTACGTTCACCTTCCAGGTGCCAATCTGGTACCAGTGGCCTTAGTTTTCCACACAAAGCGTTCCATTTGCACCAACGCATGCGCCATCGTTTACCTGACGCATCCGCGGACAAACAGGCGAGATGTTGAACATGTGTTGCCGCTGGAGGACAGGATGAACGTTGTAGTTGCAGAAGACAATGTCGCACTCGCCGCATTTTTGCATAGGGCTCTCGAAAAGGAAGGACACCAGGTGCACTGTGTGCCGGATGGTGCACAAGCCCGGGACTATGTGCTGGAGCACCAGCCGGACTTGTTGATCCTGGATCTTGGACTGCCAGTGTTGAGTGGCGTGGACGTGCTGCGCGCCATCGACGGACGGGCCGCGAACACGTCGGCAATTGTGCTGTCGGGCCTGACGGACCTCGCGGTCAAGCTGGAATGCCTGAATCTTGGCGCGGACGACTATCTGACCAAGCCGTTCTCCACGCAGGAACTGAATGCCCGCTGCCGTGCCATCCGCAGGCGCCGTGTGGACACACCATCGGCTGTTCTGCGTCATGGCGAACTGCTGCTGAACCGGATGACGCGCGAGGTGACCCTGAGCGAGCACCAGCTTGAGTTCACCACCAAGGAATTTGCCCTGCTGGAGTACCTCCTGCTCAAGCGCGGCAGGCCTGTGTCTCGACAGGAGCTTCTAAAGCAGGTGTGGCGTGTAATGCCGGATGCGGGCACGAATGTTGTCGACGTGTACATCAACTACCTGCGCCGGAAGTTGGCAGTATTCGAGAAGAGCGATCTGATTGAAACACTGCGCGGGGAGGGCTACGGCATTGGCGTGCGCCCTGGTGCGGATGCCCTGCAAACGCCTGCGCTGCACCTTCCTTTATTCTCGCGAGTGGGTGTGGTTTGAATAAGGCACTTGTCGATAAAAGCGGCTCCCATACCCTTACTGCCCTGCAGACACCCTCCATTCTGCTGACATGTGCGCTGCATGATGTTGCCCAGCCGCTAACCATTCTGGCTGCGTTGCTGGACGAGGCAGGGCAGGGTTCGCAGTCGGTGCTCACCGGAGAGTACTTGGCGATCGCTCGTGGTGAGTGCCACCGCGCCATTGCGGCGGTTCGTAGCCTGCAAGCACTGCCGTCGTTGAACGGTACAAGGGACAAAGCGGAGGATCTGCGTTGAGCATCGCTGCGCAGCGCCCGCAGCAACGGACCGTTGTTCTGGTGACGCCGGATCACGACTTGCGGGAGCGCGTGGCGGCTCGCCTGCAGGCTTTGCACTGGACGGTGCAAGTCGCCGCAGGTGGAGCTGAGGCGCTCGCCTTGCTGCATGGTGCCGGCCCAGAAGCTGTCCTTGTGGATCATTGGTTGCCAGATCTGCAGCCTGCCGAGTTCTTGGAATATGTCGCAACGCTGTGCCCCGCGACGGATCTCTTGCACATGGATGGTGGTGCCTATAGTGCAGGTGCAGCTCGCAGCATGCGTCGCAACGAGTTGCAGCATGTGCTGCGAGCCGCAGCCGATGCTGCAGCGGCGCACATCGCGGACTTCACGCCAGAGACGATCGCGCAGCGAGACACCGCGGCAAGGATGTTCGCCCCCGGGGAATCAGAGATCCCGGCTCCGGCGAAGACCTCTTCTGAGAGCAGCGAAGTGGAGAACAAAAACACCACACCCGACGGGTCTGAGTCGGGTAGTCACACTCGGCGGGTGGCTGATCTGCGGGTCGCTAAACTGCCGCAGCCTGTCATGCTGTTGCCTGACGTTGTGGGGACCGCTGCCGCCATGCAGGAGCTCAGCCGCATGGTGCGGCTGGTGGCACCGCATCCAGCCACAGTACTGGTTCTGGGTGAAACCGGTACAGGTAAGGAGCTTGTGGCCAAGGCCGTACACCGCCTGAGTGCCCGGTCCGCGAAGCCGTTTATGGTGCTGAACTGCGCCGCGATACCGGAGCAGCTGCTGGAGGCGGAGCTATTCGGCCACACCCGTGGCGCCTTTACCGGTGCGGTCACATCGCGCATGGGGCGGATTGAAGCTGCCCATGGCGGAACACTTTTTCTCGACGAAATTGGCGAGATGCCGCTGGCGTTGCAAGCAAAGATGCTGCGCTTTTTAGAAAATGGTGAGGTGCAGCGCGTTGGCGACAACGAGACGTCGCGCGTGGACGTGCGCATTGTGGCTGCGACGCACCAGCCCCTGCTGACGCATGCGCAGAACCATCGTTTTCGGCTGGATTTATACCACCGGCTTGCCGTGTTCCCGGTGGAGATTCCGCCCCTGCGGGAGCGGCCGGAGGACATCCCGATGCTGGTGGGTTACCTCCTGGCGCAGCATGGGGGCCTGAGCGGTCAGAAAACCATCACATACGAGGCCATGGAGTGCTTGCGCCAGTACTCCTGGAATGGCAATGTCCGGGAGTTGGGGCATGTCATTCACCGGGCCATCATTGTGTCGGGTCACGCTGCGATCATCACCTCGGAGCACCTGCGGATGCGCGGCGCCTCCCGCGGCTGAACGCGCCAGCTAGCACCCTTAAGTCGTGTGGTACTGCTCGCGCTCAGCGGCTGCCAGTCCTGCGTGGGTGCGTGTGCAGTTTTGCCGCATGGTGCGTTATGCGAGATCTGGCGATACAGCATGCAGGCACACAAGCCGTGTACACGGCGTCTACATGCCGCATTTTGCGACGCTATCTAAGACGGTTCTAGGATTCCCACATGTCGTAGCGCGCAGCGGTTGTACCAGCGAGGAGAGGCGCGCATCTCGCGTCTGCAAATTGTGTCCCAACGTGCGACGCAAACGAGCATCTCCCTGCAAAACCCTGGGTTTTGCTGCAATTTTGGGTGTTTACGCAAGATTAGCGTCAACCTAACTAAATGTGGCGGTTCTCTTGCATCTCTGCGGTTACAAGCGTGAAGTCACCGGCTGCTTCCTCCGCACGGAGCGAAACCAGTCAGTCAGGCCGATTCAACAACGGCACAGACTCAAACGCGTTTGACCATTGATGAGGCAGAGGACTTCAGATGACGCAGGCACTGGCAGGAACAAAGAGGTTTGACATGATCACCACGGGTACCGCAGCGTCGCCGTTCGCGGAACTTCCATCGCTGCTGCCGCAAGGGCTCGATGCGGGGAGGCTTGGCGGTGATCTCACCGAGCGTGGTCTGGCGGGTCAGGCAATCAGCCCTGTCGACCGTGACCGGCTGCTGCTGGAGCATTTGCCCACGGTTCGCTTCGTCGCACGGCGCATTCATGAGCGATTGCCACAGCACGTCGATTTGGAGGACCTCATCTCCGCCGGCATGGTCGGGCTGATCGACGCACTCGCCAAGTTTGATCAGGGCAAGCAGGTGCAGTTCAAGAGCTATGCGCAATTTCGCATCCGCGGAGCGATTCTTGATTCGCTGCGTACGTTGGATTGGAGCCCTCGTGAACTCCGGCGCAAGGGCAGGGCCGTGGAGGAGACGGTACGCACCCTGACCGCGCAGCTTGGGCGCGCGCCTTCAGAGCAGGAAATTGCCAAGGGCATGGAGCTTTCGCTCGGCGAGTACCAGCAGTTGCTGGGAGAACTGAAGGGTCTCGAGATTGGCAGCTTGAATTTAGAGCGAAATGAAGATGGCGGCGATGACGAGTTGTCGTATCTGCCGGGCACCGAAAGTGATGAACCACTGTTCCGCTGTCTCAAGGGTGAATTGCGCCAGCGCTTGATGGACGCGATCGAGACCCTGCCAGAGAAAGAGCGCATGGTGTTGACCCTGTACTACTACGAAGAATTGACCATGAAGGAAATTGGCCTAACGCTGGGAGTGGTTGAATCCCGTGTGTCGCAAATCCATTCCGCGGCAGTGGTCCGGCTGCGCACAGCCATGGCCGATCTGGGAGCAGAGAAAGCGGCAGCAAGGCGGAAGGGAAGGGCGAAAGTTTCGTCCCCAGCGCTGCGTGCAAGCTAGGAAGGCTGCCTTGCCAAATAAAGCTCTAATGAACCGCTCGTGTTTCACCTCAGGACGCCGATATTCCTGAGAGAGGACACAGCAATGGCTCATATAATCGCGTTCATGGACGACACGCTGCACGCAGGAACGCGTGGCTCTGCCCCTCCGAGAGGAATGGGGTTAAAACGGCAGGCCGATGTGACGCAGCAGAGGCGCGCAGTGCAAGTGGCGCCGAGCGGTGTAGAGCGCGAAATGGATGCCCCCGTACGCATGGACCGGGTCGACGCGTTGCGCGCGTCTATCGCCGACGGGTCGTACACCGTCTCGGCGTCTGATTTGGCAGATAAGATTTTGCACACCATGTTGCAACGATGATTGCGGCGCTTAGGCGGGTGCTGCATCTCGTCCGCTGTGCGCCAGCGATCGCCGGATTCCTGTGGAAAGCCACACGCGGGTATCGACTGCGTCCGTGGCGGAGCCCCTACTTACGCTGGCGTGTGGAGACCTTCTCTGGACAGCACGCTGAGACTGTGACCGCGGCTGGCATGTGGCACCTACTCTGGGCAGAAAAGCGGCAGTTCCTGCGTTTTTTGGCCTGGATTGGCGATCTCAAGCAAAAGAGGCGGTAAATCGGGCCATGCAGCAGATGCCAAATGGTATCCTATCGGCTGACATTATCTGGTGAAGCAGGAGTACCGCACGACGTGTTGGCAACGCAGAAGAAAAACGAGATTATCGAAAAGTACCGTACCCATGACTCCGATACGGGCAGTCCAGAGGTGCAGGTCGCCATCTTGAGCGAACGCATCGGCCAATTGACCGACCATTTCAAGACCCACAAGAAGGACCACGGCTCGCGCAGGGGCCTTCTAATGCTTGTGTCGAAGCGCCGCAGTCTGCTGGACTACCTCAAGAAGAGCGACGCAGACCGCTATCGCGAAGTAATTGGAAAGCTGGGCCTACGCAAGTAGGCCT